>NZ_JBMDJR010000010.1:0-306903 GCF_057809295.1 Pseudomonas sp. FG35 | reverse complement strand
TTATAGAGACTCAGAATCTGCCGTCAACCCTTAATTTGCTTTTTCTATCAAGAAAGTGAAAAAGGCCGCTTCTATATAGACGCGAACGCAGTGAGTGCGCACTATATTGCCCAACACACCCCAGTTCCCTCCCCGGATGATGCCACGCAATGAACGACCAGCCTCGCAGCCTTGCCTCAACCTTGTTTCCGGTTGGCCTTCTATTAATAGCCATGGCATCGATTCAGTCCGGCGCCTCACTGGCCAAAAGCATGTTCCCCATCGTTGGCGCTCAAGGTACTACAACACTGCGCCTCATCTTCGCCAGCGTGATCATGCTGGTATTGCTCAAACCCTGGAGAGCGAAGCTGACGGCCAAGTCACTGCGCACGGTGATTGTCTATGGAATGGCGCTAGGAGGCATGAACTTCCTCTTCTATATGTCGTTACGCACTGTTCCGCTCGGCATCGCAGTTGCCCTGGAGTTCACCGGCCCTCTCGCGGTCGCCATCTATGCCTCGCGTCGCGCGATCGACTTTCTCTGGATTGCCCTTGCAGCCATTGGGTTGCTGTTGCTTATACCCACAGGCGCTACGACATCAGGTATCGATCTGGTCGGTGCAGGCTATGCGCTGGGAGCTGGCTTTTGCTGGGCGCTGTACATTCTGTTTGGCCAGAAGGCCGGCGCAGATAACGGTGTGACCACCGCGGCGCTTGGCGTGATGATCGCAGCCCTGTTCGTCGCCCCCATCGGTATCGTCCACGCTGGCAGCGCATTGCTGACTCCCGCATTGATCCCGATCGCTATTGGCGTGGCGATCCTGTCCACTGCCCTGCCTTACACTCTGGAAATGGTCGCCCTCACCCGCATGCCCGCCCGCACCTTCGGCACACTGATGAGTATTGAACCGGCCTTTGGAGCGCTGTCGGGCCTGCTATTCCTTCAGGAATACCTCTCTCTGTCACAATGGATGGCGATCCTGTGCATTATTCTGGCCTCCGTCGGTGCAACCATGACCATGGGCAACACTGCCAAACCCGCCATCGCGGCGGATTGAAAAGGGATTGAACGAAGGTCTGGCAATTGGCGCTCATTTAGGCCATGTTTAGCCTCGCAACCCAATGCCAGACATGGATTTTTTCGGACAGGGACATCGGAACGCTTCAAGCGAGAGCGAATACAGGCAGACCCGAGCGCCAGACTCGAGGCCGCCATAAGGACGGTAATGAAACGAATTTTGATTCTGATCGCCATACTGGCCGTTGCAGGCTGCGCGGCGACGTCGAAGACCCAGGTCAAGCATGGCAAGAAAGGGCTGCACATCAACTGTTCGGGGTTGTCCTCCTCTTGGGACAAGTGCTACACCAGCGCCGCGAACTCTTGCGCGCCGAAGGGCTACAAGGTCATCGCAAAATCAGGTGATGCCGTGGAAGAACCGGGTGATTACCCCTTCGGTCTCAACCCCGCCGGTTACACCAGCCGCAGCATGATCGTCATCTGCAAATAAACCATCGCCGCTACTGCACTCGCGAAGCGGCGAGCTGGTTCCCGATCTCTTCATGACAGGACTTCAGCACACGCTGCTGAATCTTGGGCGACGCCAACATACGCGCCACCACCAGTGCCCCGACACATTGCGACAGAATGGCCCAAGCCAGGCTGTCGCTTTCCAGAATCTGCGCCCAACTTTCCTGAAGCTTACAAATCCACAGCTCGGCCTGCTCCCGCACAACAATATCCGACCTCGCTATCTCGGCGCCCAGCGCAGGCAATGCGCAGCCCAGTTCAGGCTGCTCGACATGGGCCATGTTCAAATACAGTTTCAGGCACCGCTCCAGCCGTTCGTGATCCTGTGTACCCTGCCCGCCCAAGCGTTCCAGACTCTGGCACAACTCCCGCTCGACGATCGCCGCAAACAACGCGTCCTTGGACGAGAAGTGACTGTAGAACGCCGCCCCACTCAGACCGATCGCCTTCATCAGGCCATCGACACCCATTGATGAGAACCCGCTTCTTTTCGCAGAAAGCGAACTGCTTTGCAGGAGCTTTTCTTTGGTTTCCAGCTTGTGACCGGCGGAGTACCGCATGTATTTGTCCTCACAATTGAGTGCCTTGACGCTGAGCAAATCCTAGCATAACGTTCGTTCACTTAACGATCGTTTACTAAAGGGAACCACCCATGAATAACAAGAAGGTCGTATTGGTCGTCGGTGCAGGTGATGCCACGGGCGGTGCCATCGCCAAACGGTTCGCCAGGGAAGGATTCATCGCTTGCGTAACGCGGCGCAGCGCCGACAAATTGCAGCCGTTGGTGGAAGCCATTCAGGCGGCCGGCGGCGAAGCACACGGCTTTGCCTGCGATGCGCGCAAGGAAGAAGACGTCATTGCACTGATTGAGGATATCGAGACGCGTCTCGGACCAATTGAAGCATTCGTTTTCAACATCGGCGCCAACGTGCCCTGCAGCATCCTCGAAGAAACCGCCCGCAAGTATTTCAAGATCTGGGAAATGGCCTGCTTCTCCGGGTTTCTCAATGCCCGGGAAGTCGCCAAACGGATGGTGACCCGTAGCCGCGGCACGATCCTGTTCACCGGCGCGACTGCCGGATTGCGCGGTGCCTCCGGCTTCGCCGCGTTTGCCGGAGCCAAGCACGGTATCCGGGCTCTGGCACAGAGCATGGCCAGAGAGCTTGGCCCGATGAACATTCACGTCGCCCACGTCGTGGTCGACGGCGCCATCGATACCGATTTCATCCGCGACAATTTCCCTGACAAATATGCCACCAAGGACCAGGACGGCATTCTCAATCCAGAGCATATCGCCGAGAACTACTGGTATCTGCATAGCCAGCCACGGGACGCCTGGACGTTCGAGCTGGATCTGCGTCCGTGGAACGAACGCTGGTAATTCCCCCAATAACAAAAACAGAGTGCAGCGAACATGAGCAAAAGCGTGGAGTTCTATTTCGATCTCGGCAGCCCCGCCACTTACCTGGCGTACACCCAACTGCCGAAAATCTGCGCCGAGACCGGCAGCCAGTTGATCTACATTCCGATGTTGCTGGGCGGCGTCTTCAAAGCCACCGGCAACGCGTCGCCGGCAATGATCCCGGCCAAGGGTCGTTACATGTTTCAGGACCTGGACCGCTACGCCAAACGCTACGGTGTACCCTTGAAATTCAACCCGCATTTTCCGATCAATACCCTGATGTTGATGCGCGCGGTCACCGGCATTCAGCTGCGACATCCCGATCGCTTTCAGCCGTTCATCGATTGCCTGTTCAAAGCGCTGTGGGTTGAAGGGAGCCCCCTCGATGAGCCGGCAGCGGTTGCCGCCGTGCTGACCGAACATGGCTTCAATCCTGAAGAGGTACTGGCATTGACCAACGATGACGCAGTCAAGGCCATGCTCAAGGACAACACCGAGACCGCAGTGAAGCGCGGCGTCTTCGGCGCGCCGAGCATGTTCATCGACAAACAGTTGTTCTTCGGTCAGGACCGGCTCGACTTCGTGCTGGAAGCCCTTCGCTAAATCTCCACAACCAAACGCCCCTGAGCTGCTTTCGTTGCAAGCAGCTCATGGGCTTTTGCTGCGGTTTCCAGCGTGAACCGATGCGGATCGAGCAGCGGTCGCAGCTGCCCGGACTCAATCAACGCGGCAGCCTGGCGCAAAATCTCGCCATGATGCTCACACCCACTGCCGGTCAGTAACGGCAGCAAGGTGAACACGCCCGAATACGTCGCCCCACGAAACGACAACGGCGCAAGACTGTGCTGCCCCCAGCCCAGACAACTCAGTACATGTCCGCTGTAGATCCGTGCAGCTTTGAAGGAAACGTCCAGCGTCTCGCCGCCGACCGTATCATAGACAATGTCGAACCCCTCCCCCGCCGTGAACTCGGCGACATACTCCTCCACCGAGCTCTCTAGATAATCGATGAACGTCGCACCGTAACCCTCGATGATCGAGCGCTGCCTCACAGAACCTGTTGCATAAACATCTGCACCGAATGCTCGGGCCAGTTGAACGGCCACATGCCCGACACCACCCGCACCACCGTGAATCAACACCTTCTGCCCCGCACTCACCCGAGCCCGATCCACCAGGCCTTCCCACGCCGTGATCAATATCAATGGCAGGCTCGCAGCCTCACGCTGGTTCAGGTTCAAAGGCTTACGCGCCAGCAGTCGTGCGTCCACCACTGCAAACTCGGCCAACGAACCTTGCGCGCCACCAATGCCCGTGGCCAACGCATACACCTCATCGCCCGGCACCCAATCCTGCACGCCCTCACCCACCGCTTCGATCACACCCGCCAGATCAAGCCCCAACACCGCTGGCAACGGTTGCCGGGCATGGGCGGCCTGCCCTGCACGGATTTTCAGATCCAGCGGATTAACACCACTGGCCTTGATCCGCACCAGTACCTGTCCAGCCCCAGCCACTGGGCGCTCAAGGGAAACCAAGCGTAACGGCCCGTTAGCGGTGTCCACTATCAGGGCTTTCATGTGCAGTGAGTCAGTCATTTCGGTCATTCCTGTGGGAGAAAGTGAAGCCATGTTCCCGCAGCAGCTCCATGCCGATAAGACGTCAAATGACTATAGTAAGCATGCCAAATCGGCATGAATGAGGCGCTTCATGGACAAGCTCAACGCAATGGCCATCTTCGTCCGGGTGGTCGAACGCGGCAGTTTCTCCGCCGTTGCCCGGGAACTGCACACCACCCAGCCGACCATCAGCAAAGTGCTGCGCGCCCTTGAGAATGAATTGGGCGGCAAGCTGATTGCCCGCAGTACACGCAAGCTGTCACTGACCGATGAAGGTCAGCGGTACTACAACGAATGTCGAAATATCCTCGCCGCCGTGGACGCTGCCGAGCACAGTTTCCAGTCCGGCAGGGAAACCGTCGCCGGACCTTTGCGGATCGGCTCCTCCGTCAGTTTCGGCCGCTTGCATATCGCTTCGCGGCTGGCGGAGTTTCTGCAGCGCTTTCCGCAGGTGCAGGTCGACCTGCAACTGAGCGATCAGAATCTGGATCTGGTCAGCGAAGGCCTGGACGTCAGCCTGCGCATCGGCGAGCTGAACGACAGCGGCATGATCGCCCGACGCATCGGCACCACCCACCGGCTCACGGTGGCGACGCCCGATTACCTGCGACGCCACGGCCACCCACAATCACCTCAGGATCTTGCGCAGCACAACTGCCTGCAATTCAACCTGCTCAGCACTCAGAACCTGTGGACTTACGAGAAGGATGGCCAACACCACGACGTACGCATCCAGGGCAACGCCCAGAGCAACAACTCCGAAGCGATCCGCGAAATGGTCTTGGGAGGACTGGGGGTTTCGCTGTCACCGGTCTGGCTGTTCAGCGAAGATTTGAAGGCGGGTCGAGTGATCGCCCTGTTGCAGGACTACCAGACCCGATCATTGCCGATTCACGCCGTGTCCCCGGCGAACCGTCGCCAGTCCGCCAGGGTCAACGCGTTTGTCGACTTCATGACCCAGGCGCTGGCTGCAGCGCCCGAGCTTCAACCGATCAGATAGCGGCAGTACGCGTGTTCAGCCATTCCAGTGCCGCGCCATCGAGCAGCGGACTCAGGCGCTCGCGCACTTCGGCGTGATAGGCGTTGAACCATTGTTTCTCTTCCTGCGTCAGCAACGACGGTTCCAGGCAACGGGTGTCGATCGGGCACAGGGTCAGGGTTTCGAACTTGAGGAACTCGCCGAATTCGCTGCTTCCAGCCAATACGTTCATCGCCAGGTTCTCGATCCGCACACCCCAGCGGCCCGGACGATAAGTGCCCGGTTCGATGGAGGTGATCATTCCCGGTTGCATGGCGGTTTGTGGCGCCGGCGCTGCCTGATAAGCGATCACCTGCGGACCTTCGTGAACATTGAGGAAGTAACCCACGCCGTGTCCGGTGCCATGGCCGTAATCCACGTTCTCAGCCCAGATCGGCGCACGAGCGATGGCGTCCAGCAGCGGCGACAGAATGCCTTTCGGGAAATGCGCGCGGGACAAAGCAATAACGCCTTTCAACACACGAGTGCAATCGCGCTTCTGCTCATCCGTTGGCGTACCAACTGCCACCATGCGCGTGATGTCAGTGGTGCCGCCCAAGTATTGGCCGCCCGAATCGATCAGCAGCAGGCCATCACCCTCGATCACCGCGTGTTCTTCCGGGGTGGCGTGGTAATGCGGCATCGCGCCGTTGGCGTTGAACGCAGCGATGGTGTTGAAACTCAGCGACACATAATCCGGACGACGCTCACGGGCCGCCGTGAGCTTTTCGTCGATGGTCAGTTCGGTGATGCGCTCGCGCCCCCAGGCCGATTCCAGCCAGGTGAAAAACTCGCAAAGCGCCGCGCCATCCTGCTCCATCGCCTGACGGATGTGGCCGGCGTCTGCAAGACTCTTCTGCGACTTGGCCAGTGTGGTCGGGTTCAGGCCTTCGACCAGTTTCACGCCAGTGTCGAGGTTATCCAACAGACCGCTGGTAACCCGCGCCGGATCCACCAGCAGGCTCGCGCCGTTCGGAATCGCACGCAAGGCATCAGCGACTTCGCTGTAGTCGCGCAGGGTTACGCCGTCTTTTTCCAGCACGGCACGCAGCTCAGCATCGACCTTGCTCAAGGCCACAAACAGTGCGGCTTGTTGCTGGCTGATCAGCGCGAAGGAAACGAACACCGGGTTGAACGACACATCGCCACCGCGCAGGTTGAACAGCCAAGCGATGTCGTCAAGGGTGGCGATGAAGTGCCAGTCGGCACCGCGTTCCTGCAGGGTTTCGCGCAGTTTGGCGAGTTTTTCGCCACGGCTGACAGTCGCCTGCGGCGGCAGGTGCTGGTAGATCGGCGCGTTCGGCAACGCCGGACGGTCGCTCCAGACTTCTTTCAACAAGTCGATGTCGGTCCGCAGGCTGGCACCCCGGGCTTCGAGCTTGCTGCCCAGCGTGCGCGCCGACGCAACGGCCATCACCGCACCGTCAACCGCAACCACGCCACCTTCCGGCGTCTGCTCGGCCAGCCAGTCCAGCGGGCTCGGCTGACCCGGTTGCAGTTTCACCAGCTCGATGCCGCTGCCCTTGAGTTCCTTGGTCGCCTGTTCCCAGTAACGGCTGTCGGCCCAGACCCCGGCGAAGTCTGTGGTGACAATCAACGTACCGACCGAGCCATGGAAACCCGACAGCCATTGCCGACCCTGCCAGTAACCCGGCAGGTATTCCGACAGGTGCGGGTCGGCGGACGGCACCAGCAACGCGTGGATACCTTCGCGACGCATCAGTTCACGGGTGTGCGCGAGGCGCTGGGGAACCGTTCCTTCGGTAAAGGTCTGGGTACTCATCATGTCTCCTGCGAATCACTTCATCGTTATTGTTTGGTGCCGTTCGAATTCGGCTCGTTAAAGCCCTGTCGCCCAGAATGCCGGAGCACTGGCGCAGGCGGTCTTGATCAGTTCTACAGCCTTGTCGATGTCTTCGGCGGTGGTGAAACGGCCGAGGCTCAGGCGAATGGTGCGGCCGGCCAGGTGCGCGTCGTGCCCCAATGCCAGCAGCACGTGGGACGGTGTATTGCTGGCGGAATTGCAGGCCGAGGTCGCGGAAAACGCGATCGAATGGCTCAGCGCCGCCGGGTTGAACTCGCCTTCGCTGAAGGTCAGGCTCAAGGTGTGCGGGATACGTTGGGTGCTGCTGCCGTTGAGGCGTACGCCGGGCAGGCTCAAGAGCTGTTCGAGCAGTCGCTCGCGCAACGCGACGATGGTTTTCTTCTCGTCATCAAAGGCCTCGGCGGCCAAGGCAAAGGCCGAGCCCATGGCGGCGATCTGGTGAGTGGCCAGCGTACCGGAACGCAACCCACCCTCGTGACCACCACCGTGAATCTGCGCCTGCAAGCGCTGTTGCGCATGGGGTCCGACATACAGCGCGCCGATGCCTTTGGGGCCGTAGAGCTTGTGTGCCGAAAACGACATGAGATCCACCGGCCATTGCGCCAGATCGATCGCGACCTTGCCGGCGCCTTGCGCCGCATCGACATGGAACAACGCCCCGCGCCCACGCACTACTTCGCCGATGGCCGGGATGTCGTTGACGGTGCCGAGTTCGTTGTTGACCAGCATCAGCGACACCAGAAAGGTGTCATCGCGCATCGCTTCGCTGACTGCTTGCGCAGTGATCAGGCCTTCGGCGTCCGGCACCAGATAGGTCACGGCGACACCGGCGTCCTGCAATTGCCGGGCGGTGTCGAGGATGGCTTTATGTTCAATCTGACTGGTGATGATGTGCCCGCCGGGAACTCCACGGGCCTGGGCCACGCCTTTGAGGGCGAGGTTGTTGGATTCGGTGGCGCCGGAGGTCCAGACGATCTGCTGCGCCTGGGCGCCGACCAGTTCGGCGACTTGCCGGCGAGCGTTCTCGACCGTTTGCCGGGCCTGCTGGCCGAAAGCGTGGGAACTGGAGGCCGGGTTGCCGAAGTTACCGTTGAAACCCAGACACTCGATCATCACCTGGATGACCCGCTCGTCCACCGGGGTGGTGGCGGCGTAATCGAAATACAGCGGACGTGTGTTCATAAAAAGACTCGCAGAGCGTGTTCCGGGATCAGGATGCTCGTGTCTGCAAACGGCACGACGCAGCCTTGTGAGCTGCGTCCGGGTTCGAGAGCGTCATCAATACCTGATCGGAGGCCGTTAAAGAAGAACAACTTCATTTAAAAGTGCGTAGGAACGCTCCTGAACGCGACTTTAACAGGCATCGAGCCGGCGGTTGTAGCACTGCGTCAGCCAAAGCTTTCAAGGAGTAACGGATACAGCGAAATCACCAGCAGCGCCGCCATGCCCCAGTTGAACACCCGCAACCAGCGGCGATCCTTCAGTACGTTGCGCAACAGAGTCCCGCACGCCGCCCAGACACCGACGCTCGGCAGATTGATGATGGCGAACACCGCCGCAATCACGACTACATTGGTGAAGTAACCCTGCATCGGCGTGTAGGTGCTGATGGCGCCGATGGCCATGATCCACGCCTTGGGATTGACCCACTGAAAAGCGGCCGCGCCGAGATAGCTGATCGGCTTCGCTTCGCCCTGCCCGCTGTCGCCGACCGGGCCGGAGTGAGCGATTTTCCACGCCAGGTAAAGCAAGTACGCCGCGCCGACGTAACGCAGAACCGTATAAAGCAGCGGATAGGTCTGGAATACCGCGCCCAGGCCAAAACCCACCGCCACCACCAGCACGAAGAAGCCGCAGGTAATGCCGAGCATATGGGGGATGGTGCGGTTAAAGCCGAAGTTCACGCCCGATGCCAGCAACATGGTGTTGTTCGGCCCCGGTGTGATCGAGGTGACAAGGGCAAACAGGGCGAAGCCCAGCAGCAGGTCGAGCGAGAGGGTCATGGCAGGCAGTCCGTCAGGGTCATTCAGGTGTTGACCCTATCCCACGGCGCCGCGCAAACCCACGGACAGTTGGATAAAACTTCGAGCAGTACAGTTGCGGATCAGCTTGGACGACCGTGCAGCTGTACGGCCCGCTCGGCGCTCATTTCACCCTTGGAATCGAAACCGAATGCCTTCTGTGGCTGGCCGAGCAATTCGGCTTTTTTCGCATGGTATTCCTCGAAGGACAGGCCGCGACGGTTCAGCGATTCAAGCGCCAGTTCGCGGGTTTCTTCCGCCGTATAAGGGCGCAGTTCCGGGGAAACATGACTCGCGCAACCGGCGAGAACAGAGACAGCGAGCATCAGCGAAACAGTCAGTAAACGATTCATGGGAGCGTCCTGGCGAGCAGTGTGGGTCGATGGAGAAAGGCTACGCCCGGGCACGCTTTGGCAGAAATCAACGCTCTCAATAGTGGCTATCAGAATTCGGGCAGGATTCGCCCTGTATATTCCCATAAGGCCTATCAATATCAATTAACAGTCTTTTACGGAATAACAGTCAGCCTTTATAAATCCTTCATCGCGTTCGGCACTGTTGCTCCAGCAACTGTTTCCCAGGCAACAGCGGTTCAACAAACCGGCCTGAAAGTCACATGAGCACAGCCACCGAAAACGCTCAAAGCCCCGGAATACGGGCCTTACAGGAATTGGTACAGCGCTTGCTCTGCTCCAGTGACTACTCACTGCTCGCCGAGCAACTGTTGAAAAAGGAACTGACCATGTCGCGTCCATTGAAAGTCGTCGCCCTGTCCGGCGGAACCTGGCGTCCGTCCCGCACCCTGGTGCTGACCCAGGCCCTGCTGGCCGAATTGTCCGGGCACTTGCCGATCGAGAGCCATTTGATCGAGCTCGGTGACATCGCCCGCCCGCTTGGCGCCGCACTGTCCCGCCAGGAGTTGCCGGCCGAGATCGAAGCCGAACTGCAAGCCATCGAACAGGCTGATTTGCTGATCGTCGCCGCGCCGGTCTATCGCGGCTCCTATCCGGGCCTGCTCAAGCATTTGTTCGACCTGATCGACCTGAATGCGCTGATCGACACGCCTGTGCTGCTCGCCGCCACCGGTGGCAGCGAACGGCACGCGTTG
Organism: Pseudomonas sp. FG35; assembly: GCF_057809295.1. Classification (NCBI taxonomy): domain Bacteria; kingdom Pseudomonadati; phylum Pseudomonadota; class Gammaproteobacteria; order Pseudomonadales; family Pseudomonadaceae; genus Pseudomonas; species Pseudomonas sp. FG35. The sequence goes on along the minus strand of NZ_JBMDJR010000010.1, from coordinate 296,403 downwards.
GTCCTCGATCACCAGTTGCGCCCGCTGTTCAGCTTCTTCCAGGCCGTGACCCTGCCGATCGGCGTGTATGCCACCGAAGCCGATTTCGCCGACTACCAGATCACCAGCGAACCGCTCAAGGCGCGCATCCGCCTGGCCGCCGAACGTGCCGCGCCACTGTTCGGCACTCATCTCAAACCATTGCTGAAAATCGCCTGAGGAGCTGTTCATGGATGTTTTCTGGTTCCTGCCGACTCACGGCGACGGTCACTATCTGGGCACCACCCAAGGCGCACGCCCGGTCACCCTCAATTACCTGAAACAGGTGGCGCAAGCTGCGGACAGCCTCGGCTACCACGGCGTGCTGATTCCCACCGGGCGGTCCTGCGAGGATTCGTGGGTGATCGCATCGGCACTGGTGCCGCTGACCGAACGCCTGCGTTATCTGGTGGCGATCCGTCCGGGGATCATCTCGCCAACCGTTTCGGCGCGCATGGCCGCGACCCTGGATCGACTGTCCAACGGCCGCCTGCTGATCAACGTTGTGACCGGCGGTGACCCGGACGAAAACCGTGGCGACGGCAGTTTCCTCAGCCACAGCGAACGCTACGAAGTCACCGACGAATTCCTCAAGATCTGGCGCCGCGTGTTGCAAGGCGAAGCGGTGGATTTCGAAGGCAAACACCTGAAGGTGCAGAACGCCAAAGCCCTGTATCCACCGGTGCAGAAACCTTATCCGCCGCTGTATTTCGGCGGCTCCTCCGACGCGGCTCACGATCTGGCCGCCGAGCAGGTCGACGTGTACCTGACGTGGGGCGAACCACCGGCCGCCGTCGCCGAGAAACTCGCCGACGTGCGCGAACGCGCCGCCCGTCACGGGCGCAAAGTGAAGTTCGGCATCCGCCTGCACGTGATCGTGCGCGAGACCGCCGAAGAAGCCTGGAAAGCCGCCGACAAACTGATCGAGCACATCAGCGACGAAACCATCGAGGCTGCGCAGAAATCCTTTTCCCGTTTCGACTCCGAAGGCCAGCGGCGCATGGCCGCCCTGCATGACGGGCGCCGCGACAACCTGGAAATCGCCCCCAACCTGTGGGCCGGCGTCGGTCTGGTGCGCGGTGGCGCCGGTACTGCGCTGGTGGGCGATCCGCAGCAAGTGGCGGCGCGAATCAAGGAATACGCGGATCTGGGCATCGAGAGCTTCATCTTCTCCGGTTATCCGCATCTGGAAGAGGCCTACCGCTTTGCCGAACTGGTCTTCCCGCTGTTGCCCGAGCCGTACGCGAGCCTGGCCGGACGCGGCGTGACCAACCTCACCGGGCCGTTCGGCGAAATGATCGCCAACGATGTACTGCCCGCCAAAGCCAACGCCTGAGGAAGACCGAGTGACTGCCAAACCGCAAAGCACCCTGCTCTCCCCGTTGCAGACCGCCCGCCAACTGGCCGCTGAATTCGCCCTGACCGCCGTCGAACGCGACGAGCGTGGCGGCACGCCGAAAGCCGAACGCGACGCCCTGCGCGACAGCGGTCTGCTGGCCCTGAGCATTCCCACCCGTTACGGCGGCCTCGGCGCGCGCTGGAGCGAAACCCTGCAAGTCGTGCGCGAATTCGCCAAGGTCGACAGCTCGATCGCCCACGTCTTCGGTTTTCATCATTTGATGCTCGCCACCGTGCGCCTGTTTTCCCGCCCGGAACAATGGCAGCCGTGGTTCGAACAGACCGCGCGGCAGAACTGGTTCTGGGGCAACGCGCTCAATCCGCTGGACACCCGCACCGTGGTCAAGGACCTCGGTGGCTGGCGCGAGTTTTCCGGCAAGAAGAGCTTCTGCTCCGGCGCCAGCGATTCGCAGATGCTGATCGCCTCGGCGGTGGACGAAAGCAACGGCGGCAAACTGCTGATCGCGGCGATCCCCAGCGGGCGCAGCGGCATCACCCTGCACAACGACTGGAACAACATCGGCCAGCGCCAGACCGATAGCGGCAGCGCCACGTTCGAACGGGTGCGGGTCGAGGAATCGGAGCTGCTGCTGGATCCGGGGCCGCTGAGCACACCGTTCGCCTGCTTGCGCCCGTTGATCGCGCAACTGACGTTCACCCACATGTTCCTCGGCATCGCCGAAGGTGCCTTTGAAGAGGCGCGGCAATACACCCTGAGTGAAACCCGGGTCTGGCACAAATCCTCGGTGCGCGAGGTGCGTGAAGATCCTTATGTGCTGGCCCATTACGGCGAGTTCTGGGTCGCTCTCGAAGGCATCCGTCTGCTGGTGGAACGCGCCGCTGCGTTGCTCGACGAGGCCTGGACCAAGGGCCCGAACCTCAGTGCCGAAGAACGCGGGCATCTGGCCACGGCGATTGCCACGGCCAAGGTCGCCGCCAGCCGACAGGGCCTGGAGATTTGTAGCCGACTGTTCGAAGTCACCGGCGCCCGTTCGACCCACGCGTCGCTGCGCCTCGACCGGCACTGGCGCAACCTGCGCACGCAAACCTTGCACGACCCGCTGGATTACAAACTCCACGAGCTGGGCGACTGGGCGCTGAACCAGTCCCTGCCGGTGCCGACGTTCTATTCCTGATTTTCTTTCGTGGAGCGAGACCCCATGCAACTGCTGACCCTGCCGCCTTCACCCGCCCTGGCCACCTCAATCCGCGCCACTGCTCAGGTCTTCGAAGACCCGAAATCCCAGGCCCTGCTCGCGCATTTGCAACAGGTCGCCCCGAGCGAGGCCAGCGTGCTGATCATCGGCGAAACCGGCACCGGCAAAGAGTTGGTGGCGCGGCACATCCACAACCTGAGCAACCGGCGCAACCGGCCGTTCATCGCGGTCAACTGCGGGGCGTTTTCCGAATCGCTGGTGGAAGCCGAACTGTTCGGCCACGAAAAAGGCGCCTTCACAGGCGCCCTCAGCGCCAAGGCCGGATGGTTCGAAGAGGCGGATGGCGGCACTTTGTTCCTCGATGAGATCGGCGATCTGCCGATGGCCATTCAGGTCAAATTGCTGCGGGTGTTGCAGGAACGCGAAGTGGTGCGCCTCGGATCGCGCAAGAGCATTCCCATCGATGTGCGGGTGCTGGCGGCAACTAACGTGCAACTGGAGAAAGCCATCAACGCCGGGCATTTCCGCGAGGATCTGTATTACCGGCTGAACGTAGTGAATCTGGAGCTGAGCCCGTTGCGCGACCGCCCCGGCGACATCCTGCCGCTGACCCGGCATTTCATCGAGGCCTACAGTCAGCGCCTGGGTTACGGACGCGTCACCATCAGTCCCGGCGCCGAACACAAGCTGCGCGGCTACAGTTGGCCGGGCAATATCCGCGAACTGGAAAACGTCATCCATCACACGCTGCTGATCTGCCGTAACGGCGTGATCGAACGCGACGATCTGCGCCTGTCGAACCTGCGCATCGACCGTCCCGACGATCAGCACGCAACCGCCGACGACTCACCGGAAGCGCTGCTGGAACGCGCCTTCCAGAAACTCTTCGAGCAACAGGCCGGCGCCCTGCATGAAAAAGTCGAAGACGCGTTGCTGCGCGCAGCCTATCGCTTCTGCCATTACAACCAGGTGCACACCGCGTCCCTGCTCGGCCTGAGTCGCAACGTCACCCGTACGCGGCTGATCAAGATCGGCGAACTGGCGGTGAACAAGCGCCGGCCCACGGAAAACCTGCAAGGCGAGCGCTTGATCCAGCTGTCGATCTAACCCACCAGTTGGCAGTGCAAGCCGTCGTCATGACTGCGGGCGATGCTGCTCAGCACCTGGAATGAACCGAAGGTCACGGTGCGCGCCTGATGGGTGCGGATCAGTTGCCAGAAGTCCTGCTCGCCGGTTTCGAAACTCTGGAACGCCGCCTCCCCCGCCTCGCGGGACTGCCATTGCAGAAAGCTCAACACTCGCCGGCCATCGTCGCTGGCCTGGACGCTCGCGCTGACGAAGCCTGAGTAACGCTGTGCCAGGCGTTCGGTCTGCAGCGCCAGCGCCGACACCAGCGCCGGTTGCTGGCCGGGTTCGATTTCAAATTCGATCAATTGGGTGAAGCTGCGGTTTTTCGCTGGTGCTTGCATGACATCCCCACTCTGTCAGGCGAATCTTGCGATTCGAAGGCCTGCAGGGTAAAACCTCGAGTTAACTAGAGGTCAAGGGGCAATTTGCAAATGATCACTGCGCAAAATGTGCACAAGCAACTGACCGTCGGCGAAGTCGCGGCCCGCAGCGGCGTGGCAGTCACCGCCCTGCACTTTTATGAATCCAAGGGGTTGATCAAGAGCCAGCGCAATGCCGGCAACCAACGGCGCTATCCACGGGAAGTGCTGCGGCGGGTGGCGTTGATCAAGGTGGCGCAACGTCTGGGGATTCCACTGGCGGAAATCGGAGAGGCGTTGAAACAGCTACCGGACAACCGCGCCCCCACCGCGGCGGACTGGAAAGTGTTGTCGGAGCAGTGGCGGCGGGAGCTGGACGAGCGGATCAATCAGTTGATGCTGCTGCGGGACCGGCTGACCGGTTGCATCGGTTGCGGATGCCTGTCGATGGAGGCCTGCCCGCTGCGCAATCAGGGCGATGTGCTGGGCGAGCGAGGGCCGGGAGCGCACTTTCTCGACGTTCCCGACTGAGGACTCACTCCGCTCCGGCATCGCGAGGGCTGCTCGTCGGCTGCTAGGTCATGGCGGCGGCACAGATCTATAGTTGAGCGACCGGCAACCCCGGCGAAGGCACACCTTCAACCGCTAATAAAAACCAGGCAACAAATAACAGGGAGTACCGCCATGAGCGTCAAACCCATTCCCGAGGGGTATCACAGCATTACCCCGTACCTCGGCATTCACAAAGCTGCCGAAGCCATCGACTTCTATAAAAAGGCGTTCGGTGCCACCGAAGTCATGCGCCTGAGCATGCCCGACGGCGGCATCGGCCACGCCGAACTGCGCATCGGCGACAGTGCGATCATGCTCGGCTCGCCATGCGATCAAGGGCCTTTGAGCAATCCGGACAAAGCAGTGTCGGTCGGTTTGCATCTGTACGTGACCGATGTCGACAAATCCTTTCAGCGTGCGCTGGAGGCCGGCGCGACCTCGGTGTCAGAGGTCAAGGATCAGTTCTACGGCGACCGCAGCGGGACGTTGAAAGATCCGTACGGGCATCTGTGGTTCCTCGCCACGCGCAAGGAGGACCTGACCCAAGAGCAGATCGAGCAACGGGCAAAAGAGATGTTTCAGCAAGGTTAGCCACGCCGAATATCCATTCCCGCGCAACGCGCGGGGATGGGCGAACACGATTCATGAACCGTCGAACCACGCTTCACGTCTTGTCATGAACGCCCGGCGATTTCAGGATGCAGGCCACGCGCCTGAATAAAGGATCACCCGATGTTTGCCGGATTCGTCAAAGACCAGCGCCACGTCAACGGTGTGGACATCACCTACCGCATCAAAGGCAGCGGCCCGGGCCTGCTGCTCCTGCATGGGCACCCGCAGACCCACGTCATCTGGCACAAGATCGCCGGGCAACTGGCCGAACACTTCACTGTGGTCGCTGCCGACCTGCGTGGTTACGGCGACAGCAGTCGTCCGCCGGCGGATGAAGCTCACCTCAACTATTCCAAGCGCGAGATGGCCCGCGACGGCGTGGAATTGATGAACGCGTTGGGTTTCGAGCAGTTCTCGATCCTTGCCCACGACCGTGGCGCGCGGGTCGCCCATCGTCTGGCGCTCGATCATCACGCCGTCGTGCGGCGCATGGTCCTGCTCGACATCGCGCCGACGTTGGCGATGTACAGCCAGACCAACGAAGCTTTTGCACGGGCCTATTGGCACTGGTTTTTCCTGATTCGTCCGGCACCGCTGCCGGAAACCCTGATCGAAGCCGACCCTGAAGGCTATCTGCGCAGCGTCATGGGCAGTCGCAGCGCCGGGCTCGCGCCCTTCACCGACGAGGCGTTCAGCGAATACCGGCGTTGTCTTGAACGTCCCGGCAGTGCTCGGGGGATCTGTGAGGATTACCGCGCCAGCGCCGGCATCGACCTGGAACATGACCGCATCGACATCACGGCCGGTCGTCACCTGGACCTGCCGTTACTGGTGCTGTGGGGCGCCGAGGGCATTGTCGGTCGGTGCTTCGATCCGCTCGGGGAATGGCAACAGGTTGCCACCGACGTACGGGGCAAGGCCCTGCCTGCCGGGCATTACCTCGCCGAAGAAGTCCCTGAACTGTTGCTCGCCGAAGCGCTCGATTTTCTCCGCTGACTCCCCCCTTCAATCCGGCGGCATGCGCCGTCGGACTGCTTCGCCTCCCCCGCAGAAATCCGCCCACGCGACAGCAACCTGCAATCGCGAAACATTTACTTTCATATCGTTTATCGGGATTTGCTTCGGTCATCCGTCTTATAGAGATGCGGGCCGGTCGCGTAGGCAAAAGCCACGACGGGCCCTTCAGGGACTGCCGCGCTGCGAAGCCCGTAGTGGCCGAGTCCTCTCACCGAATCAAGACCCGTCATCATGTCGAAGAAATCCCGCTCGAAACTGTGGTTCCTGGTACACAGCTGGCTGGCGTTGCCAATCTGGTTTTTTGTCCTGATCGTCTGCGTCACCGGCACCCTGGCGGTGGTCAGCCAGGAAATCGTCTGGCTGGTGAATCCGCAAATGCGCGCCACCCAACCATCGGACGATGCCCCGCTGCTGGGTTATGACCAGATCATCAGCGCGATCAAGACTGCCGAACCACAGTTGCTGGTCGAACGCATCAGTCGTCCCGACGAATCGCATTTCGCGCTGGAGGTGAACGTCAGTCAACCTGACGGGCGCTCGGTAACGGTCTACGTCAACCCTTACACCGGTGTGATCCAGGGCACCGCGCCCGACTTCAATTTCCGGGCCTTCACCCGTGCCTTGCATGGCTGGTGGCTGGTACCGTTCACCAACGGTTACAGCTGGGGCTGGTATCTGGTGTCCTTCCTGGCACTGCCGATGCTGGCTTCGCTGGTGACCGGACTGGTGGTCTACAAACGCTTCTGGAAGGGCTTTTTCAGCCCGACCCTGCGCCTGCGTCACGGTGCGCGGATATTCTGGGGCGATTTCCACCGTCTCAGCGGCATCTGGTCGATCTGGTTTATCGCGGTGATCTCCGTCACCGCCGTGTGGTTCCTGATCGAAGCCATTCTTTCGGACAACCACATCTCCATCTCCAGCGAGCCGGTCATCGCAGCCATGTCCCGTGAAGGCGTGCCGCTGTCCGCCGATGGTTCGCCACCGCCACGGGTCAGCCTGGATCACGCCATCGAAATTGCCCAGCAACGGATTCCCGGGTTCGAAGCCAGCACCATCAATCTGCCCGGCAATGCCTACAGCCACCTCGATATCCGGGGACGCGGCTGGTATCCGCTGATGTTCCAGTCAGCCACGCTCAACCCTTACAGCGGTGAAGTGGCAGCCTCGCGCCTGCTCTCCGACCGGACCTCCCTGGAGTTCGTCACCGAATCCATGCGTCCGCTGCACACCGGCGACTTCGGTGGACTGTGGATCAAGCTGATCTGGTTCTTCTTCGGACTGGTGCTGAGCATGATGGTCCTCAGCGGGCTGTTGATCTGGACCAAGCGTACCGCGCTGGCGACCGCCAACGCCCTCAAGCGCGAGCACAAGAAACAGCGCGGTCAGGCACAACCGGCCCTGCACCGTGAACCGTCGGAGGTCCATCTGTGAGCAAGTCCACCAGAGTGGTTCAACCTTCGCGACTGAGCGTGATCTGGCATAAATGGCGCTTCCACATCAACGTGCTACTGTTGCTGATTCCGCTGGGATTCATGCCCCGGTACTTCGCCGACCAGGCTCTGTTTCGCGGCGACAGCGGACTGGGCGAACGCGAGATCGGCGAAGTCCAGGTGGGTCCCTGGAGCCTGAGGCTGGCCGAGTTTCGCAACGAACCACCGCTTCCCGACGGCGCGGCCGGTTATCTGAAGGGCTTTAGCGCCGCCCTGTGCGACGCCTGTGTCGAACAGGTCAAGGCCACCTACCTGCGTATCGGCAAGCCGCGCAGTCTGCGCGCCGCGGGTTCGATCTTCTTCGGCACGCCTTACAGCATGGGTACGCAGATGCCCGTCCCGGACAAAACCAGAGCCGACGCCGAACTGTGGATCACCATGGAAGGCTGGGACGGCAGCATGCACCAAGCCTCGATTCCGCTGAGCCAGGCCTCCCCCGCCACCGTTGCCTGGCTGAACAAACAAGGAGCCAAACCATGAGCCACCCTTCCCGCTTGAACATGAGCGTTGCATTGCTGGCGCTGTGCGCCGGTTTCAGCGCCAGCGCCCTGGCCCACAACCCGATGTGCGAGTGCAAGGCCATCGACGCCGAGCAGATCAAATGCACCGGCGGCTTCTCCGACGGCAGCGGCGCGCCGGGGGTGACCCTGGACGTGATCGGCTACGACGAAACCATCCTGGTGCCGGGCAAGCTCGGCGCCGATTCGACCCTGACCTTCAAGAAACCCGGCGCCGAGTTTTATGTGCTGTTCGACGCAGGCCCCGGCCATGTGGTCGAAATCGACCAAGCGGATATCGAAGCCCCATGACCACGCCGACCACCCAGGTTGTACGCCCGGCAGGTGCCGGGCACGAAACCCTCAATGTGCTGCTGATGTGCCTGCTGATCCTTGCGGTTGCCGGTTCCGTGGTCGCATGGCGCGGTGTATCCCACGAACCGGAGCCGGTTTCCAGCCATCAACTGGACGCCCGTCGCGACCTTGGCGCCAGCGAGCAAGGCATCTATGCCGACTTGCGGGTGACCCTCGACGAGATCCACCTGTTGCGCGAAGAACAGCAAGCGTTGCCCACACCACAGAATCTGGCTGATGAAGGCTTCGCCCCGTTTGCCCAGGACGCCAGTTCGGTCAGTCGTGGCGGTCACGTCTGGCAATTGCTGGCGGACAGTGCCTACTTCGGCCAGAGCCAGGTCCCGACCGTGGCCGGTTCGTTTCTGATGCGCCTGAACAACGCCGGGCCGGACATCTGGCTCAACCGCGCCACCGATCTGCAAGCGCCGACAGACCTGTCCGATGCAGCGCTAAGCGCTGCCGGCTGGAAACAGATCGTCGCGCAATTCGATGCCGGGGTGACCCGCGAACATCGTCATTGAACCCTCGCCTTCATTCGAGAGAAGACCGCTTGCCCATGCCTAGTTCATCTCAACGCCGTCCTTTCCTGCGCCTGCTGCTGATCGGCCTGTGCGCCAGCCTGCTGAGCCCGCTGGCCAGCGCCGATCAGGCCAAGCGCCTGCGCATCGGCATCACCCTGCATCCTTATTACAGCTACGTGGCGAACATCGTCGGCGACAGGGCCGAGGTCGTGCCGCTGATTCCCGCCGGCTTCAACCCGCACGCCTACGAGCCGCGCGCCGAAGACATCAAGCGCATCAGCGGGCTGGATGTGATCGTGCTCAACGGGGTTGGCCATGACGACTTCGCCGACCGCATGATCGCCGCCAGCGAAACGCCGAACATCAAGACCATCGAAGCCAACGAAAACGTGCCGTTGCTGGCCGCCACCGGGGTTGCCGCGCGCGGTGCCGGCAAAGTGGTGAACCCGCACACGTTCCTGTCGATCAGCGCCTCGATTGCCCAGGTCAACAACATCGCCCGGGAGCTGGGCAAGCTCGACCCGGACAACGCCAAGACCTACACCCAGAACGCCCGTGCCTACGGCAAACGCCTGCGGCAGATGCGCGCCGACGCCCTGGCCAAGCTGACCCAGGCACCGAACGCCGAACTGCGAGTGGCCACAGTGCACGCCGCTTACGACTACCTGCTGCGCGAGTTCGGTCTGGAAGTCACCGCCGTGGTCGAGCCGGCCCACGGCATCGAGCCGAGCCCGAGCCAGTTGAAGAAAACCATCGATCAACTGCGGGAACTGGACGTGAAAGTGATCTTCTCCGAAATGGACTTCCCGTCCACTTACGTCGAAACCATCCAGCGTGAATCCGGTGTGAAGTTGTACCCGCTGTCGCACATTTCCTACGGCGAATACACCGCCGACAAGTACGAAAAGGAAATGACCGGCAACCTCAACACCGTGGTTCGAGCGATTCAGGAGTCCGGCGCATGACAGCTCAGGAAAACCTGTCGATAGCCAGCAGCGGCCCGACCCTGGATTTCGCTGACGTCAGCCTGACCCTCGGCCGCACGACCATTCTGGACAAGGTCACCTTCCAGGTGCAGCCCGGCAGCGTGCATGCGCTGGTCGGTCCCAACGGCGGCGGCAAGAGTTCGCTGATCAAGACCCTGCTCGGGCAGATGCCCCATCAGGGCCGGCTCAGCCTGCAATGGCCCGGCGAGCCCGGCACCATCGGTTACGTGCCGCAGGCGCTGGAGTTCGATCGCGGCCTGCCGATGACCGTCGACGATTTCATGGCTGCCATGTGCCAGCGCCGCCCGGCCTTTCTCGGCCTGAGCAAACGCTACGCCGGCGCTATCGGTGATGCGCTGGAGCGGGTCGGTATGCAGGACAAGCGCAAGCGCCGGATGGGTGCGCTGTCCGGTGGCGAACGCCAGCGGGTATTGCTCGCCCAGGGCCTGATTCCGGCGCCGCAACTGCTGGTGCTGGATGAACCGATGTCGGCCCTCGACGAAGCCGGAATCCAGGTGTTCGAGCGTTTGCTGGGTGACTGGCGCGCGGCGGGCATCACCGTGCTGTGGATCGAGCACGATCTGGAAGCGGTCGGGCGTCTGGCCAATCGCGTCACCGGCCTCAACCGCCGGGTGCTGTTCGACGCCTCGCCGCAACAGGCCCTGACCCCGGAACGTCTGCTGACCCTGTTCTCGACCCATCCACGGAGCGCTGCCTGATGAGTTACGAAGCCTTTCGTTTGATGGTGCAAGGCTGGGCTTCCTCCGGTTACCTGCCGGAAGCCCTGGCCTACGGGTTTGTGGTCAATGCGCTGCTCGCCGGTATGTTGATCGGCCCGGTGCTCGGCGGCCTCGGCACGCTGGTGGTGGTCAAGCGCTTCGCGTTTTTCTCCGAGGCGGTCGGCCACGCGGCACTGACCGGCGTGGCCATCGGCATTCTGCTCGGCGAGCCCTACACCGGGCCGTACGGCAGCCTGTTCGGCTACTGCCTGCTGTTCGGCATTCTGCTCAACTATCTGCGCAACCGTACCGGCCTGGCCCCGGACACGCTGATCGGCGTGTTCCTGTCGGTGTCCCTTGCGCTGGGTGCCAGCCTGCTGCTGATTCTGGCAGGCAAGATCAACGTGCACATTCTGGAAAACGTACTGTTCGGCTCGGTGCTGACGGTCAACGGGAACGATCTGCTGGTGCTGGCGATTGTCGGCTCACTGGTCATGGCGCTGGCACTGCCGCTGTACAACCGGATCATGCTCGCCAGCTTCAACCCGCAACTGGCGGCGGTACGCGGCGTCGCCGTGAAGACCCTGGATTACCTGTTCGTGATTCTGGTGACGCTGATTACGGTTGCAGCGGTGAAAGTCATCGGTGCGATTCTGGTCGGTGCGCTGCTGGTGATTCCGGCGGCGGCAGCGCGTCTGCTCAGCCAGTCGCTCAAGGGCTTTTTCTGGTGCTCTGTGCTGATCGCCACGGTCAGTACCCTGTGCGGGATTCTTGCGCCGATCGTGTTCGACCTGCCGATTCCGTCCGGCGCCGCGATCATTCTGGTCGCCGGTATCGCCTTCGCCCTCGCCGCGATTGCCCGGGGCGTCGTCCCCAGTCTGAAAGGGAACCTTGGATAAATGGCTTTTTCATTGCGACAACTGACCCTGGCCATCGCCCTCAGCGGCGCGGTTTCGAGCCCCCTGCTGGCTGCCGAGAAACCGTTGCGGGTGCTGGCCTCGCTGCCCATCACTTACGGTCTGGGCGAAGTCCTGCTCAAGGGCACCGGCATCAGCCTCGAGCGCGCGGCGCCGGCGAATCTGCCGGGCAGCCGTCAGACTGCCTACTTCACCGGTCGCGGCGCCCCGGCGCTGAGCAAACTGGCCTCCGGCGCCGATGCGGTGATCGGCGTGCGTTCGCTGTGGGCCGATGATCCGCTGTACCCGATCGCCCGTCGCAGCAACATCCGCATCGTCGAAGTCGACGCCGCCCGCCCGGTGGACGGCGCCCTGCCCGGCATTGCCGTGCAACCGGGGCTCAAGGTCGACGGCCTGAACAGTCAACCGTGGCTGGCGAGCAACAACATGGGGCGCATGGCCGATGTGATGGCGGCGGATCTGGTGCGCCTGGCACCGAAGGACAAACCGAAGATCGAAGCCAATCTGGCGGCGCTGAAGCAGCGCCTGCTGAAACTCAGTGCCGACAGCGAGGCGCGCCTGGCCAGTGCCGACAACCTGAGCGTCATGAGCCTGAGCGATCACTTCGGTTACCTGATCGGCAGCCTGAATCTGGAGTTGATCGGACAGGACGCGCGACCGGATGCCGAATGGACGCCGGAAGATCTGAAAAAACTGACCGCGACCCTGAAAGACAACGACGTAGCAGTGGTGCTGCACCATCGCCAGCCGTCGGATGCGGTGAAATCGGCGATTGCCGAATCGGGCAGTCATCTGCTGGTGTTGAGCACCGATGCGGCGGATCCGGTGGCAGAGCTGGAAGGCAATGTGGATGCGCTGCTCAAGGGCCTGAGCGGCGCGTAAGCCAGTCCTCTGGACATGAAAAAACCCGCTGACTGTTTCCAGTCCAGCGGGTTTCTTTTTGGCTGATGACTTACTGGGCAGCCGCTTGCGCTTCCATCTTCTGGCGCAGGCTCAGCGGGCGCATGTCGGTCCAGACCTCTTCGATGTAGGCCAGGCATTCCTTCTTCAGGCCGCTCTTGCCCACGGTGCGCCAGCCTTCCGGGATGGCCTTGTAGTCCGGCCAGATCGAGTACTGCTCTTCGTGGTTGACCACGACTTGAAAGAGGATATCCTCGCGGTCGAATACTGACGTCATGCTGTGTCTCCATCGCTGTAAGGGTGGGCTGCACGACGGGTGCAGCCGGGTATGTAGAAAGAACGTTCGACGCGGCGAAAAATTTACAGGGCGGCGGTCGCCGCGCTGAGTGCACGGCCGAAGATCTCGGCGACGCGGTCGATTTCCGCAGCGGTGATCACCAGCGGCGGCAGGAACCGCACCACTGCACCATGGCGCCCGCCCAGCTCCAGAATCAGCCCGCGCTTGAGGCATTCACGCTGAACCAGCGGCGCCAGACGCGCAAACGCCGGCGGATGGCCCAGTGCGTCCGGCGTGCCGTTCGGATCGACCAGTTCGACACCTAGCATCAGACCACGACCGCGAATGTCGCCCAGTTGCGGGAAATCGCGCTGCAGAATGCGCAGGTGCTCACTCAGGCGCTCGCCCATGGCGGCAGCGTGTTCGCAGACCTTGTGCTCGACCAGATAACGCATCACCGCGGAACCGGCAGCCATCGCCATCTGGTTGCCACGGAACGTACCGGCGTGGGCGCCCGGCTGCCAGGTGTCGAGCCATTCGCGATACACCACCACCGCCAGCGGCAAGCTGCCGCCGATGGCTTTGGACAGCACGACCACATCCGGAATGATGCCGGCGTGCTCGAAGGCAAACATCTTGCCGGTGCGGGCGAAACCGCTCTGGATTTCGTCGATGATCAGCGCCACGCCGGCCTTTTCGGTGATACGGCGCAGACCGCGCAGCCACTCGATGTCAGCCGGGATCACACCGCCCTCGCCCTGCACCGCTTCGACGATCACCGCTGCCGGCAATTGCACGCCAGCCTCTGGATCATTGAGCAGGTTTTCCAGGTAGCTCAGATTAGCCTTCACACCCGCCGCGCCACCGAGGCCGAACGGGCAACGGTAGTCGTACGGGAACGGCATGAATTGCACGCCACTGCTGAGCAGCGCACCCAGCGGCTTTTTCGGGCCCAGGCTGCCCATCAGGCTCAAGGCGCCCTGGCTCATGCCGTGGTAACCGCCGGAGAACGACAGCACGGTGCTGCGCCCGGTGGCGGTGCGCACCAGTTTCAACGCGGCTTCCACCGCGTCGGTGCCGGTCGGGCCGCAGAACTGGATTTTCGCTTCCTTGGCCAGTGCAGGTGGCAGCAGGCCGAACAGGTCCTGAACGAATTGATCCTTCACCGGCGTGGTCAGGTCCAGAGTGTGCAGCGGCAGTTCATCGGCCAGTACCTGCTGGATCGCCTGGATCACCACCGGATGGTTATGCCCCAGCGCCAGAGTGCCGGCACCGGCAAGGCAATCGATGAAAGTGCGGCCCTCGACGTCTTCGACGTAAAGACCTTTGGCGCGCTTCAACGCCAGCGGAATCCGCCGCGGGTAGCTGCGGGCATTGGATTCCTGCTGGCTCTGACGGGCCAGCAACGGTGACTCATTGAACTGATACAGCGTTTCCGCCGGCGCGGAGGCGATCCGGGCCGACGACTCTTCGATAAGGCTGGTGGCGACTGACATCTCTCGACCCCTCAATACGCTATGGATAGTGACCAAAACTGCATACCGGGCAGGTGCGCGTCCCGGTCGCGGGGCGCACATGCTGGTTTTCCTGTTCTGGAAACGCACCAGCGTGTCGAGGATTTACACCCTTGATCGACTGTCAGGCCGACAATGCCAGCGGCTTGTGCATCGGCAGGCTCAAAACGCCGTGATGCGTGAAGGCAGACGCCGCTTCGCGATACCCCAGACGCCGGCAGAACGCCTCGCCGGTTCGCGTGCTGACGAGCGTGACACAAGGACGGCCACGAATCCTCAGCCAACCCTCGAGATCGCCCATCAGCGCGCGACCCGCACCCCGGCGAAACCACTCCGGCTGCACGTGACAGAACGTGACCTCGCCATTGGCTGCGGCCATACCGACGCCGACCGGTTTATCGTGAAGAAGCGCGATATTCAGATAGAGATGCGGATCAGCGAGCCAGCCGCTGATATGTTCCGCCGATTGTCGGAGGACCCAGCGGTCGACCAGTTGTGGATCGTTGCGATGGTCGAGCGCGCAACCGATGCGGATCGAGCGTTCGAGGATCCGACTGATGATGCCGGCGTCGGCGGAGGTGGCGGGACAGATGTAGATGGGTGCTTCCATGGCGCTGTTTCCCTCAATCCATTGAGTCAAAGGCTGGGGCGACAATAACGTCGCGGCCGGCGGATGACTAATGGAGAGAGGTTACATTTGATGTGCCTGAGTAACTGTCAGACCGATTGCAGCGGCATGGTCAACTCGACCCGCAAACCGTCCGGGCGGCTATCGAAATGCAGGGTGCAGGCGCAACGCTGAACGATCGCCTGGACAATCGCCAACCCCAGTCCGCAGCCGGTGCTCTGGCCGTTGCGCCAGAAGCGCTGGGTCAGATGTTGCAGATCGTCCGGGGCAATGCCAGGCCCGTGATCGCGCACCACGAAACGCACGCGATTGGCGGTGGTTTCCAGGCTCAGCTCCACCGCCCCGTCGGTCGGTGTATGACGCAGGGCGTTGTCCAGCAGGTTGCGCAAGGCTGCGATCGACAGCACCGCCGGCATTTGCAGGGGCGCACCGGACAAGCGTTCTGGCAGGTGCAGCCTGATGCGCTGGCGCTGGTCGCTGGCCGAGTCCTGAATCGCCAGTTTCGCCACCTGCTCGGCACTGCATTGCACACCGTCGTCGAACGACAGACTGCCCTCGACCCGCGCCAGCAACAGCAATTGCTCAAGGGTCCGGTGCAGACGGTCGGCGCCCTCCTCGGCCCGGGCCAGGGACTGATCGCGAGCGCTGCCCTCGGTCATGCGCGCCACTTGCAGGTGGGTCTTGATTGCGGTCAGCGGGCTGCGCAGTTCATGGGCGGCATCGCCGGTCAGGCGACGTTCACGTTCGATGGTCTTGCCGATGCGCTGGAACAGCTGGTTCTGGGTTTCGAGCAGCGGTTTCAGTTCACTGGGGAATGACTGCAACTGCAACGGCTCAAGCGAGTCGGCGTTGCGGCGCATCAAGGCTTCACGCAAGCGATTGAGCGGCGCCAGGCCCTGGCCGATCCCCAGCCACAACAGGCACAGGCAGCCGAGCAACGCCACGCCCACCGGCACCGAGGCCGCCAGCAGGATCGACATGTTCAGGGCTTCGCGCTCGATCACCCGGTCGGCGGTGGTAATTCGCACATCGCCCCGAGCCAGGGTGAAGCTGCGCCAAGGCGCGCCATCGATCATCTGATCGTGGAAACCCATTTTCTGCGCTTCCAGTGCCTGTTCCGGATTA
This sequence comes from Pseudomonas sp. FG35, assembly GCF_057809295.1. Taxonomy (NCBI): domain Bacteria; kingdom Pseudomonadati; phylum Pseudomonadota; class Gammaproteobacteria; order Pseudomonadales; family Pseudomonadaceae; genus Pseudomonas; species Pseudomonas sp. FG35. The sequence continues at coordinate 280,234 of NZ_JBMDJR010000010.1, read as the reverse complement.
TTGTGGCTGCGAGCGAGGATTTCTCCGCGCAGCGAGCTGACCTGACAGGCCATGCCGCCCGGAATGTTCAGTTGCTCGGCGCTGAAATGCGTACCCTCGCCTTTGCTCGGAATGGCCGGCAATTGTTCCAGCAAGCCGGCGACCATCCGCGCCGACGCCACCAGGCGCTGGTCGAGGGAAAACATCATCTGGTTGCGCAGGTCGCTGAGCATCCAGGCGGCCGCCAGGGCCCAGATCAGCGCGAACGCGGCGCCGAGGGTCAGGCTCAGGCGCAGGCGCAGACTCATCACTTGTCAGGTTCCCCGCCATCGGCCGGGCCCAGGCGATAGCCCAGACCCCGCACGGTTTCGACGATGCCTTTACCCAGTTTGCTGCGCAGGTGATGGATGTGCACGTTGAGCGCGTTGCTCTCCAGTTCATCGTTGAAACCGTAGACGCTGTCCTTCAACTGCTCGGTGGACAGCACCCGGCCACGGTTGTGCAGCAAGGCTTGCAGCAGGGATTGCTCGCGACGGGACAGGTCCACCGGGCGGCCCGCCAGCATGGTTTCGCGGCTGCTCGGGTCGTAGGTCAGCGCACCGTGTTCGATCAGGTTGACGCTGCGCCCGGCTACCCGACGCAGCAGGGTTTGCAGACGGGCGAACAACTCACGCAAGTCGAACGGCTTGAGCAGGTAGTCGTCGGCGCCGGATTGCAAGCCGTCGACCCGATCCGTGACCGAATCCCGTGCAGTCAGGATCAGCACCGGAATCTCCAGGCCTTGCTGACGCAGTTGTTGCAGCAACTTGAGACCATCTTCGTCCGGCAGCCCGAGATCGAGCACCATCACGTCAAATTCGGCAACCTTGAGAATCGCCCGCGCCTTGGAGGCCGTGTTGACGTGCTCGACCGTCAGGCCTTGCGCCGTCAGCCCGGCGACGATCCCGCTGGCGATCAACTCATCGTCTTCGCAAACCAGTACGTGCATGGTGAGTCCCGTAGAAAAGTGCTGATTAGGCCGCTGGCCGATTAAGCCGACATTATGCCCCGAACGCCACACCGACAAGGGCGTCGCGGTTAATCATCGGTTAATCGCCGCCCGCCACTGTGCCCCTCAATTGCACAGGGACAAGGCTCCTCCATGCGTCATTTTTTTCTGTTTTTTGCACTGTTGATTTCGAGTCTGGCCCAGGCAGGGAATGATCCCTTTGCGTCAAAACCGGAGTTTCTGCCGGTCGACAAGGCATTCGTGCTGACCTCGGAACGTCTGGATTCCGGTGAGACCCAACTGTTCTGGCAAATCGCCGACGGCTACTACCTGTATCAGAAGCGTCTGAAATTCGACGGGCTGGCGACGCAAAACGTCCCGGCCCTGCCCGAAGGCGAGTCCCACAGCGACGAGTATTTCGGCGAGCAACCGGTCTATCGTCAAGGCCTCGAGCTGAAAATCCCGGCAGCCGCCCAAGGCCAGATCAAGGTCAGTTATCAGGGCTGCGCCGACGCCGGTCTTTGCTATCCCCCGCAGACGCGAGTGATCGACCTCGGCGGCAAAGCCGCAGCAACGACAGATGAAGCACCGGATCAGGCACTGGCCAGCGGTCTGCAACAGCACTCGCTGGGCTGGAGTCTGCTGGTGTTCTTCGGTCTCGGTCTGCTGTTGGCGTTTGCGCCGTGCTCGCTGCCGATGCTGCCGATTCTGGCGGGCATGGTCGTGGGCAGCGGCGCCACGCCGCGTCGCGGTTTCGCGCTGGCCGGCAGCTATGTGGTATGCATGGCGCTGGTGTATGCGGCGATGGGCGTCATCGCCGCGCTGCTGGGGGCGAACCTGCAGGCGTGGTTGCAGAACCCGTGGCTGCTCGGGACGTTCGCGGCCGTGTTTGTGGTTCTGGCGCTGCCGATGTTCGGCTTCTTCGAGCTGCAATTGCCGGTGGCCCTGCGGGATCGACTGGAACACGCCTCGCGCAGTCAGCGCGGTGGCAGCCTGGTCGGCGCCGGCGTATTAGGCGCGCTGTCCGGTCTGCTGGTCGGCCCGTGCATGACCGCACCGCTGGCCGGCGCCCTGCTCTACATCGCGCAAAGCGGCAACGCACTGCACGGCGGCCTGATCCTGTTTGCCCTTGGCATCGGCATCGGCGTGCCGCTGCTGTTGCTGGTGACGGTCGGCAATCGCTTCCTGCCCAAGCCCGGCGCGTGGATGAATCTGCTCAAAGGCGTGTTCGGCTTCCTGTTCCTCGCCACCGCGCTGCTGATGCTGCGACCGGTGCTGGATCCGTCGCTGTGGCTGGGTCTGTGCGGCGCGCTGCTGTTGATCGCCGCTTACAGCGCCTGGAAACAGTCCGAGGGCTTTGGTCGCGTAGCGCAATTGTTCGGTGCCGGTTCGCTGTTGCTGGGTCTGTGGGGCAGTCTGCTGGTGGTCGGTGCGGCGGGCGGCAGTGAAGACCCGTATCAGCCGCTGCAGGTATACAGCGCCGGCCGCGTCGGCACGGCGGCCCCGAACGGCCACGAAGCCTTCACGACGATCAAGGATCCCGCTGCCCTGCAACGCGAGCTCGACACCGCCAAAGCGCAGGGCCAGTGGGTGCTGCTCGACTACTACGCCGACTGGTGCGTGTCGTGCAAAGTCATGGAGAAACAGGTGTTCGGCCAGGCGCGGGTGATGCAGGCCCTGAGTGATGTGCGCTTGCTCCGACTCGATGTCACCGCCGACAATGCCGCCAGCCGCGAACTGCTCGGCCGTTATAAAGTGCCGGGGCCACCAAGTTTCGTGTGGATCGGCGCCGACGGCGAAGAGCGCCGCAGCCAGCGCATCACCGGCGAGGTCGATGCCGATACTTTCCTGCAACGCTGGACCACCACCCGAGACGCCCGTTAATGCTGACCTTCACCCTCGGCACCTTTGCCATCGCCCTCAACCATCTGCTGCTGATCAGCGCGCTGGCGCTGGCGACCTTCGTCGGCTGGCGGGTGGCCAAGCGCGGCGGTGACAACCCCGAGTCGGCGCTGTTCAGCCTGTTTCTGCTCGGCATGCTGGCGGCGCGCATGGCGTTTGTCGCCATGTACTGGGGCCACTATCGCAACGATCTGTGGCAGATCATCGACCTGCGCGACGGCGGTTTTCTCGCCTGGCCGGGGGTGATCGCGCTGTTGCTGGCGGCACTGTATCGCGGCTGGCGCCGGCCGGGTTTGCGTCGACCGCTGGGCTTCGGCGTGGTCAGCGGTGTGGCGTTCTGGGTGCTGGCGACCCTGTCGCTGAACATCTACGAGCAAGGCACGCGCCTGCCGGACATCACCCTGCGCAACGCCGCCGGGGAAACCGTGAAACTCACCGACTATCAGGGCGGGCCGCTGGTGATCAACCTGTGGGCCACCTGGTGCCCGCCGTGCCGACGGGAAATGCCGGTGCTGGAAAACGCCCAGCAACAACGCCCGGACCTGACGTTCCTGTTCGTCAACCAGGCCGAAAGCATGCAAAGCGTTGCGACTTTTCTCGAAACCCAGGGCCTGAGCCTGAACAACGTGCTGTTCGACCGCAGCGGACGCCTCGGCCAGGCCGTGGGCTCCATGGCCCTGCCGACTACGCTGTTCTATAGCCCGGACGGTCGTCTGCTGGGCAGCCATCTGGGCGAGCTGTCGAACGCCAGCCTGGCCCGCGCCCTGGAAAACTTCGACACCCCGGCTTCCAGCCCGAATCCGGCCACCTCTTCTTCAAGGAAACTGCCATGCCCCGCCTCCGCCACCTGCTGACGCTGACCATGAGCGCAGCCCTGCTGCACTTGCCGTCGGTACAGGCCGCCGAAGAATTGCCTGAAGCGATCAAGAAGATTGAAGCCAAAGGCGCAAAAATCGTCGGCCAGTTCGACGCGCCGGACGGCTTGCGTGGTTACGCCGCGCAATACCAGAACCGTGGCATGGCGCTGTACCTGACGCCGGACGGCAAGCACGTGCTGCTGGGCAACCTGTACGACGCCGACGGCAACGACCTGAGCAGCGCGCCGCTGCAAAAACTGGTCTACGCGCCGATGGCCAAGGAAGTCTGGGCCAAGTTCGAGGCCAGCAACTGGATTCAGGACGGCAACAAGGATGCACCACGCACGGTGTACCTGTTCAGCGACCCGAACTGCCCGTACTGCAACATGTTCTGGGAACAGGCCCGTCCCTGGGTCAAGGCCGGCAAGGTGCAGCTGCGACACATCATGGTCGGCATCATCCGCGAAGACAGCCCGGCCAAAGCCGCCGCCCTGCTCGCCGCCAAGGATCCGAGCAAAGCCCTGGAAGATCACGAGAAGGCAGGCAAGGCCAGCACCCTCAAGGCCTTGAAGGACATTCCGGTCGCCGTGCAGACCAAACTCGCAGCGAACATGCAGCTGATGGAAGACCTGGACTTGCAGGCCACCCCGGCGATCTTCTACATGGACGACAAGGGCGAGCTGCAACAACAGCAAGGCGCGCCGACGCCGGACAAACTGGCGAAGATTCTCGGCCCGAAATAAAAAACGCCCACGCAATGCGTGGGCGTTTTCGTTACTTCAGCTCAGTCAGAAACTTCAGCAGCGTGTCGGTCACGAACGACGGATTCTCCAGATTGGAGATATGCCCCGCCTCCGGCACCAGCACACACGGACAGCCAATCAGCTCAGCCATTTCCCGTGCTTCCGACGGCGGGCGTGGCTTGTCCTGATCGCCGCAGACCACCAGCGTGGTGGCCGCATTCAGCTCGCCCAGACGCGGCAACAGGTCATCACGGCCAAAGGTGATGCGCCCCATCGGCACGATGCTGTCGCGCAGGCGTTCGGCGGAATAGCCGGCGAGTTTTGCGCGGAAGTCCTGATACAGCGCCGATGCTCGATCGATGCCCGGACGGAAGAAGATCGGCACCACGATATCCAGCAGTTGCTCGGAGATCCCGCCGCTTTCCTCGATCTGTTTGAACAGCGAGAAATAGTACTGGCGGGTCGGCTCCGGCTCGACGCCGACGTAAGTGTCCATCAGCACCAGACCGTTGAGCCGCTGCGGCGCCGACAACGCCAGACGCACGCCCCACATGCCGCCGACCGACAACCCGACCAGGGTCACCCGGTCGATGTCCAGATGATCGAGCAAGGCCAGTGCCTGACGGGCGATGTCGTCCAGCGAAGCGGTGCCTTCAGGCAAGCGACCGGATTCGCCGTGGCCCCACAGATCCAGTGCAATCACCCGATAGTGCGCCGACAACGCTGCGATTTGCGGGGCCCACATGGCCTGGTCCCACAGGTAACTGCCGGCCAACAGCACCGCCGGGCCCGTGCCTTGATCAATGTAGTGAAGCGCCTGTCCGTCAACCGTGAAAAAAGGCATGGATACCCCCCGTGGCAAAGAAACTGGAGCACGAAGACTGAGCGGGCGCGCCTCGGCCGTCAATGATATGAAAGGATTACAAAGCCCGATTTGCGACAACGGCCACAGCGAAACTCGTTTCGGTAGCCATTGCCGCGGGCTGTGCTTTACAGCCCCTCCAGCTCCGCCATCAGATCATTCAGTCGATCAACCTTCTCCTCGGTAATGTCACTGGCCGCCAGCCCTTCGATGTACCCGGCCAGTTCCTCCACCGTGCTGCACTCGAACATCGCTCGCAGCGGTACATCCCGCTGCAAGGCTTTTTGCACCCGCGAGGCAATCTGCGTGGCCAGCAACGAATGGCCGCCGAGTTCGAAGAAGTTGTCGCGTACCCCGACCTTCTCGACCTTCAGCACCTCGGCCCAGATATCCGCCAGGGTCTGCTCCAGCTCGCTGCGCGGCGCCAGGTAATCCTGGCTTTGCAACTGGCCGATCTCCAGCGCCGGCAAGGCTTTGCGATCAAGTTTACCGTTGGCGTTGAGCGGCAACCGGTCGAGCCACAACCAGTGCAGCGGCACCATGTATTCCGGCAGTTCGGCGCGCAAGCGCTGCTTGATTCGCTCCAGACGTTCGCTTTGGTTCAGCGCAGAATCTGCGGCGACCAGGTAGCCAACCAGATGCTTGCCGTTGACGCCTTCCTGCACACCGACCGCGCCGTCACGGACTTCCGGTTGTTCGTGCAGACGCGCCTCGATTTCACCCAGTTCGATCCGGTAACCGCGAATCTTCACCTGATGGTCGACCCGGCCGACGTACTCCAGCACCCCGTCACTGCGACGGCGCGCCAGGTCACCGGTGCGGTACAGACGCTCGCCCGGCGCACCGAATGGATTCGGCACGAACACCGGCGCGGTGCGCAGCGGATCGCTGACATAACCGCGACCGACCCCGGTTCCCGCCACACACAACTCACCCACCGCACCCAGCGGCACCAGATCCAGCGCGCCATCGAGCAGGTACAGCAAATTGTTGTCGGTCGGCGTACCGATCGGCAGGTAACTGCCGCGAGTCGAGGCCAGGTCGACGCGGAAGAACGCCACGTCGTCCGAGCATTCCGCCGGGCCATAGGCGTTGACCAGACCGATCTCCGGGTAACGCAGCAGCCACTGGTGCGCCAGTTCCGGCGGCATCGCTTCACCGGTCGGCAACATCCAGCGCAGGCCGTCGAGGCTCAGGCGATCCGAAGCGAGCATGCCCTGAATCAACGACGGCACGCTTTCCAGCACGGTGATGCCCTGCTGCTGCACATGCACCAGCAAGCCTTGCGGATCGTGGGCGATGGTGTTCGGCACGATGTCCACCCGCGCACCGAACAGCGGCGCGGCGAGGAACTGCCAGACCGAAATGTCGAAGCTTTGCGAAGCAGTCTGGGCAATCACATCGGCGTCGCTCAGATTCAGGTACGGCACCTTGCTCAACTGGTTGTTGAGCATGCCGCGCTGCTCGACCATCACGCCTTTCGGCAACCCGGTGGAGCCCGAGGTGTAGATCACGTAGGCGAGGTTGTCCGGCCCGCTGAAGATCCCCGGATTCGTCGACGACACCGCGCCCGCCTGAACCTCTTCCCACACCAGCAGGCGTGGACGGTTGGCGCAGCTGAATTCATCCAGCAAGGTCGTCGCCTGTTCACGGCAAGCTTCGGTGCACACCAGCACCGGCGTGCGGCTGAGCTCGATGATCCGTTGCAGACGCTGGCTCGGCAGTCCCGGATCCAGCGGCAGGTAACCGGCACCGGCCTTGAAGCTGCCGATGATCATACCCAGCAGATCCAGATTCCGTTCAGCCAGCAGCGCCACCGGTTGATCCCTCTGCACCCCGGCCGCGACCAGTGCGTGGCCGAGACGGTTGGCGTTCTGGTTCAACTCGGCATAGCTCAGTTGCTGATCAAGGCAACTGGCGACAATGCGTTGCGGATGTTGCGCGACCTGGGCTTCGAACAGCTCGACGTAGCTCTGCTCCAGCGGATAGTCGTGCTCACTCTGGTTGCAGCCGTGGAGCAGGAAGTCCTGTTCCTCATGGCCCAGCAGCGGCAGGTCGGCCATGTCGCCATGGAAGCCATCGACCAGCGCCAGCAACAGACGCTTGAACTCAGCGAGCATGCGCTCGATGGTCGACTCGTCGAAGTAACGCTGGTCGTAGGACAGATGCAGGCCGAGGTCATCACCCGGATAGCAAACGGCGGTCAGCGGGAAGTTGGTGTGGGTACGGCCCGAGTCCGAGGTCGCGTTGAGGCTCTGCGCGCGGTCCAGCACCGAGACTTCTACCGGGGCGTTTTCGAACACGAAAAGGCTGTCGAACAGCGGCTGGCCTTTCGGCAGTTCGCTTTGTTCCTGGATGTTCACCAGTGGCAGGTATTCGTACTCGCGCAGTTGCATGTTGCTGTCGAGCAGAGCGCTCAACCACTGACGCACGCTGGCGCGCTGATCGTCCGCCGGGATCTTCACCCGCAGCGCGATGCTGTTGATGAACAGGCCGACGGTGCGTTGCATCTCCGGCATTTCCACCGGACGCCCGGCCACGGTCACGCCGAACAGCACGTCGCGATCACCGCTCAAGCGTCGCAATACCAGCGCCCACGCCGCCTGGGCGAAGGTGTTGATGGTCAGTTGATGGGCCTGGGCCAGTTCACGCAGACGGGCGCCGTCCTCGACATTCAGTCGGGTGTAGCGGTCGCCGACGATCATGCCGCCACTTTCACCGGCGTGTTCACGCAGAAACGGACGGTCGCTCGGGATCGGCGTGGTGCGCTCGAAACCTTGCAGGTTCCGCTGCCACCACTGACGCGCCTCGGCCAGGCTCTGGCGTTGCAGCCAGCCGATGTAATCGCGGTAGCGCGGCGGCACCGCCAGTTGCGCTTCACGACCTTCGCCCAGCGCGGTGTAGATTTCGAAGAAATCGTTCATCAGCAGCGAACGGCACCAGGCATCGATCAGGATGTGATGGTTGCTCATCATGAACCAGTAACGCGCCGCGCCGACCTTGATCAGGCGCAGGTGGAACGGTGCCTGATTGAGCAGATCGAACCCGGCTTCGCGTTCGGCCTTGAGCAGCGCTTGCAGTTTCGGCTCCTGCTCGGCGTCAGCGATGGCGCTCCAGTCCAGGTACTCGATCGGCGTGCGCCCCGGCGTATGAATCACTTGCAGCATGTCTTCGCCGACGTTCCAGCAGAACGAGGCACGCAGCGCTTCGTGACGGGCGACCACCGCTTGCCACGCCTGGGCGAAACGCTCGGGGTCGAGTTCGCTGTTGATGCGGTAGCGATCCTGCATGTAGTACAGACCGGTGCCCGGCTCGAGCAAGGTGTGCAGCAGCATGCCTTCCTGCATCGGCGTCAGCGGGTACACGTCTTCAATGTGTGCCGCCGGCACCGGCAGTGCGTCGAGCTGGGCTTGGGTCAATTTTGCCAGCGGGAAGTCCGACGGCGTCAGGCCACCGGCCTCGTCCTGCAGGCAATGTTCGATCAGGCTCTGCAACTCGCCGACGTAGGCATCGGCCAGCTCGTTGATGGTCTGCGCGTCGTAGCGTTCGGCGCTGAAGGTCCAGCGCAGTAGCAGTTCCCCGCCGTACACCTGACTGTCGACGCTCAACTCGTTCGGCAGCGATGCGTGCGGATCGTGGGCGGCACCGACCGGCTCGTCGAGCGGACGAAACAGCGCATCGCTGCCGAAACTCTGGTCGAACTGGCCGAGGTAGTTAAACGTGATCGGCGCATTCGGCAACGCCGCCATGCTCTGACGGCTGGCATCATCGGCGAGATAACGCAGCACGCCATAGCCCAGACCTTTGTGCGGCACGGCGCGCAGCTGTTCCTTGATCGCCTTGATCGAAGCGCCCTGCCCGGCAGCCTCTTCGATGTTGTGCGGGGTCAGGCGCAGCGGATAAGCGCTGGTGAACCAGCCGACGGTGCGAGTCAGGTCGATCTCGTCGAACAGGGTTTCGCGGCCGTGGCCTTCCAGCTGAATCAGCGCCGACGGCTGACCGCTCCAGCGGCACAGCACACGGGCCAACGCGGTCAGCAACAGGTCATTGACCTGCGTGCGATAGGCGCTCGGTGCCTGTTGCAGCAGTTGCCTGGTGCGCTCGCCATCCAGACGCACGCTGACGGTTTGCGCATGCCGATTCTCGCGACCGCCCTCAGGGTGTTCGCACGGCAAATTGGCATTCGGACCAGCCAGTTGCGCTTGCCACCAGCTCAGTTCTTCACGCAGGGATTCGCTGCCGGCGTAAGCTTGCAAGCGCGCCGCCCAGTCCTTGAAGGCGCTGGTTTTCGCCGGCAGTTTCACCGACTGATCGGCGTCGAGTTGGCGATACACGTTTTGCAGATCGTCGAGCAGCACGCGCCACGACACACCGTCGACCACCAGGTGATGGATCGCGATGAACAGCCGTTGCTGAGTGTCCGGCCCATCGACCAGCACGGCACGCAAAAGCGGGCCGTGGGCGAGGTCGAGACTGCGCTGAGCATCGCCAAACAGCGCGGCGCACTTGTCCATCGACGGCACGCGGACTTGCCATAGCACGGCGGCATCGGTGACCGGTTGATGGGTTGCCTGCCATGCGCCGTTGACCTCGCTGAAGCGCAGACGCAAGGCGTCATGCTGCTCGATCACCGCCAACAGCGCTTGCTCCAGACGATGCGGTTCCAGCGCAACCGTCGGCTCCAGCAGCAACGCCTGGTTCCAGTGCTGACGCTCGGGAATCTCGGTATCGAAGAACCAGTGCTGGATCGGCGTCAGACGCGATTCGCCGGACACCAGACCTTGCTCGGCGGTGACGGTTTCAGTACGACTGGCGACAGCAGCCAGTGTCTGCACGGTCTGGTGCTGGAACAGATCGCGCGGGCTGAAGTGAATGCCTTGCTGACGCGCACGGCTGACCACTTGAATCGACAGAATCGAGTCGCCGCCCAGTTCAAAGAAGTTGTCGTTCAGACCGACCTGCTCGACGTTGAGCACTTCGCACCAGATCTGCGCCAGGGCCTGCTCCAGCTCGTTGCTCGGCGCCACGTAATCCTGGCGATTGAGCTCCGGATCCGGCGCTGGCAACGCGCGGCGGTCGAGCTTGCCGTTGGCGGTCAGCGGCATGCTCGCCAGCAGAATCAGATGGGTCGGCACCATGTAGTCCGGCAGTTGCGTCTTCAGGTGCGACTTGAGGGCTTCGCGCAGTTCGGCCTGCTCGGCTTCGCTTCGCGAAGCGACCTCGGTCACGAGATAGCCGACCAGTTGCTTGCCGCTCGGTGCATCCAGCGCCAGCACCACCGTTTCGCGGATCGAGTCGTGATCGAGCAGGCGGGTTTCGATCTCGCCCAGTTCGATCCGGAAACCGCGGATCTTCACCTGATGGTCAATCCGCCCCAGATACTCCACCAAGCCATCGGCGCGCTGGCGCACCAGGTCGCCAGTGCGGTACATGCGCCCGCCATCGGCGGCAAACGGGTCGGCGACGAAACGTTCGGCAGTGATGCCCGCACGCTCGTGATACCCCAGCGCCAGACCGGCGCCGCCGACAAACAATTCACCGGTCGCGCCTTGCGGCACCAGCGACAGATCGGCGTCGAGAATGTAGGCCACGCGATCACCGATCACGCTGCCGATCGGCACACTGCCGGCGCCCTCTTCCAATACTTCCGGCGCAAGGCTGGCCAGCGGCATGACCACAGTTTCGGTCGGGCCATAAGCGTTGAAGAACAGGCTCGGCTTGAACGCTGCGCGAATTCGTTGCAGGTGCTCGCCGGTCAGCGCCTCGCCGCCGGTGATGATCATGCGCACCGGCAGAGTGTCGTTTTGCGTCGCGAGGAACTGCGCCAACTGGCTGCCGTAGCTCGGGGTGAAACCAAGGATATTGATCCGATGTTCGCGGATCAGCCCGCAGATTTGTTCCGCGTCCCACTGACCCTGCGCACGCAGCACCACCTGCGCGCCGCTGAGCAGCGGCACCAGCAGACGTTCGGTGGCGGCGTCGAAGTTGATCGAATAGAAATGCAGCTCGCAGTCGTCCGGACGCATGCCGAAGCGTTCGATCACAGCCTGGCAATGCATGGCGATTTCACCGTGGGACACCACCACGCCTTTCGGCTTGCCGGTGGAACCCGAGGTGTAGATCAGGTACGCCTGATGCTGCGGCAGGCTGATAAAGGGCAGCTCGGTAGCCGGGTAATCGGCCAGCGCGGCGCTGTCATCTTCCAGGCACCAGCGCGCCACGTTCGACGGCAGTTCGCCGAGGGCCTTGAACATCGCCCGGTCGCTGAGCAGCAGGCCGACGCCGCTGTCTTCGATCATGTAATGCAGGCGGTCGAGCGGGTATTCCGGGTCCAGCGGCACATAGGCGCCGCCGGCCTTGAGGATCGCCAGCAGGCCGACGACCATTTCCAGCGAACGCTCCAGCGCCAGACCGACCCGCACTTGCGGGCCGACACCGCGCTCACGCAGGGCCCAGGCCAGACGGTTGGCGCGGGCGTCGAGTTCGGCGTAGCTCAGGGTCTGCCCGGCGAAGGTCAGGGCCGGTGCGTCCTTGCGCGCCAGTGCCTGCTCGGCGAACAGATGATGAATGCACTGATCGAGACGACGCTCGCCCGGCTCGACGCCGAGGCTGTCGAGCAATTGCTGTTGTTCAGGCGCATCGAGCAACGGCAGTTCGCTGAGACGCTGTTGCGGGTCGGCGATCAACGCTTCAAGCAGATTGCGCCAGTGCCTGGCCATGCGTGCAATGGTCGGTTCGTCGAACAGATCAGTGCTGTACGTCAGGCAGCAACCGAGGCGATGGTCGAGATCGGTAACTTCCAGGTTGAGGTCGAACTTGGTCGCCCGTGCATCGTTGGCCAGGTACTCGACGGTCATGCCGGCGAGCATGCGGCTTTGCTGGAATTCCCAGCGCTGCACGTTGCACATCACCTGGAACAGCGGGTTGTACGCCGCGCTGCGCGGTGGTTGCAGGGCTTCAACCAGATGATCGAACGGCAAATCCTGATGGGACTGCCCTTCGATCACGGTATGACGCACCTGCTCGAACAATTCGCCGACCGACATCTGGCCGTCGAGCTGGCAACGCAGCACCTGAGTGTTGAGGAACGCACCGATCAGGCCCTCGCTTTCCGGGCGGATACGGTTGGCCACCGGCACGCCGATGCGCAGATCGGTCTGGCCGCTGTAGCGGTAAAGCAAGGTCGCGAGGGCGGCGGTCATGGTCATGAACAGGGTCAGGCCGTTCTGCGCGTTGAACGCCCGAACCCGCGCGGCAAGATCGTCGCTGAGGTCGAAACGGAATAATTCACCTTGGTGGCTTTGCACCGGTGGACGAGGACGGTCGCCCGGCAATTCCAGCAGCGGATGTTCGCGGCCCAGTTGCGCAGTCCAGTAGTCGAGCTGCCGCTGACGCTCACCGGATTCCAGCCAGTGGCGCTGCCACACGCTGTAATCGAGGTACTGCACCGGCAGTGGTTCAAGCGGCGATTCGCGGTCGTCGACGAACGCTTCGTACAGCGCGCTGAGTTCACGGGCGAAGATGTCCATCGCCCAGCCTTCGGTGACGATGTGGTGCAGGGTCAGGACGAAGTAATGCTCCTGCTCGGCGGTCTTGACCAGGCAGGCGCGCAGCAGCGGACCGGTTTCCAGATCGAACGGCAGGTGCGCTTCGTCGTCGGCCAGTTGCTGGACTTTCTGCTCGCGCACATCGGCGGCGAATTTCGAGAAATCCTTCCAGTCCATGCGCACGCCCGTCTCGGCATGCACCTGCTGACGGGCCACGCCGTCGATACTCGGGAACGTGGTGCGCAGGGTTTCGTGACGCTGGATCAACGCTTGCAATGCTGCCTCGAAACGCCCGACATCCAGCACGCCACGCAGGCGCGCCATGCCGCCGACGTTGTACGCCGGGCTGTCCGGTTCCATCTGCCAGAGGAACCACATGCGCTGCTGCGAGTAGGACAGCGGCACCGGTTTGCTGCGATCAACCTTGTCGATCGGCGGCTGTTTGTTGGTGCGGCCGCTGGCCTGGATCTGGCGGATCTGCTCGGCGAATTCACCGAGTTCGCTGTGCTCGAACAAGGCGCGTAGCGGCAGCTCGACGTCACAGGCCTGCCGGGTGCGGGAGATGATTTGGGTGGCCAGCAGCGAGTGGCCGCCGAGGGCGAAGAAGTCGTCGCGCAGGCCGACCTGTTTCAGGCCCAGCACTTCGCGCCAGATCGCAGCGATCTGCTGTTCCAGCTCGGTGACCGGCTCGACGTGTTCGCGCACCTGCCATTGCGGCTCGGGCAAGGCGCGGCGGTCGAGTTTGCCGCTCGGGCTCAGGGGCATTGCGTCGAGACGCATCAGTTGCGCCGGGACCATGTATTCCGGCAGCTCGGCGGCCAGTGCGGATTTCAGGCGAGCAGTTTGCGCGTCCTGATCTTCGCTGGCGTCGGTGGCGGTGAAATAGCCGATCAGTTGCGGGCCGGCGACGGTTTCACGCACCAGCACGGCAGCCTGCGCCACGCCGTCCTGAGCCAGCAGATGGGCTTCGATTTCTTCCGGCTCAACGCGGAAGCCGCGCAGTTTGACCTGCTGATCGAGACGGCCGAGGTATTCGATCACGCCATCGTGGGTCCAGCGCGCACGGTCACCGGTGCGGTACAGACGCGCGCCCTGCTCGCCCAGCGGATCGACCACGAAACGCTCGGCGGTCAGCGCAGGCCGACCGAGGTAACCCCGGGCCAGGCCGATGCCGCTGATGCACAGCTCACCCGGCACACCGGCCGGCACTGGATTCAGATCGCTGTCGAGCACGCGACAAACCACGTTACCCAGCGGACGGCCAATCGGCGAACGCTCGCCATCGGCCACGCTGCAATGCCAGTGAGTGACGTTGATCGCGGTTTCGGTCGGGCCATAACGGTTGTGCAGTTGCACCGCCGGCAGTTGCGCCAACACGCGGTTGCGCAGTTCCGCCGGCAGCGCTTCACCGCCGGAGAACACGCGACGCAGGCTGGTGCACTCGGCGCTCAACGGTTCGTCGATGAACAGCGAAAGCAGCGGCGGCACGAAGTGCAGCGTAGTCACGCCGTACTGCTGAACCAATTGCGCAATGCGATGCGGATCCCGGTGTTCACCGGGGCTGGCGATCAGCAGGCGCGCGCCAGTGATCAGCGGCCAGAAGCACTCCCACACCGACACGTCGAAACTGATCGGCGCTTTTTGCATCAGCACGTCGGTGTCGTTCAGGCGATAAGTGTTCTGCATCCATTGCAGACGCTCGGCCAGCGCCGCGTGAGTATTGCCCACGCCTTTCGGCTGGCCGGTGGAGCCCGAGGTGTAAATCACGTAGGCGAGGTTGTCGCCGTGCAGGTGCAGGCCCGGTGCCTGGCTCGGCCAGTTTTCCAGGTGCAGGGTGTCCATGGCGATCACGCTGACGCCTTCGCTGGCCGGCAAGCGGTCGAGCAATGCAGTCTGGGTCAGCAGCAGTTCGACGCCGCTGTCGCTGAGCATGTAGGCCAGGCGCTCGGCCGGGTATTCCGGGTCCAGCGGCACGTAGGCGCCACCGGCCTTGATGATCGCCAGCAGACCGATGAACAATTGCGGCGAACGCTCGGCAGCGATGGCCACGCACACGTCCGGGCCGACGCCTTTGTCGCGCAGGTAATGGGCGAGACGGTTGGCCTGAGTGTGCAGTTCGGCGAAGTCGAGGCTGCCGCCGTCCCATACCAGTGCGGTGCGCTCAGGCGTCTGCCGCGCTTGTTCGTTGAGCAGTTCCGGCAGCCATTGTTGCGCCGGGGTGCACGGGGCGACGCTCCACGCAGTTTGCTGAGAGTGTTCGGCGGCGGTCAGCAGTTGCAGATCGCCGACGGCTTGTTCCGGACGTTCGCAGACTGCACGCAGCAGGTTGCTGAAATGCTCGGCGAGGCGTTCGATGGTCGTGGCGTCGAACAGCTCATCGGCGTAGTCGAAGGACAGCGTCAGGCGACCGTTGCGGTCTTCTTCACTGTGCAGTTGCAGATCGAACTTGGCCTCGCGGCTGTGCCACGGCAGCTCCTCGGCGAGCACGCCCGGCAGACGCTTGAGCGCACTCAGGTCGCGTTGCTGGTGGTTGAACATGACCTGGAACAGACCTTGTTCGCGGGCCTGCGGGAAGGCTTCAAGCAGTTGTTCGAACGGCAGATCCTGATTCGCCTGAGCACCGAGTGCAGCCTGACGGGTTTGCGCCAGCAGTTCGGTGAACGGCAGATGCGAATCGACGTCGGCGCGCAGCACCTGGGTGTTGATGAAGAAGCCGATCAGGCCCTGGGTTTCCAGGCGCGGACGGTTGGCGTTGGGCACACCGATGCGGATGTCGCGCTGGCCGCTGTAGCGATGCAACAGGCTCTGGAAGGCTGAGAGCAGCAGCATGAATGGCGTGGATTGATAGGCCTGAGCGGTCTGACGAATGGCGTCGCTGAGGCTGATCCCCAGACGAACGCTGTGGCGTGCGGCGCTGTGAATTTGTTTGGCAGAACGCGGATGGTCGGTCGCCAGTTCCAGGGTCGGATGCTCATCGCCCAACTGCGCTTTCCAGTACGCCAGTTGCCGTTCGCCCTCGCCCTGCGCCAGCCATTGGCGCTGCCAGCTGCCGTAGTCGGCGTATTGGGTTGGCAGCGGCGCCAGTTCGGCACGCTGGCCTTGGGAAGCGGCGGCGTACAGGCGCGAAAACTCGTCGATCAACACGTTCAGCGACCAGCCGTCGGCGATGATGTGGTGCAGCGTCACCAGCAACTGGTGATCTTCATCGTCGAGGCGAACCAGCGTCACCCGCAGCAGCGGGCCTTTCTCCAGATCGAACCGGGTGCGGGCTTCGTCCTCGCGGATCTGTTGTGCGCGGGCTTCACGCTCGCTGGCCGGCAGGTCGCTGATGTCGATCAGTTGCAGGTTGAACTCGCCCGCCGCTTCGACCTGTTGCAGGGCCACACCGTCGCGTTCGAAGAAGCGCGTGCGCAGGGATTCGTGGCGCTCGATCAGTTGCTGGAAACTGGCGCGCAGGGCGTCCTCGTCCAGTTCGCCACGCAGGCGCAGGGCGCCGGGAATGTTGTACGCGCTGCTTTGCGGGTCGAGCTGCCAGGTGATCCACAGACGGTTTTGTGCCAGGGATTGCGGCAGCGCTTCGTTGCGCGATAGTGCGGTGATTTCGCCTTGGGCGCTGCCGCCGTCCTGTTGCTGCTGCGCCACGGCGGCGGCGAACGCGGACAGGGTCGGGGCTTCGAACAGCAGACGCAGGTTCAGCTCCAGGCCCAACTCCTCACGGACCTTGGCGATCACCTGAGTCGCGGCGATAGAGTTGCCGCCGAGCAGGAAGAAATGATCGTCGCCATTGACCTGTTTGACGTTCAGTTGCTCGGCCCAAATCTTGCCGATCACGGTTTCCAGTTCGGAGACGGACGCCGTCGACTCGCTGGTTTCAGCGGTGGTCGACGGGAACACCGCGTAGCTGTCGAGGCTGCCGTCGGCCAGGCGATTGCGGCAGGCCGAACGTTGCAGCTTGCCGCTGGAAGTCTTCGGCAATGCGCCCGGATTGAGCAGCACAACCACGCTCGGTGCTTCCTGATACGCCTCGGCCACGGCCTGGCGAATGGATTTGATCAATGCTTCGGGCGGGAGGATTTTCTGCACGCTGCGGCTGATTTCCGCCGCGATGCCGATGCCCTCCTCGCCATTCTGATTGACCGCAAACGCCGCGACACGGCCCTTGCGCACCACCTCCACTTCGTTCTCGACCGTCTTTTCGATGTCCTGCGGATAGAGGTTGTGGCCGCGCACGATCAGCATGTCTTTCAGGCGACCGGTGATGAACAGTTCACCGTCGCGCATGAAGCCCAGGTCACCGGTGCGCAGCCAGGTCTGGCCGGCGTGCTGGACGAAGGTCTTGGCAGTCGCCTCGAGGTTGCGCCAGTAGCCGAGGGCGATGCTCGGGCCGGCGGCCCAGACTTCACCCACGGCGTTGTCGGACAGTTCTTCGAGGGTGTTCGGCTCGACGATCAGCACCGCATGATCGGGCTGACTGATGCCGCAGCTCATGATCGGACTGCCCTCGCCCGCTTCGGCACGGTTCTGTGCCAGAGCCTGATCATCGACGCGCAGTGCAGGAATCCCGGTGCCGCGCGGTGTGCCGGCGACGAACAGGGTCGCTTCGGCCAGACCGTAGGACGCCATGAAGCTGTCTTCGCTGAAACCGCACGCGGTGAATTTCTCGGCGAAGCGTTCGAGGGTGTCGAGACGGATCGGCTCGGAGCCGGAATAGGCCACGCGCCAACGACTCAGGTCGAGGCGTTCCAGCGCCGATTCGCTGACCCGCTCGCTGCACAGACGATAAGCGAAGTCCGGGCCGCCACTGATGGTGCCGCCGTATTGGCTGATCGCTTCGAGCCAGCGCAACGGCCGTCCGAGGAAGTACGCCGGCGACATCAGGATGCACGGCACGCCACTGAAGATTGGTTGCAGCAGACCGCCGATCAGGCCCATGTCGTGGTACAGCGGCAGCCAGCTGACGATCACGTCATCCGGGTTCACGTCGATGCCGAAACCGTGGCGAATCAGCAGCTCGTTGGCCACCAGGTTGCCGTGGCTGACCTGCACGCCCTTGGGCAGCGCGGTCGAGCCGGACGTGTATTGCAGGAAGGCGACGTGGTCTTGCGGCAAGGTCGGTTCGACCCAGCGTTCGACCAGCTCAGCGTCGAGAGTGTCGACGCACAACAGCGGCGGCGCGCCTTCGATTTGCTGCAGAGCGTCGCGCAGGTCGGCGCTGGTCAGCAGCAAGCGCGGCTCGGCGTCAGCAATGATCGACAGCAGGCGTTCCTGATGGTGACGCTTGGCCGATTCCGGCGGATAAGCCGGCACCGCGATCACGCCCGCGTACAGGCAACCGAAGAACGCCGCGACGTAATCCGGACCGCTCGGAAACAGCAACACCGCGCGATCACCGAATCCGGCCTCGGCCTGCAACGCCGCAGCGATAGTGCGCGCGCGCTGATCGAGTTCGCGATAACTGAGCACCACAGCCTGCTCCTCGGTTTCGGCGAGAAAGCGCAGGGCCAGCCGATCCGGCGTCAGGGCCGCGCGGCGCTGGAGGGCTTGGACCAGGGTGCTGGGGAGTTCGAACGCGTCGGTCATGAGGTTTCCTGCCTGAAATCGGCTTGCTGGTGGAATCGGGTTGGCTGCGGCATGCCTGTGCAAGGCATGCGGGACACGGTCTTCGCCGACCGTGCAAGGCATTGGAATGCGGTAGGTCCGGGGCTGCGTCCCCGGATCCATTCACCAATGAGAACGGATGACGTCTTGAAATAATTAGTCGGCAGGCTGGATCGCCAACGTGGCTGGGCGCTTGGGCAAGTGCGGCGGCGTGTCGCAGTTCTCAGTTCGCACTGTTATGGATCATTAGTTCTCTTTCTCAATTGACAATCATTATCATTCAACATAATTTGTCGCTCGATGTGTAGGACGACCCCGCCCCCAGGCGTCCCACTAACCTATTGGCAGCAAGGTGATTTCCATGACGGAACAAGTATCCACAAGCAGGTGCGATTCACCGCTACTTCAGGCATTCGTCGACAATCGACTGATTCTGGTCAAGATTGCAGCCCGCATTACCGGCTGCCGGTCACGCGCCGAAGATGTGGTGCAGGATGCGTTCTTCCGACTGCAATCGGCCCCGCCGATCACGTCGTCGATCAAGGCCCAGCTGAGTTATCTGTTCCAGATCGTGCGCAACCTGGCGATCGATCACTACCGCAAACAGGCGCTGGAGCAGAAGTACGCCGGCCCCGAGGAGGAAGGGTTGAACGTGGTCATTCAGGGCGCTTCGCCGGAAACCTCGCACATCAATTTCTCGACCCTGGAACACATCGCCGACGCGCTGACCGAGCTGCCGGTCCGTACCCGCTATGCGTTCGAGATGTACCGTCTGCACGGCGTGCCGCAGAAGGACATCGCCAAGGAACTCGGCGTTTCGCCGACCCTGGTCAACTTCATGATTCGTGATGCGCTGGTGCATTGCCGCAAGGTATCCGGCAGCCGCGCCGATGCAGTGTCCGCGAACCGTCGCTGATAAAAACGGCCGCAAAAAAAAGATCGCAGCCTTCGTCGAAGGGCTGCGATCTTTTTTGTTGTCAGCGAAATGTCACACCAGCGTGCACCGATCGAAGAACCGTTCGCGCCCAAGGATCATCAGTGCCGCACGCTTGTGCGGGAAGTCGAATTCCTTGTCGCAGTGGAAGCACTGGTTATGCATGTGGCCGATCATCTTCGCGTTGTCGGCACGTGGCTCGGCGACCACACGCTGAGTGCGCGGATCATCCAGAAACAGGTAGTGCACCAGCGCCGACAGCCAGCTCGCCACCTTGTGCGGGCCGCGATGATTTTCTTCCCCGACCAGCATGTGAATGCCGCGATCGTAATTGTCGGCATCGTAGAACGGCGCGATGCGATCTTCCTTGGCCCAGTAGGCTTCGAAATAGGCAAACGGCTGATCATCGAAACAACCGATCAGGGTCAGCGTGTGCGGATCGGCGTCGAGTTTGCTCAGGTACTCGCGATGCTGTTCGAGGCTGCCCTCTTCCTGCCAGAAACTGGCGACTCGCGGGCTGTTCTGCCAGCGATTGAAACGCGCCAGATCCTGCTCGATCTCCACCGTTCGCAGGGAAATCCAGGCACCGAGGCGCGCATCGAAGCGCCGATAAACCTCACCGCGCGGTTTCACCGGTCGCAACGGATGGCGCTTGCCGTTGCTGATAACCATCTGCTGCGGATAACTGCCGGTCAGCGAGGTGCCGAGCCACGGCTGCGGCAGTTGCCAGAACAGCGTGCGCTCACAGCGATATTCACCCGCCACTTCAGTGCTCACCAGCAAACCACTGAGCAAGGCTTCGGTCGGCGCCTGATCCAGTTGCCAGATCAATCGCTGACACGCCGGATCCCGGGCAAACAGCCAATAACAGGCTGCCCACAGCGCCTGGCCCGGCGGCAGTGCGTAGCGTTCATCGATCTGGATCGGCCCCTGACCTTCACGATCAAGGCGCAGGCGAATCAGCGGTTGCCCTTCCAGGCTCAGGCTCAGACGGCTTTCGGTGGCATCGGCTACCAGTTGGCTGCCCGAAGGCAGGGCCAGGGCAGTCAGGTCATTCAGATTGGACATGGGTCGGGCTCACGATAATCGTCGACAGTTCAACGATGGGACGTGAGCCGGGGCGGGAAATTTAGGCCGTTCGGCCAAAACCGCCGGTCATTGATGCGCTACCGGCACCACCGCAATCTTGTACGGATCGAAGATCTTCAGCATCTGCCCGTTGTCGCGCAGGCCTTGCAGCAGCCTGCCGAACGCTTCGCCGGTGATCGGCGCCTTCGGACTGAGAATCGCATAGTGGTGGTAGATCTGGTCGATACGCTGGGACACCAGCAACTCGTCACGCACCTTTTCGTTGCGCAGCAAGTAATCGAACAGATACGAGCGAGTCACCAAGGCAATGTCCGCGCGCCCGCGCAAGACCATCAGCAGGTTGCTGTCGTGGGAATAGGTCAGCGTGGCGCTGTAGGTTTCTGCGAGGTACTTGGGATCGGCGTTGAAATTGGCGAATTCATAGTGATAACCGCTGTACAGCGCCAGCCGTTTGCCCTTGAGATCGGCGAAGTAATTCTGCTGGCGTCCGGGTTTGTTCTGCGCGACGAAAATCTCCGCGTCCTCAAGACCCATGTCGACGGTGGTGTGGGGGATGTCCTTCCAGCCCCACTCCGGATTTTCGAAGATTGCCATGTCGGTGCGGCCATCCTTGAAATCACCGAACCGGCGAGGGATCGAGGTGGGCACCAGTTCGAAACGATAGTCGCTCTGGGCGCTGTTCAAAGCCGCGACCAGTTCCGGCAGCAGGCCGGTGTCGGCGCCGTTTTCCGGGCGAATGGTGTAGGGCGGAAAATGCGCCGCGCCCACCCGAACCACTTGCGCCGCCGGAGCGGGCAATACCCATAATGCAGCCAGCGCTGCGAGCATCAGCCCGGCGGCCATCCGAATTGGCGAAGACTTCAAAACACCCCACTCCCCGAAAAAGTACCGATCATGCATTCAAGCTAGGCGGTTTCGCCAAGTTAGCCAGTTTCCCGGCCCGATAGAAAGCGCCTAGCGCTCTTCGAGCACCAGAATCAGCGCCTCTTCGGCCAGTTGATCCAGGCTCAGACTGCCGCCGGCACGGAACCAGGTGGTGGTCCAGGACAGCGCCCCCGTGAGAAAACGTCGGGTAATGAACACGTCGCCACGGATGAACCCCGCCTCCTTGGCCTCGCCCAGCACTTGCAGCCAGAGGTCTTCATAAATGTCTCGCAGCGCCAGCACTTTGGCCTGGCCATCTTCGGACAGCGAGCGCCACTCATACACCAACACCGCCATCGCTTCGCCGCTGCCGCCCATGATCGACTGCAATTCGCAGCGGATCAGCGCCAGCACCCGCTCACGCACATCGGCGGCTTCGGCAAGGGCTGCGCGCATCAGCGCGGTGTTGTAGCGGATGGTTTCCTCCATCACTGCGCGCAGGATTTCATCCTTGCTCTTGAAGTGATGAAAGATGCTGCCGGACTGAATCCCCACGGCACCGGCCAGATCGCGCACCGTGGTGCGCTCGTAGCCCTTGTTGCGAAACAGGTGGGCCGCCACTTGCAGCAGTTTGCCGCGAGCGCTGTCCGGATCGGTCAGCTGGCCGGCATCGACCAGTTCACGCATGACCCTCAGGGCTTTTTGCTCATCCACCCATTGTCTCCTACAGTCGATCATTCAAGTGTGCCGTACGCCGCAGAAACGGCGGGGTTGCGCGGGCAATTTAAGCCGCCACCCGCGACCAAGCAAGCGCTTGGGCAGAAGAAAACTTCAGGTGTTTACAAACCAAGCGCTTGCTTGGTAGCCTCGATGCACTTCTGTCACAGGTTGCTGAGTCGGAGATCAAAATGCCCACCACGGTTCGCATCGGATGCGCCAGCGCATTCTGGGGAGACACTTCGACCGCCGCTGCGCAGCTCGTGGCCGGGGGACAGCTGGATTATCTGGTCTTCGACTACCTGGCCGAAATAACCATGTCGATCATGGCAGGCGCGCGCATGAAGGATCCGCAGGCCGGATTTGCCGCCGACTTCATCGAAGTCCTCACGCCCCTGCTGCCGCTATTGGCCGAACAGAACATTCGCGTCATCAGCAATGCCGGCGGGGTCAATCCCAAGGCCTGCGCGGCCGCCCTGCAAGCGGCCTGCGACAAGGCTGGCGTAGCACTGAAAATCGCCGTGCTGTCGGGCGATGACCTGCAACCCCAGTTCAAACACCTCGCCTCCCAAGGCATTACGGAAATGTTCAGCGGCGCCCCGCTGCCGCCGATGTGCGTGTCGACCAACGCCTACCTCGGCGCGCCGGGCATCGTCGAAGCCCTGCGCCTGGGTGCCGACATCGTGATCACCGGCCGGGTGGTCGACAGCGCGGTGGTCAGCGCCGCGCTGGTGCATGAATTCGGCTGGTCGTGGCATGACTACGACAAACTCGCGCAAGCCGCCCTGGCCGGGCACATCATCGAATGTGGCGCGCAATGCACCGGCGGTAATTTCACCGACTGGCGCGACGTGCCGGATTACGAGCACATCGGCTTTCCGATCGTCGAAGTCAACGCCGACGGCCAGTTCATCGTCAGCAAACCCGAAGGCTCCGGCGGGCTGGTCACGCCGCTGACCGTCGGCGAGCAGATGCTCTACGAAATCGGTGATCCGCAGGCCTATCTGTTGCCCGATGTGGTCTGCGATTTCAGCCAGGTCAAACTCCAGCAACAAGGCAAAAACGCCGTCCGGGTCCACGGCGCCAAAGGCTTGCCGCCCAGCGACCAATACAAGGTCAGCGCCACGTATCCGGATGGTTTCCGCTGCACCGCCAGTTGCCTGATCGCCGGCATCGATGCCGCGGAAAAAGCCCGGCGCGTCAGTCGGGCGATCCTCGACAAGACTTCGGAAATGCTCGAACAAAAAGGCTTGGGACCGTACACCGAAACCGATGTCGAACTGCTCGGCAGCGAAGCCACCTACGGCCCTCACGGCCAGCGCCGGGACAGCCGCGAAGTGGTGATCAAACTCGCCGTGCGCCACCCGAACAAACAGGCGCTGATCTTGTTCTCCCGCGAGATCGCCCAGGCCGCCACCGGCATGGCGCCGGGCCTGACCGGCATCGTCGGCGGGCGGCCGACGGTGTATCCGTTGATCCGGCTGTTCTCGTTCCTGATCGACAAAAGCGCCTGCACCTTGCAGATCGACATCGCCGGCGAATCTCACCCGTTCACCCTGCCCGCCCCCGCCACCCTCGACAGTCAGGATCTGCCCCTGCCCCACGAAACGCCTAAACCCCAGGGCCGCGCCGACGCGAGTGTGCCGCTGGTGAAACTGGCCGTGGCGCGTTCCGGCGACAAGGGCAATCACAGCAACATTGGCGTCATGCCGCGTCGTCCGGAATACCTACCGTGGATCGCCGAGGCGCTGACCCCGGCGGTGGTCGTCGACTGGATGAGCCATGTCCTCGATCCGATTCACGGCCGGGTCGAACGCTGGTATCTGCCCGGCACCCACAGCCTCAACTTCCTGCTGGAAAACGCCCTCGGTGGCGGCGGCGTGGCGAGCCTGCGCATCGACCCGCAAGGCAAGGCTTTCGCCCAGCAATTACTGGAAATCCAGATCCCGGTGCCGCAAAGCATCGCCGAACAGTTCGACTAGAGGATTGGCAGCATGGCGTTCGAATCGATTTTCAGGGCTGATCTGTTCAGCGGTCAGACCGTCATCGTCACCGGGGGCGGCAGTGGCATCGGGCGTTGCACCGCCCATGAACTGGCGGCGCTGGGGGCCAACGTGGTGCTGGTCGGGCGCAAACCGGAAAAGCTGCAAACCGTCGCCGCCGAAATTGCCGAGGACGGCGGTCGGGCGCACTGGCAGGCCTGCGATATCCGTGACGAAGAAGCGGTGAAGGCGCTGGTCAGCGAACTGATCCGTGAACACGGGCCGATCCACGGACTGGTCAACAATGCCGGCGGGCAGTACCCGTCGCCCCTGGCCTCGATCAATCAGAAAGGCTTCGAAACCGTACTGCGCACCAATCTGGTCGGCGGCTTCCTGATGGCCCGGGAAGTGTTCAATCAATCGATGAGCAAACACGGCGGCAACATCGTCAACATGCTCGCCGACATGTGGGGCGGCATGCCCGGCATGGGCCACTCCGGCGCCGCACGGTCGGGCATGGACAACTTCACCAAAACAGCGGCGTTCGAATGGGGTTATGCCGGGGTTCGGGTGAATGCGGTGGCGCCGGGCTGGATCGCGTCCAGCGGCATGGACACCTATGAAGGTGCGTTCAAAGCCGTGATCCCGACCCTGCGCGAACACGTGCCGCTCAAGCGTATCGGCACCGAATCAGAGGTCAGCGCGGCGATCGTGTTTCTGCTCAGCCCGGCTGCCGCGTTCATCAGCGGCAGCACCTTGCGCATCGACGGCGCGGCCAGCCTGGGCAACCGCGCATGGCCGTTGCACAAGGCGACCCACAGCGAATCCTTCAACGGTTTTCACCGGGCCTACATGCCAGACGTTTTGAAGGACAAGGAGTAAGCCATGCCGCAGATCCAGTCCCAACTCGACCCGCACAGCGAAGCCTTCGCCCGCAATCGCGCAGCGATGCTCGCCGCCATCGAGCAAGTCCAGCAGCTCGAACAGAACCTGCTGAACAAGGCTGCCGAAGCCAAACCGAAATTCGACAAACGCGGACAATTGCTGCCCCGTGAGCGCCTGAATCTGCTGCTCGACCCCGGCGCGCCGTTCCTCGAACTGGCGAGCCTGGCCGGCTACAAACTCCACGACGACAAGGACGGCAGCTCGGCGGGTGGTGGCTTGATCGCCGGCATCGGTTACGTGTCCGGTGTGCGCGCCTTGATCGTGGCGAACAACAGCGCGATCAAGGGCGGGACGATCTCACCGTCGGGCCTGAAAAAATCCCTGCGCCTGCAACAGATCGCCCAGGAAAACAAACTGCCGGTCATCACCCTCGCCGAAAGCGGCGGCGCCAACCTCAATTACGCGGCGGAGATTTTCGTCGAAGGCGCACGCAGCTTTGCCAATCAGGCGCGGATGTCGGCCATGGGGCTGCCGCAGATCACCGTGGTGCACGGCTCGGCCACCGCCGGCGGCGCGTATCAGCCGGGGCTGTCGGATTACGTGGTGGTGGTGCGCGGCAAGGCCAAGCTGTTTCTTGCCGGCCCGCCGTTGCTTAAAGCCGCAACCGGTGAAGTCGCCACCGACGAAGAACTGGGTGGTGCCGAGATGCACGCGCAAGTCGCCGGCACCGCCGAATACCTGGCCGAAAACGATGCCGACGGCGTGCGTCAGGTGCGGGAAATCGTCAGCCTGCTGAACTGGAACGAGCAAATACCGTGGCTGCCCGAGCCGCAATTCAAAGAGCCGCTGTACCCCATCGACGAACTCCTCGGGCTGATCCCGGACGACCCGAAAAAACCCTACGACGTGCGCGAAATCATTGCGCGGATCGCCGATGAATCACGCTTCCTGGAATTCAAAGGCGAGTTCGATCAGCAGACCGTTTGTGGCCACCTGAAAATTCAGGGCCGCGCCTGCGGTTTCATCGGCAACAACGGCCCGATCACGCCCAACGGCGCGAGCAAGGCGGCGCAGTTCATTCAACTGTGCGACCAGAGCCAGACGCCGCTGCTGTTTTTCCACAACACCACCGGGTTCATGGTCGGCACCGAATCGGAACAGCACGGCGTGATCAAGCATGGCTCGAAATTGATCCAGGCCGTGGCCAATGCGCGGGTGCCGAAACTGACGATAGTGGTCGGCGGCTCCTACGGCGCGGGCAACTACGCGATGTGCGGACGCGGGCTTGATCCGCGTTTCATCTTCGCCTGGCCCAACAGCCGCACCGCCGTGATGGGTGGCGCCCAGGCCGGCAAGGTGTTGCGCATCGTCACCGAAGCCAAACAGCTCAAGGACGGCCTGGTGCCCGACCCGAAAATGCTCGACATGCTGGAGCAGGTCACCGCGCAGAAACTCGACAGCCAGTCCACCGCCCTCTACGGCAGCGCTAACCTGTGGGATGACGGGCTGATCGATCCGCGCGACACCCGCACCCTGCTCGGCTACCTGCTGGACATCTGCCACGAAGCCGACGTACGCAGGCTGCAACCCAACAGCTTCGGCGTCAGCCGGTTCTGATCGCCTCGGATCAAAGGAGAACAACAACAATGATCTTCACCCCGGAACACGAAGCTCTGCGCCGCACCGTCCGCCAGTTCGTCGAGCACGAGATCAACCCCCATGTCGATGAATGGGAAAAGGCCGGGCGCTTTCCGATCCACGAGATTTTCCGCAAGGCCAGCGACCTCGGTCTGCTGGGGATTTCCAAGCCGGAAAAATTCGGCGGCATGGGTCTGGATTACAGCTATTCGATCGTCGCGGCCGAAGAGTTCGGCACCATCCACTGCGGCGGCATTCCGATGTCGATCGGCGTGCAGACCGACATGTGCACTCCGGCCCTCGCCCGCTTCGGTTCCGATGAGTTGCGCGAAGAGTTTCTGCGCCCAGCCATCACTGGCGAGCAGGTCGGCTGCATCGGTGTCTCGGAAGTCGGCGCCGGCTCCGATGTCGCCGGGCTCAAGACCACCGCGCGCAAGGATGGCGACGACTATGTGATCAACGGCAGCAAGATGTGGATCACCAACTCGCCGAGCGCCGACTTCATCTGCCTGCTGGCCAACACCTCGGACGACAAGCCGCACATCAACAAATCGCTGATCATGGTGCCGATGAACACGCCGGGTATCAGCCTCAGTTCGCACCTGGACAAGCTCGGCATGCGCAGCTCGGAAACCGCCCAGGTGTTTTTCGACAACGTGCGCGTGCCCCAGCGCAATCGCATCGGCCATGAGGGCGCCGGGTTCATGATGCAGATGCTGCAGTTCCAGGAAGAACGCCTGTTCGGCGCGGCCAACATGATCAAGGGCCTGGAATACTGCGTCGACAGCACCATCGAGTACTGCAAGGAACGCAAGACCTTCGGCAATGCGCTGATCGACAACCAGGTGATCCACTTCCGCCTCGCCGAATTGCAGACCGAAATCGAATGCCTGCGGGCGCTGGTCTATCAGGCCACCGAGCAGTACGTGAAAGGCCAGGACGTCACCCGACTGGCCTCGATGGCCAAGCTCAAGGCCGGACGCCTCGGCCGTGAAGTCAGCGACAGCTGCCTGCAATACTGGGGCGGCATGGGCTTCATGTGGGACAACCCGGTGGCCCGCGCCTACCGCGACGTGCGGCTGGTATCGATTGGCGGCGGCGCCGACGAAATCATGCTGGGCATCATCTGCAAACTGATGGGCATTCTGCCGGGGAAAAAGAAATGAGCGCCCTGCCCGATTGCCAGACGCTGCTGCTGGAACGGCACAACGGCGTGTTGCACATCACCCTCAATCGCCCGGAAAGCCGCAACGCCATGAGCCTGCAAATGGTCGCCGAGTTGCGCGCCGTGCTGGCCAGCGTGCGCGATGATCGCAGCGTTCGCGCACTGGTGCTCAGCGGTGCCGGCGGGCATTTCTGTGCCGGCGGCGACATCAAGGACATGGCCAACGCCCGCGCCCAGGGCAGCGATGCCTATCGCGAATTGAACCGAGCGTTCGGGTTGTTGCTGGAAGAAGCGCAGCACACGCCGCAAGTGCTGATCACGGTGTTGCAGGGCGCGGTGCTCGGGGGCGGCTTCGGGCTGGCCTGTGTCAGCGATATCGCCATCGCCGATCATCAGGCGCAATTCGGTTTGCCGGAGACCAGTCTCGGCCTGCTACCGGCGCAGATCGCGCCGTTTGTGGTGCAGCGCATCGGCCTGACCGAGACCCGACGCCTGGCCCTGACCGCCGCCCGTTTCGACGGCCATCAGGCCCGGCGTCTGGGGCTGGTGCATTTTGTCGAGCAGGATCCACAGGCGCTCGCCGAGCGACTGGATGAAGTGCTCGACCATGTCCTGTGCTGCGCCCCCGAAGCGAATGCCGTGACGAAAAAACTGCTGCTGGCCAGCGCCGGCCAGCCGTCGAGTGAACTGCTGGACGAAGCCGCGCAGTGGTTCAGCGAAGCGGTGACCGGTGCCGAAGGCATCGAAGGCACGATGGCGTTTGTGCAAAAGCGCAAACCGAGGTGGGCCCCTTAGAAGCATCGCGGGCAAGCCCGCTCCCACAGTTTTTGTGAGCACCACTGAATCCTGTGGGAGCGGGCTTGCCCGCGATGAGGCCCTTCAATCCACCGCCAACATTCAGGAAAAACCACCATGCCCGTCATCCATAAAATCCTGATCGCCAACCGCGGTGAAATCGCCTGCCGCATCCAGCGCACCGCCCAGGCCCTCGGTTATCGCACCGTCGCCGTTTTCAGCGATGCCGACGCTGACGCACTGCATGTCCAAATGGCGGACGAGGCCGTGAACATCGGTCCGGCACCCGTGCAACAGTCCTACCTGAACATCCCGGCCATTCTCGACGCCGCCCGCCGCAGCGGCGCCGACGCCATCCATCCGGGCTACGGTTTTCTCTCGGAAAATGCCGAATTCGCCCGCGCCTGCAAACAGGCCGGCCTGACCTTCATCGGCCCCAGCGTCGAAGCCATCGAACTGATGGGCAGCAAACGCCAATCGAAAATCGCCATGCTCGCCGCCGGTGTGCCATGTATCGCCGGCTATCAAGGTGCCGAGCAGGACGACGCAACCCTGACACGCGAAGCTGAACGCATCGGTTATCCATTGATGATCAAGGCCAGCGCCGGCGGTGGCGGACGCGGCATGCGGCTGGTGCACAGCGCCGAAGAATTGCCGGCGCAATTGCGCACGGCGCGCTCCGAAGCCTTGAACGGATTCGGTAGCGATGAACTGATCCTCGAACAGGCGCTGATCGAGCCGCGCCATGTCGAAGTTCAGCTGTTCGGCGATCACCACGGCCAGCTGATCTACCTCGGTGAGCGCGACTGTTCGATTCAGCGCCGCCATCAGAAAGTCATTGAAGAAGCGCCCTGCCCGGTGATGACCGAAGAACTGCGCCAGGCGATGGGCGAAGCGGCACTCAAGGCCGGGCGTGCGGTGAACTATGTCGGTGCCGGCACTGTAGAATTCCTGCTCGACACTGATGGCCGGTTCTACTTTCTGGAGATGAACACCCGGTTGCAGGTCGAGCACCCGGTGACTGAATTGATTACCGGGCTGGACCTGGTGGCATGGCAACTGTCGATCGCCGAAGGTCAGCCGCTGCCGCTGACCCAGGCACAGGTGAAACTCGATGGCCACGCGATGGAAGTGCGCCTCTACGCCGAAGATCCGACCCAGGGTTTTCTTCCACAGACCGGGCGTGTCGAAGCCTGGGCGCCGGCACTGGATCGCGGCTCACGGATTGATCACGGGCTGATCGAAGGGCAGTCGATCTCACCGTTCTACGACCCGATGCTCGGCAAACTGATTGCTCATGGCGCAACCCGTGAAGAGGCCCGGCGCAAACTGCTATGCGCGGTGCAGGACAGCGTGTTGCTTGGCGTGCAAAGCAATCAGCGGTTGCTCGCCAGCCTGTTGCAGCATCCGCAATTCATCAGCGGCGAGTTCGGTACTGGCTTCATCCCTCAACATTTCGCCGATCACGATTGCCTGCACGCCTATTCGCCCAGTAACGAAGAGCTGGCCATCGCGGTGCTGCTGTTTTACCGATCCGCCGCACAGCAACACCGCGCCACGTTGTCCGGATGGCGCAACAACGCCGGTGCGCCGTTGCTCTATCGCATCGGTCTCGACGCCCGCGACTGGAACGTGCAACTGCGCGCCAGCCCGGACAACACGTTTGAAGTGCAGGTTGCGGAGCGCGTTATCGAACTCAAACTGATCGAGCACACCGCCGGGGCCGTGACGCTGGAGGTCGATGGCCTGCGCCAGCGCCGCGCTTATCGCCTGTGCGACGAGCAGCTCTGGCTGTTCACCCATCCCGGCAGCCTGCACCTGGTGGATCGAACTCACGCGGTGATCGACAGTCAGACCAGCGTCAGTTCCGGCACGTTGAAAGCCCCGATGGATGGCGCCATCATCGATGTGCTCGTCAGCGAAGGCAGCACGGTCAGCAAGGGCCAACTGCTGGTGGTGCTGGAAGCGATGAAAATGGAGCATCCGCTCAAGGCCGGCATCGACGGCGTGCTCAAGCGGGTGCAGGTCAAGGTCGGCGATCAGGTAAAAAATCGTCAGGTTCTGTTGCAGGTCGAGTAGTCGCCGCGCGCATTCGCAAGGTTTGACTACGCTCTGAATAATCAGGACGCGGAAATCAGGAACCCTGCGATGCCCCATTGGCTGGTCATAGATCTGGAAGCCACCACCGATGAGGGTGGCTGGCCGGTTACGGAAATGGAGATCATCGAGATCGGCGCGACCCTGGTGGATCGCGCGGGTCGCGAGCAGGATCACTTTCAGCGCTTCGTCAAACCGACGCGGCGCCCCTTGTTGACGCCGTTTTGCCGCGAACTCACGCACATCACCCAGGCCAACATCGACGCGGCGCAGCCGTTGAGCGAAGTGTGGCCGGCCTTCGAGCGCTGGCTCGGTCAGCACCAGACGCGCCTTGAAGGCTGGGCCAGTTGGGGCGATTACGACCGCAAGCAGTTGCTTCAGGAATGGCAGCGACTGCAACTCGACAGCGCGCTGAGCCGGGTGCCGCACATGAACCTGAAACAGCGCTTTGCCAAGGCCCGACGCCTCGAACGGCCGCTGGGCCTCAATGGCGCGTTGCAACTGGCGGGCATGCAGTTCACCGGCCAGCAGCATCGAGCGCTGGAGGATGCGCGCAATACCGCACGCCTGTTGCCACTGGTATTGCCACTCTAGACAGATGACGACGCCCGGAGCCTTGTGCATACTGGCCGCCCCTTTTTGACCCTTTTAAGCCCTTTTCGAGAGGAATCGCCCATGTTTAAAGTCAACGAGTACTTCGACGGCACCGTCAAGTCGATCGCTTTTGGCACTGCTGAAGGCCCTGCGACCATCGGCGTCATGGCCCCGGGCGAATACGAATTCGGCACCAGCCAGCGTGAAATCATGCACGTGGTTTCGGGCGCACTGACCGTCAAACTGCCGGACAGCAGCGACTGGGAAACTTTCGCTGCCGGTAGCCAGTTCAACGTGCCAGCCAACAGCAAGTTCCAGCTGAAAGTCGCCGTCGACACCGCCTACCTATGCGAATACCGCGGCTGAAACCCCGGTTTCCTGCGGTCATGAAAAATGCCCGTGTCCAAGGACACGGGCATTTTTCGTTTCAGGAGCGGTTATTCGAGGATTTCCACCGGCATGCCGATTTCAAGCCGGCCATTGCTGTCATTGACCAGGTTCTGGCCAAACATCGCGCCGTCGGCCTGGGCGCGGGTCTTCTGTAAGGTTGCCAGCGGCTCGCGGTCAGCGCTGCGCTCACCGGTCTGCGGATCGATCGTGGTGAGAATGCACCGCGAGCAGGACTTGACCACGCGGAACTCGACATCGCCGATCCGAATCCGCTTCCAGCCATCCTCGGCGTAAGCATCACTGCCTTCGATCACCAGATTCGGCCGGAACCGCAGCATTTCCAGAGGGCGCCCGACTTCCTGCGACAGGTGTTGCAGTGATGCCTCACCAATCAGCAACAGTGGAAAGCCGTCGGCGAACGCCACTTGATCGTCGTCGTTGCCGTACCCGGCCTGAGTCGTACGAGCGCGTTCAAGCGGCACTTGCACCAGGCGCGTCGGTTTGCCGATGAAATCGCTGACCCAACGGGCCGCCTCCTCACCGGCATCCGGTACGCGCAAGGTATCGCGCCAGATGGTTACGCCACGCAGGTCGTCGTCACCGCCAGGCAAGGCGACATCGATTGCCGAATGCCCCGGCGCGCTGAGCGTCAGGCCGCCAGTGGCATTCCATAGCGCCGAGAGCTGGCTCATTTTCGCTTCGGCACGCTGGGTCAGGAACCGTCCGCTGGCCTCGTCCACCAGCATCCAGCGTCGGTCGCCCTCAAGCCCCAGTTTGTCCAGGCCAATCCCTTGCAGGACCTCGCCCTTGGCGGATTTCAACGGGTAACGATAAAGCGCGCTCAGACGCAGCATGGCCAGCTCCCTGGTGGGTCAAAAACGCCACCCTATACGAGCTTTGTCAGCGAATCAAAGGCTGACGCGAGGTCAGCCTCGACAGGTTGATCAGGCCGGTACTTCGTCGAGCATCAAACGCTGGCGCACCACGTCGACCAATTTGTCCGGCTGGAACTTGGAGAGGAAATTGTCGCACCCGACCTTCTTCACCATCGAATCGTTGAAGCTGCCAGACAGCGAAGTGTGCAGCACCACATACAGGCCACGCAGGCGCGGGTCGTTGCGGATTTCGGTGGTCAGGCGATAGCCGTCCATCTCCGGCATTTCGGCGTCGGTGAACACCATCAGCAGTTTGTCGGTCATGTTCACCCCGGTGTCCGCCCAGGCCTTGAGCATGTTCAGGGCTTTCAGGCCGTCGCTGGCGATGTGCATCTTCACGCCCAACTGGCCGAGGGTGTCGCGCAATTGCGAGAGCGCCACGTTGGAGTCGTCCACCAGCAACACTTCGCGGCCACGGGCGCGTTCCAGCACCGGGTCGTCCAGTTTGTCGCGGGAGACCTTGGCGTTGTACGGCACGATTTCGGCGAGGACTTTCTCGACGTCGATGATTTCCACCAGTTGATCGTCGACCTTACTGATGGCTGTCAGGTAATGCTGGCGACCGGCACTGGTCGGCGGCGGCAGAATGGCTTCCCAGTTCATGTTGACGATGCGGTCCACGCCACCGACGAGAAACGCCTGCACCGAACGGTTGTACTCGGTGACGATGATCGTGCTGTTCGGGCCCGGCACCAGCGGGCGCATGCCGATCGCCTGGGACAGGTCGATCACTGGCAGCGTCTGGCCACGCAGGTTGACCACACCGCAGACAAACGGGTGACGCTGGGGCATCAGGGTCAGCTTCGGCAGTTGCAGGACTTCCTGAACCTTGAACACGTTGATCGCGAACAATTGGCGTCCGGCCAGTCGAAACATGAGAATTTCCAGGCGATTCTCACCCACCAGTTGCGTGCGTTGGTCTACCGTGTCGAGAATGCCGGCCATCAATGACTCCTGGGCTTGTTCTGATGAATTCACTATTGGGGGTTATCGGCTGAATCTGGCGGATCTTGATCCCGTCACAAATCACCAACAAAATGCCATGCACAAGCATTGATGTCACATTAACATCATGCTTTACTGGCTCGGTGAAATCATCTGCTACATTCTCTTCGGCGCGACCCCGATTTGCGCCACAGGTTCCCGTGCCTAAGGGAATCCCCTAGTGACAATCAGGCCCAACCTGATGTTCGCGATATCCAATAGCCATTAATGTGACGCCATTCTCATTGCATGAACGGAGTCAGGCTATTGTGTGCGATCGCAGTTCAGTGGAAACACATCCTCTTGAAACCCCAGGTCTGTGCCAATGCACACCGGGGCGCGGTCTCGCGACGGTTCACGATCGTCGACACACACGGCATTCCCTCATCAGACATGACGTGGTGGAGATAAGCATGCCGAACGACCGTAGTGACTGGGCGCAGCGGTTCCCCGAATTTCTCGTCGAGGCTGAAACGCTCCTGGCCAAGTCTGAAGAATGCCTCAGTCACTTGCAGCTGATCAGCAATGACAGGGACGCGATTGACTGCATGCTCAGTACTCTCCTCAAATTGGCAAACAAGGCCGATGCCCTGGCACTTGAGGCGATATCCGAATTTTCCCTGCACCTGCATGGCCTGCTCACCCAGGTTCAGGATCATGTGGATCTGCATGCGCAGGCCCTGGAAGCACTGAAAGACTGCTTCACCCTGATGGCCTGGCAACTGGAACTGGTTGACCCGAGTACCGGCCAATTAGGCTTGGATGAAAGCGAGCAGGCGTCGCTGATCGAAGCCTTTGCCTGCCAGGTCGGCCAGACCCACTTTCAATTGCCGCACACTGGCAAGTCCCTGACCCTCGTAGCCTGGTCGGAACGGCAAGCGTAATCGGGCACGCCTTGGGCCGTTTGAGCCGGTCAGCTTTCGCAGTCGAATGTCGCTAATGAATAGTTCATGCCTGCCTGCGACACCCCCCAATAAATAATTACGCTCACTGAATGCAGACTACCCTCTGCTGATATCAGGGTTTTCCTGTGTAAAAGAAAACTTGCGACCGCATCGATAATTATCGGATCAGGTATTTCAACTTTCCATTATGGAACCTTCGTCCAACATGGCCTGTTTCCTGACTCTTTGGACATATAGGCCAAACGCGACCAACGGTATGTTAAGTGGTATTATGCCGCCCGTTAGTTGTTTCAGTTAATGGCTTGTGACTTCGATGATCGGTCACCACCGAACTTGGCGCTCAATTATCGATCACTGAACCATTTTGAAATCAACAACCTGAATGACAGTTTTCCAGACAGAGACCGCCAGCCTTTCTGACCGGTCTGCCCGCAGCGAACATCCATTGGCTCCATCCGCTATGTACGCCAGCCTCAAGTCAATCACCACATGGCCTCCCTCCCGAGAAAATGCCCGCAGGTTCACACTTCTGCTGTGTACAGGCTCGGCTCTGGGCAGTCTGTTGACCTATGGATTGTCAGCGCAGCTGCCGCTCGGCCTGCTGCTGATCAATGTGGCGGCTGCGGGCTGCGTCTGGACACAACATCGCCTGTCGCGCAAATCCATCAAGTTCCAGCCTCAGGAACTGGCCGACCGTTTGCTGGAAGTCCAGGAAAACGAGCGCCATCGCCTGAGCCGTGAACTGCATGACGATATCGGCCAGTTGCTGACGGCCGCCAAACTGCAAAGCGAATGGCTCAAGCGTCGCTTGCCCGCGGACATGCAGGAACACTGTTCGGTACTTTGCGAGACGCTGGAAGAAACCCTCAATAAAGTGCGCGACGTTTCGGCCATTCTCAACCCGCGGCAATTGACCAGCCTTGGTCTGGAAGCGAGCCTGCGTGCACACCTGCTCAAGGTACTGACCAATACTTCGGTGCACTGGAGTCTGGACTGCCAGCAGCGCCTGAATGGAATCCCCGAAGAAATGGCCGTCGCCGCCTTTCGCATCACTCAGGAAGCGGTGACCAACATCCTTCGCCACGCGCAGGCCAAAAACCTGTTGATCCGCGTGCAACGCCTGCCGCAGGGTCTGACCCTGCTGATCAGCGATGATGGTCTGGGATTTTCCCCGGCGGCCAATCCAGGTCGTGAAGGACAACGGGGCATGGCCGGGATGGCCGAACGCATCGAGCAACTGGGCGGCACACTCAGTGTGACCAGCGAGCCCGGCAAAGGTACTCAAATCGAAGCACTATTCCCCTGGGCGCCCCGTGCACTCGAGCGGGCCAGTACGAATAAGGTTATGCGTTGACTTGTAACTTACTTCTGGTGGATGACCACTCGCTGATCAGGGCCGGCGTGCGCGCCCTGGTGCTGGATATTCCCGGTTATGCGGTCATCGGCGAGGCCAATGACGGCTCGCAGCTGCTCGAAATGGTCGAGCTGCTGTCTCCCGATATAGTGTTGCTGGACATTTCCATGAAAGAAACCGGCGGTCTGGAAGCCCTGCAGCGACTCAGACGCGTACGCCCGCACGCCAAAGTGCTGATTCTGTCGATGCACACCGACCCCGCGCTGATCATGCAGGCGCTGGAGTCCGGCGCTCACGGCTACCTGCTCAAGGACACCACGGCCACCGAGCTCGAACATGCACTCGAAGCGCTGCGCAACAACGAGCGCTACTTGAGCCCAGCCATCGCCCATACCGTGATCAACCAGGCGCTGACCCGTAACCTGAAGCAGCAACCGGAAGTCGCCGAGTCGCACAACCTGACAGCACGCCAACTGGAAATCCTGCGCCTCATCGTGCGCGGCAAGTCCACGCGGGAAATCGCCAACGGGCTGGGCTTGAGCATCAAGACGGTCGAAACCCACCGTTCGCAGATCATGAAACGCCTGCAGATCTACGATGTGGCGGGTCTGGTGCTGTTTGCCGTGCGCGAACAGATCATCAGTCTGGATGACTGATCCGGTGTGTTGCGCCCAATAGCGGCGAGTCGTTGGGCAAATGCACGCGCAACGCCCCCGGACGCGCTGCAAACCGCAGACTGTCGCCTTGCAGTGGCTCACCGTCGAGATTGATGCAAAGCCCTTCAGCGACCTTGATTTCAACCCACGGCAACCGGGTACGCACGAACATGTTGTCGATGCCGAACCCGTCACTGAGCAGATTTTTCAGCGTGCCGACCAGTTCCTGTGGCGCCGGCAGGATGCTGATATCCAGAAGACCGTCGTCCACCAGCGCTTCCGGGCACAACACATGTCCGCCACCGGCCTGACGGCCATTGCCGATCCCCAGCGCCAGAAGCTCGCCACGCCAGTGAAAATCCGGCCCCTGCAATTCACCATAAGCAGCATGCAGCTCACTGAACCGCGATAAACCGGTGAACAGATAGGCCGCACCGCCCAGCACTTTCTTCAGATCTTCCGACGTGTTGGCTGTTACTTGGCTGCCGAATCCGCCGGTGGCCATGTTCAGGAAGATCTGCCCGCCGACTTCACCCAGATCAATGTCATGGGCGGGCGCCTCAAGCAATTCGAGCGCTTCGGCCGGCTCCAGCGGAATAGCCGCCGCGCGGGAAAAGTCGTTGGCTGTTCCCAGCGGCAACAGCACCAGACTGGCCTTGCCCGGTTGCTTCGCCAGCGCTTCGGCGATGTCGCGCAGAGTGCCATCCCCACCACCGGCGATGATCTGACGGTATCCCGCCGCCAGTGCCTCCTCCACCAGCCGCTGGGCATCACCGGCCTCCCAGGTCAGGCGCACAGCCAGTTTCCAACCCTGCTTTCGCTTGTTCTCGACAGCGGCACGAACCGCCTCGTTGAGTGCCTGCTTGCCATGCAGAATCAACAGTGCCTTACGTTCACTCATTGCGGTTACTCCCGGAATTGAATCAGTACGAAACATCTTGACCCTCAACGCGGGTAAAAAAGTCGCACACGTTCTGATTAATTCCTGAAGCTCCTTCTGCCTGTCCTACATGCCTGTAATTTTTCGTACAGAACGTAAGGAATCGGCTCAATTGACCAAGCCCGCTCATTGGTACAACGTGTCGCAGCGTCAGCAATCTTCAATTCAATTACACAAGGATGTGCATGTAATGAGTGCATACAGTTTCAGGACTTTCGATAATTTGCATTCCGGCATTTGCCGACAGAACCCCATCGCATCAGGCGGTTTTTTCCATGCAAAGCCATGAAGCAAGATTATCCGTGAGTCCGGTTGCCTCTCTCTCCGAAAGTCGCGCCAGCCTTAAAGACGAATTCAAATGCAGCGCCAGAAATACTGGAGAAAACGATATGGAACCGCGTGTCACCGAGCTGGAAACTCACCTCAAGTACATTCGACGCGATATGGACGAAGTCAGAGGAGACGTCAAAGCCATCAAACATCGTCTTGCCTACTCGGCAGGTGCGACAGCGATGGTGCTCGGACTGCTGGGCTGGATTGCCAACAGCCGGTTCGATCAACTCGTCACACTGCTCAGCCGTTGACCCGCTGAAAGGCAGGCATCGTTTAGCGACTGTGCCTGCCTTTCAAATGCCTGCAATCAACCGAGGAGCTCGCTGAGTGGAATGAATAGCACCTGGTCTCCCTTGACCAATACTCGCCCTTCCCGCACTTCCACCAGCCCCTCAGCCCAGGCAGCGCTGCGCAAAACACCCGAACTCTGGTTACGGTAGATAATCGCTTGTCCCTGCTCCAGGCGCCCACGCAGAAATTCACGGCGGTTACCGGCCTGAGGCCAGACAAATCCTGCAGGAACTGAAAACTTCAGCGGCTCGACATCCTGCACGCCTTGGAGACGCAACAGATAAGGTCGGGTCAACAAAGCAAAAGTCACCAGTGTCGAGGCAGGATTTCCCGGCAATCCAATCACCGGAACTCCACGAAAATGCCCGACCGTCAGCGGCTTGCCGGGTTTGATTGCCAGTTTCCAGAGTGTCAGCTCGCCTTCTTCCCTCAAAGCGATTCCGAGGAAATCCGCTTCCCCGACCGACACGCCACCTGTCGACAGAATCAGGTCTACGTCCTGCAACTCCCCAAGTCGCGCCCGAGTGGTGGACAGGTCATCAGGCAGAATGCCGGCATCCACCACTTCACATCCGAGGCGCTGCAACCAGCTGCACAACAACACCCGGTTGCTGTTGTAGATCTGTCCCGGCCCGAGTGGCGTGCCCGGCTCAACCAGCTCGTCCCCCGTGGACAGCACTGCCACACGAACCCGACGAACCACCTCGAGCCCAGCGCATCCCAGCGACGCAGCCAGCCCTTGCTCGATCGGACCCAGCCGGGTTCCGGCAGGCAAGACCAACTCACCGACAGTCGTTTCCTGGCCTTGTGGACGAATGTTCTGCCCGGACACCATCGTCTCGGTGAAACTCACGCGCTCGTCGGCATGAATCTCGACGTTTTCCTGCATCTCGACACAGTCTGCACCGGCTGGCACCGGCGCGCCGGTAAAGATCCGGGCACAGGTGCGTGGTTTCAAGGGTTCCGGTGCCTGTCCGGCGAAGACTTTCTGGCTGACCGGCAACGGCTCGCCGGTCCAGTCGGCCAGATTCAAGGCATAACCGTCCATGGCGCTGTTCGGCCATGGCGGCAGATCCAGCGTCGAAACCAGATCCTGCGCCAGCACCCGCCCCTGAACCTGCGCTAGAGGCAAAAACTCACTCTCGACAATCCGCGAGCCCTCGGCCATTTCCAGCAACCGCGTCAATGCTGCTTCGACAGGCATCAGGCTGCCAGTCTTGCCCGGCTTACCCACGGGATTCACAAGGCGCCGCCTGTTTCAAATGAGTGACGAAATTGCACGGGCGGTGGCGTGAGTCCAGTTGCTCGGCGAGGATGCCATCCCAACCGGTGCGCACTGCGTTGGTCGAGCCAGGCAGGCAGCAGACCAGCGTGCCATTGGCCAGTCCCGCCAAAGCCCGGGATTGCACGGTGGAGGTGCCGATGTCAGGCACCGAGATCTGGCGAAACAGCTCACCAAAACCGTCGACCTGTTTGTCCAGCAGGCAAGCGACCGCTTCCGGGGTGCTGTCGCGACCGGTAAAACCGGTTCCGCCGGTAATCAGCACCACTTGCACGACGTCTTCGGCAATCCAGTGGGCGACTTGCGCACGAATCTTGTACAGGTCATCTTTGAGCAGCACCCGCTGCGCCAGATGGTGGCCCGCGGCGCTCAGCCGGTCGACGAAGACCTGGCCGGAGGTGTCGGTTTCCAGGGTGCGGGTGTCGCTGACCGTCAACACCGCGATATTGAGCGGCACGAAAGGTACATCAGCCTTGGCTTTCATAGGCTCGTCCAGTTGTATGAGAAACAGCCTGGTGTTATATCACAGCGCCCCCTTTTTTCGCCGCCCCTGCGGAGAGCTGCCATGACTTCGAACACGCCATTACCCCCCTGCTCCATTCTGTTGCTGGCCGGTGGACGCGGACAACGAATGGGTGGCCAGGACAAGGGACTTGTGGAATGGCACGGTGAACCACTGATCGCACATCTGCATCGCAAGGTTCGGCCGTTGACGGATGACCTGATCATCTCCTGCAACCGCAATCGTGAACGCTATGCGCCGTTCGCCGACCGATTGGTTAGCGATGACGAGGAGGACTTTCCCGGACCATTGGCCGGTATTCGTGCCGGCTTGAAAGCCGCGCGCCACACCCATCTGCTGGTACTGCCCTGCGATGTCCCGCGCATCGACCTTGCGCTGCTGCACAACATGCGGGAGGCGGCCGGTCTGAATTCTGAAAAACCTTTAATGTTGCGACATGACGATCACTGGGAACCACTGCTTTGCGTGATCCCGGTGGCACTCCTGCCGGCATTCGAAAATGCCTGGAACGCAGGAGAGCGCAGCCCCGGCCGGGTGATGCGCAATCTTGATGCCCAGGCCCTGGTTTGCCCTGACAACGATCCACGCCTGGCCAATCTCAACACCCCTGAACTGTTGAGTTCGCACAACACTGTGTCAGACTGACAGCATTCAAGGAACTTGCACGCCTTGTATACGTCTCAAGCTCAGTAACCAAAAGAATTTCCCTTCGGAGACACACTCATGACTCAACGGACCCTCGCCACTTTCATGCTCGCACTGGGCCTCGCCACTCTCGCCGGTTGCGCTTCGCCAACAGTGATCACCTTGAATGACGGTCGCGAAATCCAGGCTGTCGACGCCCCCAAGTATGATGAAGATTCGGGCTTCTACGAGTTCGAACAACTGGACGGCAAGCACACCCGCATCAACAAGGATCAGATCCGCACTGTCAAAGAGCTGTAAGTCTTCAGTTCGACAGCGGATACAGAAAAGCCCGCAATATGCGGGCTTTTTCGTGTCTGGCAGAAAAGGGTCGATACCCGGATCACCAGTCCAGCGTGATCCGGCTCTCAAATTCGCGCACCTGCCCCGTGACCGGGTCGATGAATCGCAACCCCTGCGCCAGGAGCTTGAGCGGATTGGCGTAATCATCTTCAACGTCTTTGAGCACTTCAGGGTAAAACGGATCATTGCAGATGCTCGCCCCCAGCGCCGTCATGTGCACACGTAACTGATGCTTCTTTCCGGTCACCGGATACAGGCCGTAACGCCAGAGTTCGCCGTTCTTTTCACGAACCTCCACCGCCGTTTCGGTGTTGCTTACACCCGGCCCCTCCTGCATGCGGAAAAACGGTTCACCGTCGACCATGCGACTCTTGTGTACCAACGGAAAATCCAGCCCAGGCAGCGCAGCCGCAATGGCTTCATAGCGTTTTTCGATCTGCCGTGTCGGAAACAGTGACTGATACGCCGACCGCGTCTGTGGGTTGGCAGAGAAAATCACCAATCCGGCCGTGTGCCGATCAATTCGGTGCAGCGGCACCAGATGGGAATTGTCCAGGCGCCGGATCAATCGGCGAAGCAGCGTCTGCTCGACATATTCGCCCGCCGGGGTCACCGGAAGGAAATGCGGCTTGTCGGCCACCACCAGATGGTCGTCCGCATACAGGATCGACTCGACCACCGGGATCGGCTTTTCATCCGGCACTTCACGAAAATAATGAATGCGCAGCCCTTCCTTGTAGGGCAAGTCCAGTGCAATCGGCTGACCCTGGCCATCGAGCACCCGGCCCCGGGCGATTCGATCCAGCCATTGATCACGCCCGATGGCACTGAAATGCTCACACAGGCAGTCGAGCACTGTCTGCCAGCTACCGGGGGGCAGATACAGCGTGCTGGCCTGATTCTGTGCTGCGGAAAATGTGGGTGCGTTGGACATGCGGAGAACTCGAAGCTTCAGAGCAGAGTGGCATTATCCAACACCGGGCGCAGCAGACCTAGTGCAGAATCAGGCGGGAATCGATTTGAGCGCCGCCGCTTCGGTGAACTCCTTGAGCCAGCGCAACACATCCACGGCGTCCCAACGGCCCGGATCGTACAAGGCGTACAAAAGCCCCTGATATCCGACTACATCCAGTTGTTTGTGATAACCGGCACGCTGGAACAAGGCCTCGATCTCGGCAAAGCAGGTGTTGAAATGCAGCTTGTTGAAGGGAGTCTTGCCTTCCGTGACCAGACCGTCCAGACGCAATTCGTGGACGGCCTCGCGCACCACGTCAACCGACATCCCGTTCACGCTGCTTTTCAACTGTTCGACATTGACCACGACTGCTCCCTCTGACATCCGGCTTGCCCTGACAAATGCCCGGAAGCAACATGGCAGGTAAACTCGATTACTGTATGCGCATACAGTAACCGAATAACCCGAAAAGTGCCAAGCCGTGATTGAACGAAGGTGACGAGCGCCATCAACGCAGAAGAGAAAAGACCATTAACGCAGGAATGCCACCACCTGATCGGCGTTGAACGGCCACCCCAATTCCGCGCCGGTATCGACCCTGCGCAAGACCGGGATCCGCAGGCTGTAGGCCTCGAACCACGATTCGTCGTCAGCAATATCCACCAGTTCCACCAGCAGACCATGCTCGACAAAAGGCATCAGTTCGGCCTCCGCGACCTCACACAAATGGCACCCCAGGGTGCCGAACAACTGGCATTCAGGAAGCATGTGCGCTCAACCCCAAAAATCGAGTGATCATTCTAGGCTTG
Organism: Pseudomonas sp. FG35; assembly: GCF_057809295.1. Lineage (NCBI taxonomy): Bacteria > Pseudomonadati > Pseudomonadota > Gammaproteobacteria > Pseudomonadales > Pseudomonadaceae > Pseudomonas > Pseudomonas sp. FG35. The sequence continues at coordinate 237,654 of NZ_JBMDJR010000010.1, read as the reverse complement.
CCCGCAAAGCCCGTCGACCCACCCTCCGGGTTCGATCCCGCCCCTCGTAAAACCCTGATGTAAATCAGCCCACAAAATCGCCATTTACGCGATGCTCCGGTGTTTTTTACCTCTACGCTTGAAGAGCCTGACCTGTCCCGGAGTGTCTTGTGTTTGCCAATCTGCTGATCATTCTGGCGTCGTCCCTGGTGATGATTGCCCTGTTCCGACGCCTGCGCCTGCCGCCTGTGCTGGGTTACCTGTGCGTGGGCTTGATGGTCGGGCCGAAGGCATTCGACTGGATCAATGAAAGCGAACATCTGCCGGATCTTGCCGAACTGGGCGTGGTGTTTCTGCTGTTTTCCCTGGGGCTGGAGTTCTCCCTGTCGAAAATGATTGCCCTGCGCCAGGTGGTTTTCCGTCTGGGCAGCCAGCAAGTGCTGATCACCACACTCCTGCTGGGAGGCGTGCTGATGTTGCTGGGCATGCCCGCCACACCAGCCTTGCTGCTGGGCGCCGGCCTCTCGCTATCATCCACGGCGATTGTGACCAAGGAGCTGGGCAGTCTCGGCGAAATCTTCAGCAGCCACGGCCAGAACGCGGTAGGCGTCCTGTTGTTCCAGGACGTGGTGGCCGTGTTGCTGTTGACGCTGGTGCCGGTATTTGCCGGGAGCAGTGATCAGGCCTGGTACTGGGCGCTGCCCCTGACCTTGTTGAAGACCGTATTGCTGTTCTTCGGTTTGTTGCTGGCCAGCCGCTGGCTGCTGCCCCGCCTGTTCCAGGAAGTCGCGGCGTCGCGCTCGGCGGAGCTGTTCGTGCTGCTGGCCCTGGTGATTGTGTTGCTGACGGCCTGGCTGACCCACCTGCTGGGCCTGTCTCCGGCCCTCGGCGCGTTCCTCGCGGGCATGCTGCTGGGCGAGAGCCATTACCGGCATCAGATCGAGGCCGATATCCGGCCGTTTCGCGACATTCTGCTGGGACTGTTTTTCGTCAGCATCGGCATGCTGATCGACCTGCAGCTGTTCGCCAGCCACAGCCTGCTGATTATCGGCATGACTCTGGGATTGCTGGTTATCAAAGGTCTGGTGGTGGCGCTGTTGGTGAAATGGCGCGGCAGCGACAGTGAAACGGCCTGGCGCAGCGGCCTCGCCCTCGCCCAGGGCGGTGAGTTCTGCTTCGCCCTGATGGCGCAGATGCAGCAGACCCGGCTGCTCCCAGCCGAACTCGGTGCTCTGCTGCTCGCCGCCACCTTCTGCTCGATGCTGCTGACGCCCCTGCTGTTACGCGCCGCTCCGCGCATCGCCGCCGCCCTGCACCGCAAACCCAATCAGGAAGCACAGATCGAGGAAATCAGTGCCCTCAATGCCGGGTTCGACGGGCATGTGGTGATCTGTGGTTACGGCCGCGTCGGCCAGTCGATCGGACGCTTCATGCGCAATGCCGGGCAATCCTACGTCGCGCTGGACAACGATCCGGTGCGAATTCAGGAAGCCGCCACCGCCGAGCGCGACGTCCACTACGGCGATTCAACCCGCGGCGATCTGCTGACCGCCGTCGGTTTGCTGCGCGCCAGGTTGCTGGTGATTGCTGTGGATCAAGCCGACGTGGCCCTGCGTGTTCTCAAGGAGGCTCGACGTCTCAACCCGACAGTGCCGATCCTGGTGCGCACCCGGGACGACAGCCAGTCGGCCGAGCTGAAAGCAGCCGGCGCCAGCGAAGTGGTGCCGGAACTGCTGGAGTCGAGCCTGATGCTCGGTTCCCATGCCCTGATCCTGCTGGGGTTTCCCGCGCACCGGGTGCAGGAGAAAGTCGATCAGGTGCGCATCGATCGTTATCGCCTGCTTCACGGCTTTTACCCCGGAGCCGACGATGAGGAAACCTAGTCCTGGCTCACCGCGCCGATCTTGTGCAGCGACAGGTCGGCGCCGTAGTACTCCTGTTCCTGGCTCAGGCGCAGACCATGCAGCGCCTTGATCGAACCGTAGACGGCGAAACCGCCGATCAGCGCCACCGCCACACCGAGGGCGGTGCCGATCAACTGGCTGATCAGGCTGACGCCGCCGAGTCCGCCCAACGTGGTCGAGCCGAAGATCCCGCAGGCAATGCCGCCCCACACGCCACACAGACCGTGCAACGGCCAGACACCCAGCACGTCATCGATGCGCCATTTGACCTGCGCCGCCGTAAAGCACCAGACAAACAGGGCGCCGGCAATCGCGCCGGTCACCAGCGCGCCGACCGGGTGCATCAGGTCGGAACCGGCACACACCGCCACCAGCCCGGCCAACGGGCCGTTGTGCAGGAAGCCCGGATCGTTGCGCCCGACGATCAACGCCGCCACCGTGCCGCCGACCATAGCCATCAGCGAGTTGACCGCCACCAGTCCGCTGACCCCTTGCAGGGTTTGCGCGCTCATCACGTTGAAGCCAAACCAGCCGACGATCAGGATCCACGACCCCAAGGCCAGAAACGGAATGCTCGAGGGCGCGAACGCCACCAGCCTGCCATCGCGATAGCGTCCGTTGCGCGGGCCGAGCAGCAACACCGCCGCCAGCGCCAGCCAGCCGCCCATGGCATGCACCACCACCGAACCCGCAAAATCATGGAAAGGGGCGCCGAACTGTGCGGTCAGCCAGGCTTGCAGACCGTAGTTGCCGTTCCAGATCATCCCTTCGAAAAACGGGTAGATGAACGCCACGATCAGCGCCGTGGCGCACAACTGCGGCACAAAACGCGCCCGCTCGGCGATGCCGCCGGAGATGATCGCCGGGATCGCCGCCGCAAAGGTCAGCAGGAAGAAAAACTTCACCAGTCCATAACCATGATCGGCACTGAGCACCGCCGCCGGATGCAAGAAGGTCACCCCGTACGAAAGCCAATAGCCTATAAAGAAATAAGCCAGCGTCGACACCGCAAAGTCACTGAGAATCTTCGACAGTGCGTTGACCTGGTTTTTCTGGCGAACCGTTCCGACCTCCAGAAATGCGAACCCGGCGTGCATGGCCAGCACCATGACCGCACCGATCAGAATGAACAACGTGTTGGAACTGTGAACCAGCGTGTCCACAGCGCTTTGCAGATTTTCCATGAGGAGGCAGACCCAAGGCTGAAAAAGGCACCAAAGCGGTTCATGCGCACATTTCATGCACCAAGTTGCGACTGCGCGATCACTGATCCGGTAGTCCGGTGAACCGCTTTGGCGCACAAGGTCGATGGGCTGACATGAACCCTCATCATCCGGGCCTTGCTCTGCCCGGTTTCGCGCCCGGCAACAGCGCACTGCCACCGGTCGACGCACCACGACACAGCAAAAGCTGTACCAAGCACTTGTACTGAACCTTCACACTTGGCTCATACTCGAACGCTTCAGAACACCGCTTCAGAACGCCACTTACGGAGATCCCCCATGGCCAGCATCAAGGCAAAGACTGCTCAAGAAATCCTGATGAACGACTTCCAGACTCTGGTCAGCGACACTGAACGCTTGCTGGAACACACCGCCACGCTGGCCGGTGATCAGGCTGACGAGCTGCGCGAACAGATCCACGAAAGCCTGCTGCGCGCACGTGAAACCCTGAAGCTGACCGAAGACACCCTGCGCGAGCGCGGTCAGGCTGCGGTCACCGCCACCGAGGAATATGTATCGGCCAACCCATGGCAATCGGTGGGCATCGCCGCCGGCGTCGGCTTTCTGATCGGCCTGCTGGCCACGCGGCGCTGATCATGTCGATCGGTGAATCCGGCCCGAACTCGGGCACCGCCTCCTCCACGCGTCGTCTGGGTGCTGCCGTTCTCGGCCTGCTGCACAGCCACGTCGAACTGTTCGGCATCGAACTGCAGGAACAGAAAGCACGCACCGTCAGCCTGTTGCTGTTCGCCGGCCTGGCGCTGGTGTTTGCGCTGCTGTTGCTGGTCGGCCTGTCGACCCTCGTACTGATCGTGTTCTGGGATACGTATCGCTTGGCTGCAATCATTGGTCTGTGCGTGTTCTACACCCTGGCGGCAATCTTTTGTGCGCTGCGTCTGAAGGCCGCAATCTTCGATGAATCCTCGCCCTTCCACGGCACGCTGGAAGAACTGGCCAATGACCGGGAGCGCCTGCTGCCATGAGCCTGCCTGAACTTCCGCACAACAGCTCACGCCGGGAAATGCGCAAGGCACTGATCCGTTTGCGCATGGAAATGCATCGTCAGGAAATCCGCCACGAAACCGGCCAGGTCCTGCAACCTCTGCAACGCATGCGTGGCATGACGCAAAACCTGCAAGGCGGTTTCGGCATCAAGCACGCGCCGTTGTGGGGCATGGCGGCTGTGACGCTACTGGGTTTCATCACAGGTAAAGGGGCAAAGAGCGGTGGCGTCGGCGGTTTGACCCGACTGATCCGCCTGGGCAGCAGCCTCGCTCCGCTGATCAAGCTGGTCATGCAGAGTTCGAGCAAGCGCTGATCCCCTCGCATCTGGCTGCATTCTTGCAATACCGGCGGGATTGAATCTCTTATCCGGAGGTTCAATCCCGCTTGCCTATCCGGCCGGCAGAATTCAACCAGAACAAGAACGACAAGGAGGCCCCGTGATCGACGGGCAACCGCTCGCCTGCTTTCAACCGTTCATCGATACCGCCACCGGACGCATTGCAGGGGTCGAGGCACTGGGTCGACTGCGCCAGGCCGATGGCCAACTGGCGTCGGTCGGACCGCTGTTCGCCGACCCGCGCACGCCTGCCATCGCACTGCGCCGAATGGACCGGCAAATCCGCGACAACGCGCTGAGCCGACTGCACGAAGCGCCGCCGGACTGGTTTCTCAGCCTGAACATGTCACCGCGCTGGATCAGTCGCTTGCGGGCCGACCAGGCACTGCCGAGCCTGAAACAGCTCGCCCGGCATGGTATCGACCCGCAACGGATTGTTTTCGAGATCACCGAACTCGGCGGTAACAGTCAGCGCCTGAGCGAAGTCGTGGCACGCTATCGCGATGCCGGCGCCCGGATCGCCATCGACGATTTTGGCGCCGGTTATTCGCAGCTCGATCGAGTGCTGGCGCTGCAACCGGACATTCTCAAACTCGACATGCGCCTGTTCCAGGCTGCGGCACTTGGCGGGCCGAGCAGTGATGTGGTCAAGGCCCTCGCGCAAATGGCCGAAAAAACCGGCTGCTGGATCATTGCCGAAGGCGTGGAAACTGCGGCGCAACTCAATTTCGCTCTGGAGTGCGGTTCGCGTTACGTGCAGGGTTTTCTGTTCGCCCGGGCGCAGGAGGCGTTTTTCGGTGCGGATGACTTCGTCGAGTGCTTTGCCGAGCTGCGCCAGTCTTACGTGCGCCAGAAACTGGCCGAACGCAGCAAGCTGATGTTCATGCGCCAGCAACTCAGCGAACTCATGACCATCCTGCAAACCTGGGCCCAGGCCCGCGCCCCGCTCAGTGCCCTGCCGCAACTCGACGCCTTTCCCTGGCTGCTGCGCTTTTATCAGTGCGACCGTCACGGCACCCAACTGACGCCGAATCTGGAATGGCGACAAAGCGGCTGGGTAGCCGACAACCGCTACCTGGGCCACAACTGGTCGTGGCGCCCTTACTTCTATCACCTGCTGGCCGAGGGCTGGGAGGAACGGCGCCTGACCCTTTCCAACACCTATCGCGATGCCACCAGCAACCAGTATTGCCTGACTGCCGGGCAGTTCTTCGATAACGGCGAGCGCCTGCTGCTGATCGACATCGATGCCGCGGGGCTGTAGTTGCGCTTGCAGATGCCAGCCTGAACCGGGAAGCTAGGGAATCAGTCACCAGACGGAGAGAATCAGCCTTGGATTGGCATACCCTGCTCAACCGCGAACGTCTCGGCAAACCGTTGCACAGCCCGCAGGAACTTGGCCGCAGCCCGTTCCATAAAGACCATGACCGCATCATTTTCTCCGGCGCCTTCCGCCGCCTGGGGCGCAAGACCCAGGTGCATCCGGTGTCGAGCAACGATCACATTCACACGCGCCTGACCCACTCGCTGGAAGTCAGTTGCGTCGGCCGTTCGCTGGGCATGCGTGTCGGCGAAACCCTGCGCCGCGCTCTACCCGAATGGTGCGAGCCGAGCGATCTGGGCATGGTGGTTCAATCGGCCTGCCTGGCGCACGACATCGGCAACCCGCCGTTCGGCCATTCCGGGGAGGACGCGATCCGTCACTGGTTCCAGCAGGCTGCGGGGCGCGGGTGGCTGGATGCGATGAGTGACGCCGAACGCGGTGACTTCCTGAACTTTGAAGGCAATGCGCAGGGCTTCCGGGTGCTCACGCAACTGGAGTATCACCAGTTCGACGGCGGCACCCGACTGACCTACGCCACCCTCGGCACCTATCTGAAGTACCCGTGGACGGCCCGTCACGCCGACTCCCTCGGTTACAAGAAGCACAAGTTCGGCTGCTACCAGAGCGAGCTGCCGTTGCTGGAGCAGATCGCCCATAAGCTGGGTCTGCCGCAGCTGGAAGAGCAGCGTTGGGCGCGCCATCCGCTGGTGTATCTGATGGAGGCCGCAGACGACATCTGCTACGCCCTGATCGATCTGGAAGACGGCCTGGAAATGGAGCTGCTGGAGTACGCCGAAGTCGAGTCGCTGCTGCTCGGTCTGGTCGGCGATGATCTGCCGGAAACCTATCGCCAGCTCGGCCCGCAGGATTCGCGCCGGCGCAAACTGGCGATCTTGCGCGGCAAAGCCATCGAGCACCTGACCAACGCCGCCGCCCGGGCCTTCGTCGAACAACAGGACGCATTGCTGGCCGGTACGCTGTCGGGGGATCTGGTGGAACACATGCACGGCCCGGCCAAGCGTTGCGTGTTGAACGCCAAGGACATCGCCCGCAAGAAAATCTTCCAGGACAAGCGCAAGACCCTCCACGAGATCGGCGCCTATACGACCCTGGAGATTTTGCTCAACGCCTTCTGTGGTGCCGCCCTGGAACAGCACAATGGCCGCACGCCATCGTTCAAGAGCCGCCGGATTCTCGATTTGCTGGGCAACAACGCGCCGGACCCGCACGGTCCTCTGCACGCGTCGTTCCTGCGCATGATCGACTTCATCGCCGGCATGACCGACAGCTACGCCAGTGACATGGCGCTGGAAATGACCGGGCGCTCCAGCCCTTGACGCCTGCCGCCCGACCGATCTGCAAGGGGATCGGTCGGGCGTGGTGAGGCGCAAGCGAAACTACAAACCCTTCTTCTGGTACTTGTTCAGGAAGCTCAAAGTCAAAAGCAGCAACACTCAATTCAGCCTCATCCCTTTAAATCCCGCCGGCATCTATAAACTTATTCAAGAACAAACTTTGAACATCTCACGTCCCTACCTACGTCAAACCCAGTTAACACGTAGTCTGATTCCTCTATATTTGTAGGATTTCTCCTAGATTGCCACTACCCCCCCGTCAGTTCATGCGAGCGTTCATTCATCTGAGCTAAGGTTCGCCCTTTATTTGCGCTCGTATGGGATTTGATTATGAACTCCGTTTTTATTGTCGACGATCACCCGGTCATCCGCCTTGCCGTTCGAATGCTGCTGGAACATGAAGGTTATAAAGTCGTTGGAGAAACCGATAACGGTGTCGATGCCATGCAGATGGTTCGCGAATGCATGCCCGACCTGATCATTCTCGACATCAGCATTCCCAAGCTCGATGGCCTGGAAGTCCTGGCCCGCTTCAACGCCATGAGTTCGCCCTTCAAGACGCTGGTATTGACTGCGCAATGCCCGACCCTGTTCGGCATTCGTTGCATGCAGTCAGGTGCATCGGGTTATGTCTGCAAACAGGAAGACCTGAGCGAACTGGTCAGTGCGATCAAGGCTGTCCTTTCCGGCTACAACTATTTTCCCAGCCAGGCCTTGAACCCTGTTCGTCACGATGACGTGCGTTATGCAGAACTGGAACTCTTCAAATCCGTCAATGACCGGGAACTTATGGTCTTGCAACTCTTTGCCCAGGGCCGCACGAACAAGGAAATTGCAAAAGGCATGTTTCTCAGTAACAAAACTGTAAGCACTTATAAAAAACGACTGATGCAAAAACTCAAAGCCAAGTCTCTCGTAGAACTTATCGAAATGGCCAAACGTAACGCACTCGTGTGAGAGTCAACATGTCCAGCCGTTTAATGAGTTTTCTGATTGCATGGAGTGCATGTCTGGGTTTCTGCACCTCTTCAACCGCCGCATCACCCGCCTCGCAAGACTTCACCCTGCTTGGTCGGTCGGCCGACCGGTCGGTGCAGGCTTTGTTCGACCCATCGCAGGTGGCGTGGGCACACACTCGCAATGAGTTGATTCTGGGGACTTCCGCTCCAGACTATCCGCCCTTCGACATGACAGCCAGCGGGCACGACTACGAAGGTTTCACGGCGGATTACGCCGTACTCGTTGGTCAGGCGATCGGTCTGCCGATTAGAGTCAAACGTTTCGCCTCGCGGGAAGCCGCCATACGGGCATTGATCGACGGTCACATCGACATGCTCGGCACCGCCAACGGATTTGAAGCAGAGAACGCCGATATCGTGCTGTCGAGGCCCTACGCCATCGATCAACCGGTGCTTGTGACGCGCGAGGGCGAAACCCGAACACTGACCGAAGGCCTGGCAGGCATGCGGCTGAGCATGCTGTATCACTACTTGCCGCTGGACGATGTCAAGGCGATGTATCCCAAAGCGCTCATCACCTCCTATCCGTCCTATCAGAACGCAATCAATGCGGTAGCGTTCGATCAGGCAGACGTGTTTCTCGGTGACACCATTTCCACCCACTACATGATCAGCAAGGGATACCTGAACAACATTCGCATGGCCAATTTCGGCAAGCACGAGGCCCACGGTTTCAGCTTTGCCGTGCATCGCAACAATCCACAGCTGCTCGCCATCATCGATACCGTGCTCAAGGCCGTACCGGGCAGCGAGCGCGAAAACATCGCCAAGCGCTGGAGTGTCGGCAGCGACACACTTCTGACCGACCAGAAATTGCAACTGACCAAACGTGAAGAGCAATGGCTGAAAAAACATTCGGTCGTGAGGGTAGTGGTCAACGAAGCGTTCGCACCTCTGACGTTCTTTGACAGTGACGGCAATTTTCGCGGCATCAGCGCCGACTTGCTCGAACTCATCCGGTTGCGCACCGGACTGCGCTTCGAAATCCGCCGCAGCCGCAGTGACGCCGAAATGATCAAGCAGGTCGAGCATCACCAGGCTGACCTGATCGCAGCCCTGCTGCCTACCGCCCAGCGCGAGGAAACCCTGAACTTCAGCCGCCCCTACCTGGAAAATTCATACGTACTGTTGACCCGAAAGGCCGCCGACAGTCCCACGCACCTTGGGCAACTCAAACGCAAGCGTCTGGCGATCGCTCAGGGCAATCCGATGATCGAATACCTGCGCAGCGAGTTTCCACGCATTCAACTGATCGAAACGCCAGATACCTTCAGTGCCGTGGCGCTGCTTGACGAAGGCCAGGTCGAAGGCGCAGTGAACTCCCTGGTCATCGCAAACTACTTCATTGCATCGCGAACCTTCGAACATCCCCTGCAGATCACCACCACCATCGGCACCCGACAGGCGGCGTTCTCACTGGCGACTGCGCGGGACAACACAGAACTGAGCTCGATCATCGACAAGTCACTGATGAGCATCACGCCCGAAGAACTGGGCATCATCAACGGGCGCTGGCGTGGCTACTCAAGTGTTTCGCAAGGCACCTGGCGCCAATACCAGCGCTTTTTCTATCAGGTGATCGGCGGCGCCTGCCTGCTGTTACTCCTGTCGCTGCTCTGGAATGCCTACATGCGCCGTCAGATCAAACAGCGCAAGGCAGCCGAACGGGCGTTGAATGACCAGTTGGAATTCATGGGTTCACTGGTCAACGGCACGCCCCACCCGATTTACGTGCGTGACCGACAGGGTCTTCTGCAAAGTTGCAACGACAGTTATCTCCAGGCGTTCAATGCCCGGCGCGAAGACGTCATCGGCAAAAGCGTGATGCAGGGTGCATTGAACAATGCTTTCGAGGCCCAGACATATCAGGCCGACTATCAACGGGTGATGGCGGAGGGCAGACCGCTGGTGCTTGACCGGCCGCTGCAGATCGGCAACCGGCAGCTGACGATCTATCACTGGATCCTGCCGTACCGGGACTCCAGCGGTGAAGTCCAGGGGATCATTGGCGGCTGGATCGACATCAGTGAACGCCGCGAACTGCTCGATGAACTCCGCGCAGCCAAGGAACGAGCAGACGATGCCAACCGGGCCAAGAGTACGTTTCTGGCGACCATGAGCCATGAGATCCGCACCCCGATGAACGCCGTGATCGGCATGCTCGAACTGACGCTCAAGCGCATGGATCAGAATCACCCGGATCGCTCCGGCATCGAAACGGCGTACCACTCGGCCAAGGACCTGCTGGGCCTGATCGGCGACATCCTGGACATTGCCCGCATCGAATCCGGGCGGCTGAGTTTGACCCCCGAGCGAATCAACCTGATCGATACCGTGGGCTCGGTGGTCAGAATCTTCGAAGGTCTCGCCCGGCAGAAGCAGCTCTCACTGGCGGTGTCCGTCTCTCCGCCTGAATTGAATGTCGATGTTCACCTCGACCCGCTGCGCTTCAAGCAGGTGTTGTCGAATCTGATCAGCAATGCCATCAAGTTCACCGAAGCAGGACACATCAGAATCACGCTGGATGTTCTACCCACGGATGATCCGGAACGCTCGATGGTGCAGTTGACCGTACAGGACAGCGGCATCGGGATCACGACGCAGGATCAGTCGCGTTTGTTCGAACCCTTTGCCCAAGCCGCCAACGGCGGGCAGCGAACCTTCAGCGGCGCAGGCCTGGGGCTGGTCATCAGCCGCAACCTGTGTGAAATGATGGGTGGAAAACTGCGGTTGAGCAGCCTGCCGGGAATCGGCACCCAAGTCAGTGTTTCGCTGCCGGTGGTCATCCTGCCTGCACAAGTGGCGAGAGCAGAGGACGAACCGAAGATTCAGGCATCCCTCATCCCGTTGACCGTTCTGGTGGTCGATGACCATCCTGCGAATCGGCTGCTGATGTGCCAGCAGCTGGAATACCTCGGCCATCGTTTCTGTATCGCCGAAGATGGCCAGCAAGGGCTGGAACAATGGAAGAACGGCGAATTCGATCTGGTCATCGCCGATTGCAACATGCCCGTCATGAACGGTTACGATCTGACCCGGGCCATTCGCAAGCACGAAACGCTCACCCGACGCCCTGCCTGCACGGTGCTGGGGTTCACCGCCAATGCCCAGCCGGAAGAGATCCTGCGCTGCAAACAGGCGGGCATGAACGACTGCCTGTTCAAACCCCTGAGCCTGAACAGCCTGAGCGAATGGGTCAACAGTGTTCAGCCGCTGTTCCGTGCGCCGGTGTTCAATCTGCAAGGCCTCACACTGCTCACCGGAGGCAACCCCTCCCAGACTCACCGCCTGCTCGCAGAGCTGCTCAACAGCAGTCGCCTTGACCGACAGGAATTGCAGGCCCTCTCCCTCACCCGGGATCCCCCCGCACTGGCCATCATCGCCCACAAGATCAAGGGGGCCGCACGCATTGTCCAGGCCTCGCGCCTGATCGACAGTTGCGAGGCGCTTGAACAGGCTTGTCAGCAAGCGCTGCCGGGGGATGAGATCGAGCGTCGCTGCCAGGCCAGCCGTCTCGCCATCCTGGAACTGGAGCAGGCACTGGAACAGCAACTGAACCGGATCAGTCAAAGCAAAGTGACCCGGGCTTAACTATGCTTGGACGCTGAGCAGTGTGCTTACCTACACGGAGAGTCCGCAATGCCCAGCCCACTGCGCCCGGAACAACGCCGGTTTCCGCTGCATGTGCACATCAGCGTCATGTTCACCTTTTTGCTTTTGCTCACCGGGGTGGTGCTGGGTCTGTTCAACTATCGGCAGACCACGCAGATCATCCTGTCGAGCAGCGAAAAGCTGTTCAACCGCATCGAGCAGGATGTGCGCCTCGATCTGCAGGCCACCTATGAACCGATCAGACACCTGCTGAGCCTGCTGGCGGACAATCCCGCCGCCCGCTCTTCCGGCCTCGAACCACGCCTGGCGCTGCTCAAGCCGTTCAGCCAGTCCCTGACGGACAATCCGGATCTGGCCTCGCTGTACCTGGGGTATGGCAACGGCGACTTCTTCATGGTTCGTCCTTTGCGCACGCCGGCGCTGAAAACCCTGCTCAAGGCACCGGACGCAGCGGCGTTTCAGGTCTGGAGCATCGAACATGACGCCAGCGGTCAGGCGCATTCGCAGTCGCTGTTCTTCGACCAGGCACTGTCCCCGGTCGGCCGGCAGGACAACCCCGACGATCCTTATGATCCCCGCAGCCGAGCGTGGTACATCAACGCACGGCAGCAGACCGAACAGATCACTACCGAACCCTACGTCTTTTTTTCCACCCATAACGTCGGCACGACGCTGGCCCGGCGCAGCGGTGATGGCGCAGTGATCGGCGCCGACCTGACCCTTGATGCACTCTCCGCAACCCTGATCAAACACGTGGTGACGCCGGCCACGGAAATCGTCCTGTTCGATGCCGATGGCAACGCCGTGGCCTACCCCGACAGCAGCCGGCTGATCGTCGATGACCGAACGGCGCGTCTGGCCAAGGCTGCCGACTTGAGCCCCGCCCTTGACGCCTTGTTGTCCGGCCATCAGGGCAATCGACTCAAGGCCGACGGCCGGCTATGGATCGTCGCCCGCAGCCAGTTGCAGGAAGGCGGGCCGAAAGGTTTGCAAATGGCGTTGCTGGTGCCGGAGGACGAGTTGCTGGTCGACGCCTATCGCATGCGCTGGCAGGGCGCGTTGATCACGCTGGCTACTCTGCTGCTATGCCTGCCGCTCGGGTGGCTGATCTCGCGAATTCTGGTCAAACCGCTACACGCACTGGTCAAGGAAGCCGATGCGATCCGCAGTTTCGATTTCAATTTTCCCGTGACCCGTCGATCGCTGGTACTGGAGATTGACCAGTTGAGCCTGTCGATGGCGCGCATGAAGGACACCCTGGCCAGCTTCTTTCGGATCACCGACAGCCTGACTGCTGAAACCCGCTTCGAACCGCTGCTGCAGCGGGCCCTGTTCGAGACCGTGCAGATCGCCCAGGCTCAGGCGGGCCTGATCTATCTGCGGGAGAACGACGGCAATCGCATGGAGCCCTACGGACTGGTGGTCGATGGCGCCTCTCAAGCCCTGACCGCGTTCGACATTCAGGGACGCAACCTTGACGCTACTCAGGGGCCCGAATGGTTTCGGCAATTGGCGAGCGCCGACACAGTCGTGAGCAATCTGGGCTTCGAACAGGCCACCGATCTGCGCAAAGTGCTGCTGGCCATGGCGTCACCGAGGGTTCATCTGATCGGTATCCGTTTGCATAACCGGCACAACGAAACCGTCGGCCTGCTGGTGCTGCTGATCAATGACAGCGGCACGGCGAGTGATCTGGAAAAGCTGCGGCCCGACCGCATCGCCTTCCTGCAAGCAGTGTCCGGGGCGGCGGCGGTGAGTATAGAGAGCCAGCGCCTGCAAGCCCGGCAGAAACAATTGCTGGACGCGTTCATTCAATTGCTGGCCGGCGCCATCGATGCCAAGAGCCCTTATACCGGCGGGCATTGCCAGCGCGTGCCGGAACTGACCCTGATGCTCGCCCAGGCCGCTGCAGCCAGTCAGGCGCCGGCCTTCAGCGCTTACCAGCCGAACGAAGATGAATGGGAGGCCTTGCACATCGCCGCGTGGCTACACGATTGCGGCAAAGTCACGACCCCGGAATACGTGGTCGACAAAGCCACCAAACTGGAAACCCTGAACGATCGCCTGCACGAAATCCGCACCCGCTTCGAAGTGCTCAAGCGCGACGCCTGGGTCAGCTACTGGCAAGCCCTGGCCATGGGCGGCGAAGAGCGGCAACTGGCCGATCTGCGCGACGCAACCCTGACAGCGCTGGATGATGATTTTGCATTCGTCGCCCACTGCAATCTGGGCAGTGAAGCGATGGCCGAGGCCGACCTGCAACGTCTGCAAGGCATCGCCCGACGTACCTGGACGCGCACGCTGGATGATCGGCTGGGCCTGTCATGGGAAGAGAACCGGCGTCAGGCACGCACCCCGGCACCGCACTTGCCGGTCACCGAACCGTTGCTGGCAGACAAGCCGGAGCATCTGCTGGAACGCGCCGAAGGCGAGTTGATTCCGGAGGACAATCCGTGGGGATTCAAGCTCGACGTGCCGCCCTACAAATACAATCGCGGCGAGCTGTACAACCTGAGCATCCCCCGGGGCACGCTGACCCGCGAAGAACGCTACATCATCAACCACCACATGGTGCAGACGATCCTGATGCTCAGTCATCTGCCCTTCCCCGGGCATTTGAACAGCGTCGCGGAAATCGCCGGCGGGCATCACGAAAAGATGGATGGCACCGGTTATCCCAAGCGCCTGAAACGCGAGGACATGAGCCTGCCGGCGCGCATGATAGCGATTGCCGATATATTCGAAGCCCTGACCGCCGCCGACCGTCCATACAAGAAGGCCAAGTCCCTCAGTGAGGCGCTGGGGATCATGGCCACCATGTGCCGTGAAGCGCACATCGATGCCGAGTTGTTCGAGCTGTTCATCCGCGATGGCGTGTATCTGCAGTACGCCACACGGTTTCTCGATCCACGGCAGATCGATGCCGTGGACCCGGCGGCCGTGCTGCTCAAGGCAGGCCTGGCGGCGTGATCAGCAGTCGGTCAGGCGCAGGAAAATCGCCGCCAGTTGTTCGATCCCGGCCTGATCGTCGGCACCGAAACGCGCGAGCTTCGGGCTGTCGAGGTCGAGCACGCCGATCAGACGGCCGTCCTTGACCAACGGCACGACCAGTTCGCTGTTCGACGCACTGTCGCAAGCGATATGGCCAGGAAACGCATGAACGTCTTCGACCCGTTGTGTCTGCAGGCTGGCAGCCGCCGCGCCGCACACACCGCGACCGAACGGAATGCGCACGCAGGCGATCTGGCCCTGGAACGGACCGAGCACCAGCTCTTCGTTGCGATTGAGGTAGAAACCGGCCCAGTTCAGGTCATCGAGCTGGTTGAACAGGAACGCCGAAAACTGTGCGGCGTTGGCGATGAAATCGCGTTCGTCCGCCAGCAGCGACTCCAGTTGCGCGGCCAACATGCCATAACCTTCGAGGCCTTGGCCGCTCTGTTGCAAATCAATCATGCCTTGTGCTCCAACAATTTCAGTCCCACCCAGTAACGGGCGAATTGGTGAGCGCAACGTCCGTTGCGGTTGCCACGGCCGGTTGCCCAGCGCACGGCGAGGATGTCCAGTTGTTCGTCGCGCTGCCAGTCCAGACCGGCCTTGGCGGCCAACTGGCCGATCCAGTGCTCGACGACGTTGAGGAAATGTTCCTGGGTAAACGGATAGAACGACAGCCACAGGCCGAAGCGATCCGACAGCGCGATCTTGTCTTCCACCGCTTCGCTCGGATGCAGCTCACCATCGACGCGCTTCCAGTTTTCGTTGTCGCTCTCCTTTTCCGGCACCAGATGACGACGGTTGGAGGTGGCGTAAAGCAACACGTTGTCCGGCGCCTGTTCGAGCGAGCCGTCCAGCACGCTTTTCAGTACGCGGTAGTCGCCTTCGCCGGACTCGAACGAGAGGTCGTCGCAGAACAGCACAAAACGCTGCGGCAGCTTGGCGATCTGCGCCACCACCCTTGGCAGGTCCGCCAGGTGATCGCGCTCGATTTCGATCAGACGCAAACCGGCCTTGGCGTGTTCAGCCAGCAGCGCGCGGACCAGCGACGATTTACCGGTACCGCGCGAACCCCACAGCAGCGCATGGTTGGCCGGCATGCCGTCGAGAAATTGCTGAGTGTTGCGGCCCAGTTGCTCCAGCTGGCGGTCGACGCCGATCAAGTCCGACAGGCGCATGTCGAGGCTGACTTCCAGCGGCAGCAGATAACCGCTGCGCCCGTCACGCTGCCAGCGTGCGGCGAGGCAGGTGCCCCAGTCGATGACCGGGCGTGGAGCCGGCAATAGCGGTTCGATCCGCGCCAGAACCGACTCGGCGCGCTCAAGAAAAGCATTCAATCGGGAATCCACGTCTTCTCCTCGGGCTCGTTCACAGTGATGATGGCGGTGCAGCAAAGACAGACAGCGTCCGAAACCTGTCCCGGGCCTTGTTACAAGGCGCTTCGGGAACCCCGGAATCCGTGCATGATCGACTATGCTTGAGCAGCGAAGGGAAACGGAAGTGGTTCAACACCCCATGGATATCAAATTCACCCACCGGCTGTCGTACAAACAGGCGCGGCTTACCGTGCTGGTCGGGTTCATTCTGGGCACGCTGCTCAGCCTGCTGCAAATCGGCATCGATTATGCCAGTGAAGACGCGTCCATCAACCGTGAAATCCTGTCTTTGCTGGAAATCAGCCATAACCCGGCCTCACGCATCGCCTACAACATCGATGCCGAACTGGCGCAGGAGCTGACCCTGGGCCTGCTGCGCTCGCCGGCCATCATTTCTGCAAGACTCACCGATAACAACCAGACCGTATTGGCCAGCGTCAAACGTCCGGAGCTGCAAAGCGGCTACCGGATGATCAGCGACTTCCTGTTTGGCGCCAAACGTCAGTTCGAAGACCGTCTTTATCTCGATCACTTGCCCAACGAATCCCTCGGCACCCTGAGCCTGGAAGTCGATACCTTCGCCTTTGGCAGCCGCTTTCTGCGCCGCGCGGAAGTCACGCTGCTCAACGGTTTCGCCCGCAGCCTGATCCTGACCGGGATCCTGCTCGCGCTGTTCTACGTGATGCTGACCAAACCCCTGGTGCGAGTGATCCGTGAACTCAGCGGCCGCGACCCGCGCAGTGCCGAGCCGACCACCCTGGAATGTCCGGGCGGGCACGCCAATGACGAGATCGGCGTGCTGGTCAAAGTTGCCAATCAGCAGTTCGAGAACATCGCCACGGAAATCCAGCAACGGCGCAATGCGGAAAACCGTCTCACCGACTACCTCGCACAACTCGAAGACATCGTCTCGGCGCGTACCGCCGAGCTCAAGGCGATCAACGCGCGACTCAGCCAGTCCAACCAGG
Organism: Pseudomonas sp. FG35; assembly: GCF_057809295.1. Lineage (NCBI taxonomy): Bacteria > Pseudomonadati > Pseudomonadota > Gammaproteobacteria > Pseudomonadales > Pseudomonadaceae > Pseudomonas > Pseudomonas sp. FG35. Next base: position 220,561 of record NZ_JBMDJR010000010.1, on the reverse strand, counting down.
AACTGGAAGTGGCCCGTAGTACGGCACTGGACATGGCCGAGGCTCGCTCGGCATTCCTCGCCAACATGAGCCATGAGATCCGTACCCCGCTCAACGGCTTGCTGGGAATGATCGCTCTGTCGCTCGATGGTCCGCTCAACGCCGAACAGCAGCAACAACTGTCCATCGCCCACGACTCCGGCAAGGTATTGGTGGAATTGCTCAACGACATTCTCGACCTGTCCAAATTCGATGCCGGGCAGCTGGAGCTCGAACACATTCCCTTCGATCTCGGCTCACTGATCGAAGACACTGCCAACCTGCTGTCGCAAAACGCGGCGCCGAGTGTGGAACTGACCTGCCTGATCGATCCGCACTTCCCGGCGCTGGTGCTTGGCGATCCGACCCGGGTCAGGCAAATCGTCAGCAACCTGCTGTCCAATGCCCTGAAATTCACTCGTTTCGGCCGGGTCGATGTGCGTTTGTCCACCTGGAAGGACGGCGTCCGGATCGAGGTCTGCGACACCGGCATCGGCATCGCCCAGGAAGCGCAGGTGAAGATTTTCCAGCCGTTTACCCAGGCGGGTGCCGGGATCACTCGCCAGTACGGCGGCACCGGGCTCGGTCTGGCACTGACCTATAACCTGTGCGAAGCCATGCAGGGGCGTCTGACCATCAGTTCCGAAGTGGGTTTCGGCAGTCAGTTCTGCGCTGAGCTGCCACTGCCCTGCCACACCCGCGCGGTGATTCCACCCCCGTTGCACGGAAAGGTGCTGGCGATCACCAACGCGGTCAGCGGGCTGGCGGAGCTGCTGGAAAGCCTGCTGCCGGTCTGGGGGCTGACCTACGAACAGCGAACCCTCGACGACCCGCTGCTCGGCCTGTCCCCCGACGTCATCATCACCGATTGCCCCGAATGCCTGTTCGGTCTGCGTCCGGCGATGACGGCGCCGATTCTGCTGGTGACGGCTTATGGCAGTTTCATGCCGGGTGAAGAAGCCACTGCCCTTGCCCCATTGCAGCAGCAGGCTCGACCGCTGGCCCGCAACGCGCTGTATCAGAATCTGCGTCGGACACTGCAGCCGGACCTCACCACCATCGACCGCGCACGCCTCGAAAGCGTGCCGTCGCAGCGGCGCGGTCGGGTACTGCTGGTGGAGGACAACCCGGTCAATCAACTGGTGGCCAAGGGCATGCTGGGCAAACTCGGCTGCGATGTGGTGGTTGCCGCCCATGGCGTGGAGGCGCTGGATCAGTTGGAACACGACGAGTTCGATCTGGTACTGATGGACTGCAACATGCCGGTGATGGACGGTTACGAAGCCAGCCGCCAGATTCGTCAAAGCGGACGCTGGCCGCATCTGCCGATCGTCGCCCTGACCGCCAACGCCATGTCCGAGGAGCGCGAACGTTGCCGGGCGGCGGGCATGAGCGACTATCTGGCCAAGCCGTTCCGTCGTGAAGAATTGGCGGCGCTGCTGGACCAGTGGATTCCGACTACGACAGTGCTTTGATCTGCCCCAGCAAGTGATCAAGACCGCTACGCAAGTCATTGAGCCGGTCCAGATCAACCCCGCTGTCGCACAACAGCCGCGCCTTCAACGGCCCGACCTGTTCACGCAGCGCCTGCCCCTGCGGCGTGAGGCTGAGATGAACCTCGCGCTCGTCCCGCGTCGAGCGCTGACGCTGAACCAGTTGCAGTTGCTCCAATCGCTTGAGCAGCGGCGTCAGCGTGCCGGAGTCCAGTGCCAGACGCTCACCCAGCGCCTTGACTGTCGGTTGCTCCGGCGCAGTTTGCTGCCATTCCCACAACACCAGCATTGCCAGATATTGCGGATAGGTCAGGCCGAGCTGATCGAGCATCGGTTTGTAGGCACGGATCACCGCCCGCGACGCGGCGTACAACTTGAAGCACAGCTGACTGTCGAGTTTCAGCGAATCGGCGGACAGGTTGTTCATTTGAGCAGGGCTTCGATCTCACGGCTCAGATCCTGCGGCTTGGTGGCCGGGGCGAAGCGCTTGACCAACTGGCCGTCCTTGCCGATCAGGAATTTGGTGAAGTTCCACTTGATGCCCTGGGAGCCCAGCACGCCCGGCGCGCGCTTCTTCAACTGCACGAACAGTGGATGCGCGCCAGTACCGTTGACTTCGATCTTCTTGAACAGCGGGAAGCTGACACCGTAGTTCAGCTCGCAGAACTCGCTGATGGCGCCTTCGTTGCCCGGCTCCTGCTTGCCGAACTGATTGCACGGAAAACCCAGCACCACCAGGCCCTGATCCTTGTAGGTCTGCCACAGTTCCTCAAGGCCTTTGTACTGCGGAGTGAAACCGCATTTGCTGGCGGTATTAACCACCAGCACCGCCTTGCCGGCGAAATCGGCGAGGGTCTTCTGCTCGCCCTTGATGGTGGTGCACGGAATATTCAGCAGGTTATCGCTCATGGTGCGCACTCTTGAAAAATGGATAAGCGGCAAAAATAGCGAGCAATTGAATTGCGTGCAATTTAATTATTCGAAAGGCGACCCGTGGATCGCCCGTATCGACTACTCGCGCGGCACCAGGTCCAGGCACACCGAGTTGATGCAGTAACGCAGGCCGGTCGGCGGCGGGCCGTCAGGGAAGACGTGGCCAAGGTGCGCATCGCACTTGGCGCATTTCACTTCGGTGCGAATCATGCCGTGGCTGGTGTCACGGATTTCGGTCATGGCGTTGTCGCCGATCGGCGCGTAGAAGCTTGGCCAGCCGCAGCCGGAGTCGAATTTGGTCTTGGAGTCGAACAGCGGTTCGTTGCAGCAGATGCAGTGGTAGACGCCATCGGTCTTGGTGGCGTTGTACTTGCCGGAGAACGGTCGCTCGGTGGCGCTCAGGCGGCACACGTTGAACTGCTCGGGGTCGAGCATCGCCCGCCATTCTTCCAGGGTCTTTTCAATCTTTTCCATCATCACACCTCAGCGGCTGAAAAAGCCCGATCTGTACCTTTTCCACGGATCGGGCGGCACGTATGATTGCGCCTCGTCACACGCCAGTCTGGCAGCGGGTTCCTGCGCATTCAAACGGATTGTTGGAAACCGCCGCTCGAGACACTTGCCTGTGTGAAGACGCAGGATTCCCAGCACGGTTGTCCACCCGCCGCCTGGATCGTTCATTTTCGGGATCACATCGCCATGCAGTTCAGCAAATCGAACAAGCTCGCCAACGTCTGCTACGACATTCGCGGCCCGGTGCTCAAGCACGCCAAACGCCTGGAAGAGGAAGGCCATCGCATCCTCAAGCTGAACATCGGCAACCCGGCACCCTTTGGTTTCGAAGCGCCAGACGAAATTCTCCAGGATGTGATCCGCAACCTGCCGACCGCCCAGGGCTACAGCGATTCCAAAGGCCTGTTCAGCGCGCGCAAGGCGGTGATGCAGTACTACCAGCAGAAGCAGGTCGAAGGTGTCGGCATCGAAGACATCTATCTGGGCAACGGCGTGTCCGAGCTGATCGTGATGTCGCTGCAGGCACTGCTCAACAACGGTGACGAAGTGCTGGTGCCGGCGCCAGACTACCCGCTGTGGACCGCAGCCGTGAGCCTGGCCGGCGGTAACGCTGTGCATTACCTGTGCGACGAGGGCGCCGACTGGTTCCCGGACCTGGCCGACATCAAGGCCAAGATCACCCCGAACACCAAGGCGATGGTGATCATCAACCCGAACAACCCGACCGGCGCGGTGTATTCGAAGGAAGTGCTGTTGGGCATGCTCGAACTGGCTCGCCAGCACAATCTGGTGGTGTTCTCCGACGAAATCTACGACAAGATTCTTTACGACGACGCCGTGCACATCTGCACCGCTTCGCTGGCCCCGGACCTGCTGTGCCTGACCTTCAACGGCCTGTCCAAGTCGTATCGCGTGGCGGGTTTCCGTTCCGGCTGGATCGCCATTTCCGGGCCGAAACACAACGCTCACAGCTACATCGAAGGCATCGACATGCTGGCCAACATGCGCCTGTGCGCCAACGTGCCGAGCCAGCATGCGATCCAGACCGCCCTGGGTGGCTATCAGAGCATCAACGATCTGGTACTGCCGCAAGGTCGCCTGCTGGAACAGCGCAACCGCACCTGGGAGCTGCTCAACGACATTCCCGGCGTTAGCTGCGTGAAGCCGATGGGCGCACTGTACGCGTTCCCGAAGATCGACCCGAAAGTCTGCCCGATCCACAACGACGAGAAATTCGTGCTCGACCTGCTGCTCTCCGAGAAGCTGCTGGTGGTGCAGGGCACGGCGTTCAACTGGCCGTGGCCTGACCACTTCCGCGTGGTCACCCTGCCGCGGGTCGATGACCTGGACATGGCCATCGGTCGCATCGGCAACTTCCTCAAGTCCTACCGCCAGTAACCGGCGCTCAGTGCGCAACGGCCCGAACGTTGCGCACTGTCTGATTCAGCAACACTTCTGCTGCGCCCCTACTCCAGCACCTTCTACACTTGCGACTCATACGAATCATGCGTGCCTGACGCAATGAGACCGGGTGGCGCGTGCCTGTCATCCATACCGGATTTAGAAGTGGGAAATGTCCCATAGCCCGGCAAATCCGGTGTAGGACACAGTTTGAAATAGTCACTCGGTTGAATCGCCAGGTGCCGCACCTTATATACCCCGCAGTACGCTACATCTTTAGCTTGAGGAGACTTCTACAACCATGATGCGCATCCTGCTGTTTTTGGCCACTAACCTGGCGGTCGTGCTGATAGCCAGCATCACCCTGAGCCTTTTTGGCTTCAACGGGTTCATGGCGGCCAACGGGGTTGATCTCAACCTCAGTCAGCTGCTGGTTTTCTGTGCAGTCTTTGGTTTTGCCGGTTCCCTGTTCTCGCTGTTCATCTCCAAGTGGATGGCGAAGATGAGCACCGGCACCCAGATCATCACCCAGCCACGCACTCGTCACGAGCAATGGCTGCTGCAAACCGTCGAGCAACTGTCCCGGGAAGCCGGAATCAAGATGCCCGAAGTCGGGATTTTCCCGGCCTACGAAGCGAACGCCTTCGCTACCGGCTGGAACAAGAACGACGCACTGGTTGCGGTCAGCCAGGGCTTGCTCGAGCGCTTCAAGGAAGACGAAGTGCGGGCCGTGCTGGCTCACGAGATCGGTCACGTGGCCAATGGCGACATGGTTACCCTGGCACTGATCCAGGGCGTGGTGAACACCTTCGTGATGTTCTTCGCGCGGATCATCGGCAACTTCGTCGACAAGGTGATCTTCAAGAACGAAGAAGGCCAGGGCATGGCCTACTACATCGCGACCATCTTCGCCGAACTGGTACTGGGCATTCTGGCCAGCGCAATCGTGATGTGGTTCTCGCGCAAGCGCGAGTTCCGTGCCGACGATGCCGGTGCCCGCCTGGCCGGTACCGGCGCGATGATCAACGCATTGCAACGCCTGCGCGCCGAACAGGGCCTGCCGGTGCACATGCCGGACACCCTGAACGCCTTCGGCATCAACGGTGGCATCAAACAAGGGTTCGCCCGCATGTTCATGAGCCACCCGCCGCTGGAAGAGCGTATCGACGCCCTGCGTCGTCGCGGTTGATCAAACCGGCGCACCAATGAAAAGGCCCGCAGTGATGCGGGCCTTTTTTTGCCTGTCGTTTACACCCCGCGAATCCGGTAAACCCGTTCCTCAAGCCGGGTTACGCCGGCCTGCACGAACTTCCAGCTGTCACCGAGTACATCCTGCTGCTCCAGCATCTCGACGCGCCAGACACTGCCCAGCAAACGCTGCACTTCGGCATCGTCTACGGAAAATGGCGGCCCTGGCATCTGCGACTGGTCATAATCCAGCGTCACCAACAGCCCTCGACACGCCGGCAGAATGCTCTGCAGATGCGCCGCATAACGCTCGCGCATCGCTGGCGGCAAGGCAATCACTGCCGCACGGTCATACAACGCGGTGCAACCCGCCACGTCAGCCATCGTCAGCGAGAAGAAATCCCCGCACCACAACTCGACCGCGTCGGCGCGATAAACCTTGAAGTCGCCCTGCTCGCTCACCTGCGGCTGCAATTGCTGCTCATGGAAAAAGTCTTCCACTGCCTTTTCCGAAAGCTCGACGCCCAGCACCTGATGACCACGGCCGGCGAGCCACAGCAGATCCAGACTTTTACCGCACAACGGCACCAACACACGCGCCTGCACCGGGATGGCCAGATCGGGCCAGTGCCGCTGCAAATACGGGTTCACCTCAAGCTGGTGAAAGCCGATCTGGTTCGATTCCCACTTCTTGTGCCAAAACTCCGGCTGCATGCATCCTCCCAGGAATTCGATCAAAAGGCGTTAAAACTTATATTGGAATTAGATCAATGAACTGACTGAAGATGAGCCATCTTAACGCTCAGGAACCCTTCCATGTTTCCCAGCCTGTTTATCTCCCACGGCTCGCCCATGCTGGCGCTGGAGCCCGGCGCCAGTGGCCCGGCACTGGCGCGGCTGGCGGCCGAACTGCCACGCCCGAAAGCCATCATCATCGTTTCCGCCCATTGGGAAAGCCATGAACTGCTGGTCAGCAGCCATCCGCAACCGGAAACCTGGCACGACTTCGGCGGTTTCCCTCGCGCGCTGTTTGAAGTGCAATATCCGGCCCCGGGCAATCCGCAACTGGCCCGCGAGGTTGCCGACCTGTTGACTGCCAACAACCTGCCGGCGCGCCTCGACCCGCAACGACCGTTCGATCACGGCGTGTGGGTGCCGCTGTCGCTGATGTACCCGCAGGCCGATATCCCGGTGGTTCAGGTTTCCCTGCCCAGCCGTGGCGGCCCGGCGTTGCAGAACCGCGTCGGCCAGGCGCTGGCCAGACTGCGCGAACAGGGCATTCTGTTGATCGGCTCCGGCAGCATCACCCACAACCTGCGAGAACTGGACTGGCACGCCGGCCCGGAAAGCGTCGAGCCGTGGGCCCGGGATTTCCGCGATTGGATTGTCGACAAACTGGCTGCCAACGACGAAGCCGCATTGCACGATTACCGCCAGCAGGCACCGAACGCCGTGCGCAGCCATCCAAGTGATGAACATCTGCTGCCGCTTTACTTCGCCCAAGGTGCCGGCGGCGACTTCAGCATTGCCCATCAAGGCTTCACCATGGGCGCGCTGGGCATGGACATCTACCGCTTCGGCTAATGCCCAAATCGCAGGCAAAAAAATCCCCGAACCAGTCGGGGATTTTTTATGTTCGATCAATCAGCCCAGAGGCGGATCAATCTTCGCGGTAGCGACGCAGTTTCAGCTGCTTGCCGGCAACGCGAGTGTCCTTCAGCTTGGTCAGGAGTTTGTCCAGACCATCTTCCGGCAGCTCGACGAGGCTGAAGCTGTCACGCACCTGGATGCGACCGATGGCTTCACGTGCCAGACCACCTTCGTTGAGGATGGCGCCCAGCAGGTTTTTCGCCGCGATACCGTCACGCGCGCCCAGCGCGGTACGGCAACGTGCACGGCCTTCGCCCAGTGGCATCGGAGCACGACGCTCGCGGTCACCACGGTCCGGACGATCACCGGAACGCTCAGGACGGTCGCCACGTGGCGTGCTGTTCGGCACCAGTGGACGTTCCTTCTCGATCGCTGCCAGGTTCAGCGCCTGACCATTGGTGGCCTTGCGCAGCAGTGCGGCAGCCAGGGCGCGTGGGGTGCAACCGATATCAGCGGTCAGGCGATCCAGCAGATCACCGTGAGTCGATTCGGCGTCAGCCACCAGCGGCGACAGGCTGTTGGTCAGTTTCTTGATGCGAGCATCGAGAACGGCCTGGGCGTCCGGCAGACGCACTTCAGCAACTTTCTGACCGGTCACACGCTCGATCACCTGCAGCATGCGGCGCTCACGCGGCGTCACCAGCAGCAGCGCGCGGCCTTCGCGACCGGCACGGCCGGTACGGCCGATACGGTGCACGTAGGATTCCGGATCGTACGGCATGTCCACGTTGAACACGTGGGTGATGCGTGGAACGTCCAGACCACGGGCGGCTACGTCGGTCGCCACAACGATGTCCAGACGGCCATCCTTGAGCGAGTCGATCACGCGCTCACGCTGGTTCTGGGCGATGTCGCCGTTCAGCGCGGCGGCTTTGTAGCCTTTGGCGTCGAGGGCGCTGGCCAGATCCAGGGTCGCTTGCTTGGTGCGCACGAACATGATCAGAGCGTCGAAATCTTCCACTTCCAGCAAGCTGAGAACGGCAGAGGTCTTCTGGTCAGCGTGAACCAACAGGTGAGCCTGTTCGATCGCGGTAACGGTCTGGGTCTTGCTCTGGATCTTCACGTGCTTTGGATCGCGCAGGTGACGCTCGGCGATGGCACGGATCGATTGCGGCAGGGTCGCCGAGAACAATACGGTCTGACGGGTTTCCGGCATGGCCTTGAAGATCACTTCGAGGTCGTCCATGAAGCCCAGTTTGAGCATTTCGTCTGCTTCGTCGAGAACCAGGTGGTTCACGGTCTGCAGCACTTTTTCGTCGCGACGCAGGTGGTCGCACAGACGGCCCGGAGTGGCGACAACGATCTGTGCGCCATTACGGATTGCTTTCAATTGTGGGCCCATCGGCGCGCCGCCGTAGACAGCCACAACAGTCACGCCCGGCATTTGCTTGGCGTAGGTTTCGAAAGCGGTTGCAACTTGTAGCGCCAACTCACGAGTTGGGGCCAGGATCAGAGCTTGCGGCTCGCGCTTGGACGGATCAATGCGGTGCAGGATAGGCAGGGCAAAGGCAGCGGTTTTACCGGTACCGGTTTGCGCCTGACCAATCATATCGTGACCGGCGAGGATGATCGGGATCGACTGCTGCTGAATGGCCGAAGGCTCTTCATAGCCGGTAGCGACTACTGCAGCGACAATATTGGGATGAAGTTCAAGAGCGGCGAAGCCGCCGATTTCCTGGGTCATGGGTCTGCCTCTAAGTGCATCCGCAAAGACCCATGCTCCAAAGCTGCACATGCCGTGTTGAGACTCAAGAGTCGCCCTGGCAGCTTTGTCGGCGGGGATTTGCGAAAACGAATGAATGAAAAAGAATCGTCAAGGAAGAGCCCGCAGTGCGGACGTGCAGCCGAAGCTGACTTCGGGGAATTGCGCTACCTAAACGCGGCCCGGTTAAAGGCCGGCGCGCACTATACCGGAATTTGCCTAAAAAGGGAGCTTTTTTTATCGGCGAAATGCAGTTGTCACCGCTGTGTAACGGGGTTTTGCGGATAATCGGGCAAAGGTCTATTTTTCAAAGGGCCCGGCCCTGCGGGCGATGGCGCTTAAACGATTCACCGACGTGCGGCATCTGGTCGCTGCACCCTTTCTTCCCCTGCGAGGAAACACCCATGAATCAGCCCTGCCCCGGCCGCGTGAGCCGTGCGCGCCACGGTCATGTGCATTTGATCGGTCTGGACCGCGCTGCCAAGCGCAACGCCTTCGACCTAGACCTGCTCAACGACCTGGCCCTGGCCTATGGCGAATTCGAGGCCGACAGTAACGCACGGGTGGCGGTGGTGTTCGGGCATGGCGAGCATTTCACCGCGGGGCTCGATCTGGTCAACGCCAGTTCTGCCCTCGCCCAAGGCTGGCAGGTGCCGCCCGGCGGTTGCGATCCGTGCGGCGTTTTCGTCGGACCACGGGTCAGCAAACCGGTGATCGTCGCTGCGCAGGGTTACTGCCTGACCATCGGCATCGAGTTGATGCTCGCCGCCGACATCAACCTGTGTGCCAGCAACACCCGCTTCGCCCAGATGGAAGTGCAGCGTGGAATCTTTCCGTTTGGTGGTGCGACGTTGCGTTTCCATCAGATTGCCGGCTGGGGCAATGCCATGCGCTGGTTGCTGACCGGTGATGAATTCGATGCCCATGATGCGTTACGTCTGGGTCTGGTGCAGGAAGTCATGGCCAGCGAGGATCTGCTGCCGCGCGCCATCGAACTGGCCGAACGCATCGCCCGGCAGGCGCCGTTGGGCGTGCAGGCAACGCTGATGTCGGCGCGTCAGGCGCGCTATGAAGGTGAGACTGCGGCGGCTAAAAGCTTGCCGCCGCTGGTGAAGAAGTTGCTGGCCACCGAAGATGCCAAGGAAGGCGTGCGCTCGCTGGTGGAGCGCAGGCCCGGCGTTTTCAAAGGCCTTTGAAGATCAGGTCGCCGGACGTATGCAGTTGATCAACGTCTGCAACGAGTAGCCCAGCTTAGGCGCCAGCGCTTCAGCCCGGGCGGTCAGCGCCTGCATGTCCAGCACCTGATCGAGATCCGCCGGCACGATCAGAATCACGTTGCCCTCCTTCACCGGCAGCTCCCAGTAATGCCGGTGATAGAGCCCGCGCAGCAGCGCCGCGCCCAAGGGTTTGCCATCATCGGTGGCCCATTGGTTGATCACCAGCCAGCCACCGGGATTCAGCCGTTTCTGACAGTCACCGAGGAAATTCCACGCAAGGTGCCCGGCGCCGGGGCCGACATCGGTGTACAGATCAACGAAGATCAGATCCGCCGGTTCTGCTGTCGGCAGCAGTTCAAGAGCATCGCCAACGCGGATGTACAGCCGTGGATCGTCATCCAGCCCGAGGTATTCGATGGCCAGACGCGGTACGTCGGGGCGCAGCTCGATGGCTTCGACATCTTCCAGCGGCAGGAACTTGAGGCAGGCCTGGGTCAGCGTTCCTGCGCCCAACCCGAGAAACAGCGCGCTCTCCGGTTGCTCGTGGCACAACGCGCCGATCAGCATCGCCCGGGTGTAGTCATACTCCAGCCAGCTCGGGTCGGCGGTGAACACACAGCTTTGCTCGATCGCATCGCCGAACTCCAGAAAGCGGTAGTCGGCCACTTCCAGCACGCGAATCACGCCGAACTCATCCTGTACCTCGGCGAGCAACAGCTCGACGCGCTCCTCAGTCATTTCGTCTCCTGGTGGTCACCGGGCGCGGTGACGCGATGGCACCGCTGTGGTGCCGTGGCAAAGCGGCGATTGTCGGCGAAGCGGCGGGAGCAGGTCACGCACTAATTGCTGCTAACATGGCCGTCCGTGCGTAGAACCTTAGAGACCGTGATGAGCCAACCCTGGAGCCCTGACAGCTGGCGCGCCCTGCCGATCCAGCAACAACCCCAATACCCCGACGTCGCGCATCTGCGCCAGGTCGAGCAGACGCTGGCCAGCTACCCGCCGCTGGTGTTTGCCGGCGAAGCGCGCGAGCTGCGCCGTCAGTTTGCCGAAGTCACCCAGGGCCGGGCGTTCCTGCTGCAGGGCGGCGATTGCGCGGAAAGCTTCGCCGAGTTCTCCGCCGCGAAGATTCGCGACACTTTTAAAGTATTGCTGCAAATGGCGATCGTCATGACCTTCGCCGCCGGCTGCCCGGTGGTCAAGGTCGGGCGCATGGCCGGCCAGTTCGCCAAGCCGCGCTCGGCCAACGACGAAACCATCGACGGCGTGACCCTGCCGGCCTACCGGGGCGACATCGTCAACGGCATCGGTTTCGACGCCGCCAGCCGCGTACCGGATCCGGAGCGTCTGCTGCAGTCCTATCACCAGTCCACCGCCACCCTCAACCTGTTGCGCGCCTTCGCCCAGGGCGGTTTTGCCGACCTGCATCAGGTGCACAAGTGGAACCTCGATTTCATCGCCAACTCGGCGCTGGCGGAGAAGTACAGCCACCTCGCCGACCGCATCGATGAAACCCTGGCCTTTATGCGCGCCTGCGGCATGGACAGCTCGCCGCAACTGCGCGAGACCAGTTTCTTCACGGCCCACGAAGCGCTGCTGCTGAACTACGAAGAAGCCTTCGTGCGCCGCGACAGCCTGACCAACGATTACTACGATTGCTCAGCGCACATGCTGTGGATCGGCGACCGCACCCGTCAGCTCGACGGCGCCCACGTTGAGTTCCTGCGCGGGGTGAACAACCCGATCGGGGTCAAAGTCGGCCCGAGCATGAACCCCGACGACCTGATCCGCCTGATCGACGTGCTCAACCCGGACAACGATCCGGGTCGTCTGAACCTGATCGCGCGGATGGGCGCGAACAAGGTCGGCGATCACCTGCCGGCGCTGATTCGCGCGGTGCAGCGTGAAGGCAAGCAGGTGCTGTGGAGCTCCGACCCGATGCACGGCAACACCATCAAGGCCAGCAGCGGCTACAAGACTCGCGACTTCGCGCAGATCCTTGGCGAGGTGAAGCAGTTCTTCCAGGTTCACGAAGCGGAAGGCAGCTACGCCGGCGGCATCCACATCGAGATGACCGGGCAGAACGTCACCGAGTGCATCGGTGGCGCGCGGCCGATCACTGAAGATGGCTTGTCGGATCGCTATCACACCCACTGCGACCCACGGATGAATGCCGATCAGTCGCTGGAACTGGCGTTCTTGATTGCCGAGACGTTGAAACAGGTCAAACGCTGAATTGCGATGGCGCGGGCTCAGTCAATTTGAGCCAGCGCCATCCGCAACCTCCCTGCACTTTCCCGCTGACAATTGAGCTGCACCTGCTCAAGCCCCAGCCAGTCCGCCATGCGCCGCAGGTTCAGCGCCAGCGCCAGCATCCCCGCGTCATCCAGTCCGGTTTCTTCCTCGTGCACCGCATGCACCGCCAACCGCCCAGCCGTCCGTTCGGCGCGCAGATCAACCCGCGCAGCGATCCGTTCGTTGTGCAGGAACGGCAACACGTAATAGCCGTAGACCCGTTTATCCTGCGGCGTGTAGATCTCCAGCCGATAGCGGAAATCGAACAGCCGCTCGGTGCGGCTGCGCTCCCAAATCAGTGAATCGAACGGCGACAGCAATGCACTGGCCTCGACCTTGCGCGGGACTTTCGGCTCGGGCAGACAATAAGCAATCTGGCGCCATCCGGCGACTTCGCAGGTCAGCAGTTGTCCGTCCTCGACCAGTTCCGCCAGGCGCGGGCGCGCATCGGAGGGGTTCAGCCTGAAGTAGTCACGCAGGTCCTTTTCCGTGCCGACACCCAACGCCTGCGCTGCATGCAACAGCAAAACGCGTTGCGCCTCGGCTTCATCGAGCAGTGGCTGGTGCAGCACAGAAGCCGGAATCACCCGCTCCGGCAAGTCATACAACCGCTCGAAACCACGACGCCCGGCCACAGTGACTTCGCCGGCAGCGAACAACCATTCCAACGCGTGCTTCTCCGCGCTCCAGTCCCACCACGGTCCGGCCTTTTCCTGGCGGGTCGACAGGCTGCCGGCGCCCAATGCGCCCTGCTCTTCGACCGACGCCAGCACCCGGCGAATGGTGTCCTGTTGCTCGCGACCAAACCGCGCCAGTTGCTGATAAATATCTTCACCGCGCCTGGCCCGCTGCATGCGCCAACCCATCAGCGGGTACATCGACAACGGCAGCAGCGACGCTTCATGGCCCCAGTATTCGAACAGCGAACGACGTCGCCCCGAACTCCAGGCAGCCTGGTCGAGCAAATCGGAAGAATAGGAACCAAGACGAGAAAACAGCGGCAGGTAGTGCGAGCGCACTACGGCGTTGACGGAGTCGATCTGCAACAGACCGAGGCGTTCGATCAGCCGGTTGAGGTGCATGGCCTTGACAGCCGGCGGCTGGCGCCCGTGAAACCCTTGGGCAGCCAGTGCCAGACGTCGAGCCTGTTTAAGGGAAAAGGACAGTGTCGCGGGCATGTGTACCTCCATGTCTGCTCGCAACCTACCTCACTTGAAAGTGGTTTGTGTAGCAATGGCCTCATCATTTATGCATCGGATCGTCCCAGAACGGCCGCACCGACTCATGTTCGACATCGGCACGGCTGACCCCGATGTCCTTCAACGCTTCGTCGCTCAGGCTGGCGAGCAGTTCGCGTTCGCGGTGAAGTTCGTACCAGCGGCTAAACTTGTGCAGCAGATCGGAAATCAGATGGACCGGCACTCTTTCATCGCTCACATACAGTTTTTGACCTTTCATCGTGTTGCCCTCCTTTAGGGATGGCTCAAGTCTCGCGCCGGCGCTACGATCAATCCAACGAATGTTTCTGATGGCATGCATCACGGAGATTCATCAATTGTCGGCGTACCCCAGTATCGATACCGATGTTCTGCGCACCTTTGTCGCGATTGCCGATCAGGGCGGTTTCACCCGCGCCGGCGAAATGGTCAACCGCACCCAATCGGCGGTGAGAATGCAGATGAAGCGTCTGGAAGAGGACGTGTTGCAGCGCCAGTTGTTCGAGCGCGACGGACGTCAGGTGCGCCTGACCGCCGAAGGCCAGGTGTTGCTTGGTTACGCGCGTCGCATCCTGAAATTGCACAGCGAAGTGTTCAACACCCTGCGCGAGCCGCACATGGTCGGCACGGTGCGGATCGGCACGCCGGACGATTACGTGATGCGGTTTCTGCCGGGAATCCTGTCGCGCTTCGCCCAGTTCTATCCGCTGATCCAGATCGAAGTGCATTGCGAGTCGACCAAGCAATTGCTGCAACGCACGGACCTGGATCTGTCGATCGTCACCCGCGAGCCAGGCAACGAGATCGGCCAACTGCTGCGCAAGGAGCGTTTTGTCTGGGCCGAGGCGCAGAACTTCAGCGCCCACGAGCAGACGCCGTTGCCACTGGCAATGTTCAACAGTGATTGCTTCTGTCGCCTGTGGGCCTGCAATGCGCTGGACGCTATGGGCCGCGAATACCGGATCGCCTACAACAGCACCAGCCTGTCGGCATTGATGGCGGTGGTGAGCGCCGGCCTGGCGATCACCGCGCAGCTGGAAAGCCTGATTACCCCCGACATGCGGATTCTTGGAGATGCCGAAAATCTGCCGCTGCTGCCCGAGGCCAGCATCATGCTGATCCGCAACCTCAACAATCCCTCGCCGATCACCGAATGCCTGGCCGAGCACATCATCGAAGGCTTCAAACTTTAAAGGCGAGCATCACCGCGCAAAGCACCAGGAACCCGCAGAACAGCCCACGCAGGAGTTTTTCCGGCATCGCGTGGGCCACTTTCACGCCCCAACTGATACTGGCCAGACCGCCGATGGCCAGCGGCAGGCCGATCATCCAGTCCACTTCGTGGTGCACCGCGTACGTCACCAGCGTGACGCCGGTGCTCGGCAATGCCAGCGCCAGCGACAGACCCTGAGCGACCACCTGAGTGGTGCCGAACAGACTGGTCAGCACCGGCGTTGCCACCACCGCCCCGCCGACACCGAACAAACCGCCCATGGTGCCCGACGCCGCACCGAGCACGCCCAGCCACGGCCATGAATAACGCATCTCCGACGTCGCTGCCGGACGCGCGCCGAACATGCGCACCAGGTTGTAGGCCGACAACGCCACAAGGAACGCGACAAAACCGATACGCATGGTCTGCGCGTCGATGCCCACGGCCCAGATCGAGCCGATCCAGGCAAAGCAGAATCCCATCACCGCCAGCGGCAACGCATGGCGGAGTTCGATGCGGTTGCGCTGGTGATAACGCCACAGCGCGAGCATCACGTTCGGCACCACCATCACCAGCGCCGTGCCTTGGGCGATTTGCTGATCAAGCCCGAACCACACGCCCAGCAGCGGAATGGCGATCAAGCCACCACCGATGCCGAAAATTCCGCCCAAAGTACCGAGGGCGGCGCCAAACATCAGGTACAGCAAAAACTCGATCACAGCAGAATTCCTCATACGTCAGTCAGCTCATCGTACGCAGTCGGCGCTGGCACGGAAACGCACAGCAACGCACAATGGCTGTGCCAAATCCGCATAGGCACTGGACTGATTCATGAATCCCAATCAATTGACCGAACAACTCGGGCTGTTTCTCGATGTGCTGGAGAGCGGCAGCTTTTCTGCTGCTTCACGGCGACATCCGCTGACGCCATCCGCCGTTGCCCGGCGCATAGACAGTCTGGAAAGCGCTGTCGGCAGTCAGCTGTTCATCCGCAGTACCCATGCGGTGCGGGCCACGCCGGCGGGTCTGGCATTTGCCGAACGGGCGCGGCGGATTGTGGCCGAGTTGCAACTGGCCCGGGCCGAAGCGGTGTCCCTGAGCAGCGCCCCGGAAGGCCTGATTCGGGTGGATGCGCCGGCAGCCTTCGGGCGGCGGCATCTGGCGCCGGTAATTGCCGATTTTCTGGTGCTGTATCCGGGGCTCGACGTGCAACTGCATCTGATCGACAGCTTTGTCGATATGGACGGTTCGAACCTGGGCAAGGTCGATCTGGTGTTGCGCGCCGGGCAGATGGCCGATACCCGGTTGGTGGCCACCCCTTTGGCGAGCATAGTCCGTATCGCCTGCGCGAGCCCCGACTATCTCAAGCGCCGCGGTGTGCCGAGCGAACCCGCGCAATTGAGCGAGCATGACGGCCTCGACTGGGACGGCCTCGCTCCGCCCTTCGCCTGGCGCTTCGAACAGAACGGGCAGATGCAACTGCACCGCCCGGCGCGGGTGCGCATGAGCGCCAACAACGCCGAGGCGCTGGTGTGCGGCGCACTGGCGGGGCTTGGGATTGCGCATCTGCCGACCTGGCTGGCCAGCGAATACCTGTTGCGTGGCGAGTTGCTGCCGCTGTTCTGTGAAAATGGCCTGCCAACGCCGGAAAGCGCCGGCATTTACGCGCTGCGGCTGCAACAGCAGGCCAGCTCCCGCAGCCGCCTGTTGCTGGAGTACCTCAAGACCCGGTTCAGCCCCGTGCCGCCGTGGGATCTGGCCCTGCAACGGGAGCTGGGCCGGCACTGACCAATTCACCACCGGGGACAATTGTCTGGCGCATTAAAGATTCGAGCGCTAGATTCATCTGCATTACCGTTCAAGGCACCGACATGACCACCGACCGTAGCACCACCGATCATTGCGAAGACCTGCTGCTCGACAATCAGGCCTGCTTCGCCCTGCATTCCACTTCGCTGATGATGACCAAGGTCTACAAGACACTGCTGCAAGCGCTTGGTCTGACCTATCCGCAGTACCTGGCGATGATGGTGCTGTGGGAGAAGGATGGTTTGACCGTCGGAGAAATCAGCACGCGCCTGCTGACCGATCCAGGGTCGCTGACCCCATTGCTCAAGCGTCTGGAAGGTGAAGGATTGCTCAGCCGAACCCGTAGCCGGGAAGATGAGCGTGTGGTGATCGTTGAACTGACTGCCCAGGGACGCGCCTTGAAAGACAAGGCCCGAACCGTGCCGCAATGCATCCTGGGGGCCAGCGGCTTCACGCTGGAGCGCCTGCAAAACCTGCAAGCCGAGTTGCAGGCCTTGCGGGGTCATTTGCAGGACAGCCTCACTTAAAGGTTCCCCTTTCCTGTGGGCGCTGCCTTGCGCCCGCAGGCGTATCGCACCTTCCCCCGCTTATCCTCGAAAAAAATTTCCTCTCGTTTCAGATTCAAAAAAACCTTCTATATCAAAAACTTGAGATCACGACCCTGCCCGATCCAAGTGCCAATTCCCGCTCTCTTCAAAAATTTATCTTGCGCGCTAAATATTTGCGCAGTACATTCACTTCGCACCTAGTTAGCGCGCAAACAATTAGCGCAACAAACCACACTTGATGAGGCTCACACCATGCAAACTCTCTACACCGCAATCGCAACTTCCACTGGCGGCCGTGACGGTCGTGCGATCTCCAGCGACAACATCCTCGACGTCAAACTGGCCACCCCGAAGGAACTCGGCGGTGCCGGTGGCGCGGCTACCAACCCTGAGCAACTGTTTGCCGCCGGCTACTCGGCCTGCTTCATCGGTGCCCTGAAATTCGTCGCCAGCCAGACCAAACGCAAAATCCCGGACGAGGCCTCGATCACCGCTCACGTCGGCATCGGCCAGATTCCTGGCGGCTTCGGTCTGGACATCGACCTGCACATCAGCCTGCCGGGTCTGGAACAGGCTGACGCACAAAGCCTGGTCGACGCAGCCCACCAGGTCTGCCCGTACTCCAACGCCACCCGTGGCAACGTCGATGTGCGTCTGCACGTCACCGTGTAATCACTGACGCTCAGGCCCGTACAGGAAATGAACATGAACACTTTCAGCAAAGTCTTGACCGGTACCCTTCTCGCCCTGTCCATCCACAGCGCATTTGCCGGGGAGGTTGAACACAACACTCAGGCGTTTCTCGATGTGCTGAATGCCGGCACCGGCAAACCGATGGAACAGCTGACACCCAAGGAGGCCCGCGCCGTGCTGACGGGCGCGCAGTCCGGGGTCAAACTGACGCTGCCCAAGGCGGACGTCAGCGAGAAAACCATCCAGGTCGATGGCCAACCGTTGAGCCTGACCATCGTCCGGCCGGCCGGGGTCAAGGGCGAGCTGCCGGTGTTCATGTTCTTCCACGGCGGCGGCTGGGTGCTGGGGGATTTCCCGACTCACGAACGTCTGGTGCGGGATCTGGTGGTCGGCTCGGGTGCGGCGGCGGTGTTCGTCAATTACACCCCTTCACCGGAAGCGCATTACCCGGTGGCGATCAACCAGGCTTATGCCGCTACCAAATGGGTGGCCGAACACGGCAAAGAAATCAACGTCGACGGCAAGCGTCTGGCGGTGGCGGGCAACAGCGTCGGCGGCAACATGGCGGCAGTCGTCGCCTTGATGGCCAAAGACAAAGGCACTCCGGCGATCAAATTCCAGGTGCTGCTGTGGCCGGTGACCGATGCCAATTTCGACACTGGTTCGTATAACCAGTACGCCGAGGGGCACTTCCTCACTCGCAATATGATGAAGTGGTTCTGGGACAACTACACCACCGACGCCAACCAGCGGAACGAGATCTACGCCTCGCCGCTGCGGGCAACCACCGCGCAATTGAAAGGTCTGCCGCCCGCGCTGGTGCAGACTGCGGGGGCTGACGTGCTGCGTGACGAAGGTGAAGCCTACGCCCGCAAACTCGACGAAGCCGGGGTGCCGGTGACCTCGGTGCGCTACAACGGCATGATCCACGACTACGGTTTGCTCAACGTGGTCAGCCAGGTGCCGGCAGTGCGCTCGGCGATGCTGCAGGCCTCGGAAGAACTGAAGCAGCACCTGAAGAAGTAATTTTCATCAGGCACAAAAAAGCCCGACTCGATGGTCGGGCTTTTTCTTTCCACAAAAAGCAGTGCTTATTTGGCACGGCCTTTGTAGGAACCGCCTTCGCGGGTATCGATCTCGATCATGTCGCCGATTTCGATGAAGTCAGCAACCGACAGCTCGGTACCGTTCTTCAGTTTGGCAGGCTTCATCACCTTGCCGGAAGTGTCGCCGCGAGCGGAACCTTCGGTGTAGTCGACCTGACGCACGATGGTGGTCGGCAGCTCTACGGAAACCAGACGGCCTTCGAAGAATACGGCTTCGCAAACGTCGGTCATGCCTTCTTCCACGAATGGCAGAACGCTTTCGATGTCTTCGGCGTTCAGCTCGTACATGGTGTAGTCGGTGGTGTCCATGAACGTGTAGGAGTCACCGCTGATGAAGGACAGGGTCGCTTCTTTGCGATCCAGGATCACGTCGTCCAGCTTGTCGTCCGCACCGTAAACGGTTTCGGTCTTGTAACCGGTCAGCAGGTTCTTCAGCTTGGTCTTCATGATCGCGCTGTTACGGCCCGACTTGGTGAATTCAGCTTTCTGAACCAGCCAAGGATCGTTGTCGATACGGATCACGGTACCGGGTTTGAGTTCTTTACCAGTTTTCATTGCGAATATCCGAATTTGGATGGGATTTACAAAAATCTAGGCCGCGTATCATATCCAATTTCGGTAAAACTGTACCAGCGCCGTCGCAAGATCCGCCTGCAAGGCCTGTTCCAGACACCACGCGCGGGCATTTTCCTGCAGTTCGGGCCAGTGTTTGCGGGCCTCGAGCCAGTGGTCGCCGATAGGCTGCCCGGCACTCCAGGCACGCCAGAGACCGTTCATCGCCTCGGCGGCAGCGGGCGAAAGGCGTTTTGTGTAGAGCGCAAGGAAGGCGTCGAGCTTGTCCAGATGGATGTCTTCGTCCTGCTGATAGATGTGCCACAACATGGGACGGCCAGCCCACTGCGCCCGGACAAACGAATCCTCGCCGCGCACCGCGTTGAAATCGCAGCACCAGAGCAATTGATCGTATTGATCCTGACGGACGAACGGCAGCACCTGCACGGTCAGCGACTGACGAACATGCGTCGCCCCGACCGCCAGCGACTCGACCCCGAGCCAACGGGCGACATCACCGAGAATCCGCCCTTCCGGCACCAGCAGATGAGTGGGCGTCGAGTCAGCCGCGAGCACATCAAGCCAGCTGGCGAGTCCGGCATTCTCGTAGGCAAACAGCGAGATCAGTTGCGCATCGGGAGCAGGAACGATCCCCAGACCGTGCAAGAATTGTCGCTGCACCTTGGGATCCTGCTGAAACTGCTGACGCCGCTCCAGCAAACCCCTTTCACGCAACAAGCCGCCAGTTCCAGGCTGAAATCCCGGAAAGAAAAAGTACTTCTGCACCGACTTGTACTTCACCGACGGCAGTCCGTGACACCCGACCACCCAGTCTTCGGCACTGAGGTAGTCGAGGTTCATCCACAACGGCGGTTCTTCCCTTGCGGCCATGGCGTCCATGTAGACGCTTGGCAACTGGCAGGCAAACGCAGCGATCACCACGTCGGCCGCATCGGCCTCCTGCCACTCGGCTGGCCAGTGCCGGACTTCGACGCCCTGCTGCCATTGCTGATCGAGGCCGATGTCGATTTCGGGACAAATGCGTTCGAAAGCGCGCAGATCATCGACCCACAGTCGCACCGCCACTGCGTGCTCGCTGACCAGTTGTCGGGCCAGACGCCAGGTCACGCCGATGTCGCCGTAGTTGTCGACGACCGTACAAAAAATGTCCCAGCGGGTGTTCAGTTGCGGCATTCAAGGCTCCCGTTGGCAAAAGCACCGATTGTCCGCATAAATCCCTCCATGCAGAAGAGCCGACGACAATTAATCTTCGTGCGACAATCGACTCCCGCCCGCACTCATCCGCCAGGAGGCAGTCATGCCCTATCGTCCCAACCCGCGTCGCCCCTTGCCTGTTCAGCTTAGCGCGCTGCAATTGACCGGCAGCATTGCCCTGGGTGTGTGGCTGGGTTTCCTGGCCATCGCGCTGACATGCTGGCTCGCTTCTTTACTCTTCAGCCGTCAGTTGCAACCCGTGGCGGAGGCGGTGCAACAACTGAGCAAGCCTCCGGTGGCCGCCCAGCCACAGCCAGAACCTGAACCACAAAACCGCCTGTTCGAGCAGTACGAAGAAAACCTGCGCAAGAACGAGCAACAGGCACGCCTGGATCAGGCCCGTGGCAGCACACGCAACCTGTCGAACCCCAAATGCCAGTTCTGGCTGCAACAGGATCAGACGGCCCCTAGCGAAAAGAGCCGCGCCAATGTCCTGCAATTCTGCGATTGATCATGAATAAACAGACGGTTCACCAACTGATTCTCGACAAGCTGCGCGTCGATCTCGACATCGCCGAACGCGCGGCGCAAACCGCTTACGAAACCGCGACCCACGAAGAGAACATCGCCGAAAACAAGTACGACACCCTGGGACTCGAGGCGTCGTACCTGGCGGCAGGCCAGGCGAAACGGGTCGAGGAAATTCGACAGTCACTGGCGCTGTGCCAGAACCTGACGCTGCGCGCGTATGACGCTCAACGAGGGATTGAAGTCGGCGCCCTGCTCGGTCTGGAGGATGAAAAGGGTCGCGAGCAATGGCTGTTTCTGGCGCCGGATGCGGCGGGCGTGAAAGTCGACGTGGTGGGCCAGCCGATTACCGTCATCACCCCCCGCTCGCCGCTGGGCAAAAGCCTGCTGGGCAAGTTTGAGGGGGACGAGGTGGAGATTCTGGTGGCGGGCACCCGGCAACAGTTTGCTGTCACCGAGGTGCTGTAGACAGGGGCTTAGTGAACCGGCAGTTCGACGCCTTCGAACAGCTCTTCCAGCTCCTGCTTGTTGTGGCACTGAATGGCCTTGGCCATGACTTCGCGGGTCAGGTGCGGCGCGAACTTCTCGATGAAGTCGCACATGAAGCCGCGCAGGAAAGTACCGCGACGGAAACCGATCTTGGTCACGCTGGACTCGAACAGTTCGCTGGCATCGAGCACCACCAGATCGTTATCCAGCTTGGTGTCGACCGCCATTTTCGCCACGATGCCGACACCCAGGCCCAGACGCACGTAGGTTTTGATCACGTCGGCGTCGGCAGCGGTGAACACCACTTTCGGCGTCAGGCCGCGATGGCTGAAGGCTTCGTCGAGTTTCGAACGGCCGGTGAAACCGAACACGTAAGTCACGATCGGGTATTCGGCCAGCGCTTCGAGGGTCAGTTTCGGCAGCTTGGTCAGCGGGTGGCCCTGAGGCACGACCACGCAACGGTTCCAGCGATAGCACGGCATCATTACCAGATCGCCGAACAGCTCCAGCGCTTCGGTGGCGATGGCGAAATCGACGGTGCCGTCAGCGGCCATTTCGGCGATCTGCATCGGCGAACCCTGGTGCATATGCAGCGCCACGTCCGGGTATTGCTTGATGAAATTGCTGATCACCGGCGGCAGTGCATAACGTGCCTGGGTATGGGTGGTGGCGATCGACAGGGTGCCTTTCTTCTCATTGGAGAATTCCTGGGCGATCTGCTTGATGCTTTCGACCTTGCGCAGAATCTCACCGGCAGTGGTGATGATACGCTCGCCGGCCGGAGTGACGCGGGTCAAGTGCTTGCCGCTGCGGGCGAACACTTCGACGCCCAGTTCGTCTTCCAGCAGACGGATCTGTTTACTGATGCCCGGTTGCGAGGTGTAGAGGCTTTGGGCTGTAGCGGAAACGTTGAGGTCGTGGTGCGCCACTTCCCAGATGTAGCGCAGTTGTTGAAGCTTCATATGAATCCCTCAAAGCAGGTAGACGCCACGGGCATCAGCGACGGTATATAACTATATTAATGGTTTGAAGAATAAATCTAGAACTTTTTTATCAAAGTGCCATTATTCCCGCTTCAGCGATCCTCCCGACGGCGACGCTCCACCAGCGGCACCAGATAAACCGGCACCTTGGACAATTGCAGCAGCCGGGCCGCCGTTCGCCCCAAAGGTGTTTCCGCCCCGACCCCGTGGCTGTGACTTCCTACGATCAGCAAATCGACAGAGAGTTTCTGCACCTGATCGAGAATCACCTGTGACGGATCGCCCTGCAGCACCCGCACCGCGCGTATCCGCTGCAGGTCCTGCTCGCCCTCATCCCCCAGTTCTTCGCGAAAACTGTCGAGCACCCGCTGCTCGATATTGGCAATGACCGTTTTCAGACCCTGACTGTGAAATTCGTTCAATGCCTGTTCGTCGAGATAGCTCTGCAACACCGATTCGGCGAACAGCCCCATGGGTTCCACTGCGTGCACTACGTACAGGTCGGCATTGAACGTTCGCGCCATCGCCAGGGCATGCTGCATCACTAACGGTGCGTACAGACCGAGGTCAGTGGCATACAGCATCGAACGAATCATATGACCTCCTCGCAAGCCAACATGGCGGAGATTTGATTCAGCTTAGCAGTGCCTTGGCGAGTACGACGTGCGACGCAACGTCTTGAACCACGAGGGCTTTAGACCGCCGGTTCGTTGCTGATGCCGTGGGGCACGTGACCGGTTGCCACAACCTCCCGGGCCAGCTCGCAGTGGCCGGCCTGATCATCGAAAAACACATCGGCCGCAAAGGCTTCGAGGAATGCCGACTTGGTCAGGCCACCGAGAAACAGCGACTCGTCCAGACGAATGTCCCATTCGCGCAAGGTGCGGATCACCCGCTCGTGGGCCGGCGCCGAACGCGCGGTGACCAGGGCGGTGCGGATCGGGCACTCCTCATCGGAGAACTCGCGCTGCAACAGGTTGAGCGCCGCAAGAAAGCCCTTGAACGGTCCGCCGCGCAACGGTTCGCGAGCGGATTCACGCTCCTTGGCCTGGAAGGCTTCGAGGCCACCGGATTGATAGACGCGCTCCGACTCATCGGAAAACAGCACTGCGTCACCGTCGAAGGCAATACGCAATTCATCGCTGGCCGCGCGACTGGCGCCGCCGGACAGAATGGTCGCCGCCGCGAAACCGGCATCCAGCGCAGCGCGCACATCTTCGGCATGGGTGGAGAGAAACAGGTCGCAACCGAAAGCCTTCAGATACGGATAAGGACTGCGGCCGCCAACGAACGCCGCACGGGAGATCGCCAGGCCGTAGTGACCAATGGAGTTGAAAACACGCAGGCCGGTGTCGGCGCTGTTGCGCGACACCAGAATCACCTCGACCCGGGCGCGGCCGAGACGACTGTTCAGGTTGAGGAGTTTTTCCACCAGCGGAAAGGCATCGCCCGGCGCGAGAATTTCGTCTTCGTGATCGATCTGATATTGCCGGTAGGCTTCGACGCCGCTCGACTCATACACCTTGTGGCTTTCGCTCAGGTCGAACAGGGCACGGGACGAGATCGCCAGCACCAGTTTGTCATCGATGTTCTTGGCCATGCCTTTCCCCCAGTGCGACCGGTTTAAACGTTGCGCCGGTCGATAAAGCTCAATGTGCGATACAACGATTCGATTCGCGGCAACTCGCAGCCTGCCGCTTTCGCCGCCGCCAAAGGACGAGCGTAGATCGCCTCCAGCTCCAGCGGTCGCTTGTGTAAAAAGTCGTGGTACATGCTCGGCCAATAATCGGGCATTTTCTCGGTCATCATGAACAGGTATTCGGCGTAACCGGGTGGCATGTCGTGGCCGCAGGCCTTGGCGCCCTGCACCACTTCAGCCATCAGCGCCTGAATCAATGCGCGGCTGTCCGTGTCGGCCATCAACGGCGTGGTGCCGGCGCCTAGCAACACCGAAAGGCCGTTGTAGGGAATGTTCCACACCAGTTTCTGCCAGCGCGCCTGATGCAGGTTCGGCATCGCCTGGGAATCAAGACCGGCGGCGCGGAACAGGCTGGCGCCCTCTTCGACGATTGCCATGCGCGCCGCGTCATCCGCTGCCGGGCCGCTGTGATAGCCGACGTTCACTGCGCCCAGCGCCTGGTGGGTGATCTGGCCCGGCCCCTCGCGATGAACGCAAATCAGGCACAAGCCGCCCAGCAAATGCAGGGAATCGGGCAGCAACGCACGCAAACTGTCTTCGACGTCGAGGCCGTTTTGCAGCACCAGCACTTTCGCGTCGGGCTTCGCCGCCTGAATGATCGACGGCGCCAACCCGGCATTGCTGGTGGTCTTGGCGCCAACCAGCAGCCAGTCGCAGGGCGGCATGTCTTCAGCCGACGAATAAGCCTGCACCGGGTTCAGCGCCAATGCGCCATGCACAGCACTGTCCACTTGCAAGCCGCGCTCGGCGACTGCGGAAAATTCACTGCGCAACAAAAAGTGCACATCGAACCCGGCCCGGGCCAGCATCACCCCGTAGAACCCTCCGATGGCGCCGGTGCCGATAATCCCCACCACCGGTTTTTTCACTGCTCCCATCACGGCAACTCCTCTGCAATTCGACCTAGCGCCTGCGTCACGGCTGCATTCAGCTCATCGACATTCAGACGCGTGTGCACAGCCCCAAAGAACTCGCCGTCACGCACCACAAACAGCGCCGGCAAATGAAAGACCTGATAACGCTCGACCAGTCCGCCGTTGTCACCGGCATCGATCCAGCACACGCGATCGACGGCAAGATCAAGTCCCGGCAACACTTCGCGGGCATAGCGGCAACTGGCGCAGCCGACGCTGGTGAAGATCACCAGCGAAACGCCATTCATCGCCAGCAGCCGTTGGTCGGCGTCAAAATCGGTCAGTTGCGATTCGACCACTATACTGGGGGAAACAATGTCAAATGGCCGACACAGGGAGTCTGTGCTCATGGGACGGTTTATTCCTCATCCGGATGATGTGCCCGTTGAATTGACCTTGCTCACACCGGAGTGTATTTCGCGTCAACGGCTGCACACTATCAGCCTCGGCGGCATCGCTTGCAATTACCACCGTGCCTGGCGCCATGGCACCGCGCTGCAGGTGCGCATGCCGACTCTCAATGCCGACATCTGTTATCCGGGCTACGTGGCCTGGTGCCTGCGTCGCAAGAAAGGCTATCTGGTGGGCATCGCCTTCACCGACGAACAGACGCTGTTCAGCGCGCGAATGGGTGAGCAGGTGTGTCAGATCGAACGCTATTGCCGACTCAACGACGCCCACGACGACCTCCAGGATATTCAGGCCCTGGCCCTGCAATGGGTCGAACAACACGCCGACGAGTTCTCCCACGACACCGTTCGCAAGGCGTTTGCGCAGCCTGTGCTGGACTGAACAGTGACTTGCCCATTGTCTAGCAGGCGTCTAACGCGATAAGGTTCGGCTCCCCGACGCGCTTAAATCCGCTGTGCTCCGCCGCGCGGGGATCGCTGGCGGCCGGCACCCGTGACCTGACGAGTAAACGATGGCTGATTTACCGATCAACGACCTGAACGTCGCTTCCAACGAGACCCTGATCACTCCCGATCAGCTCAAGCGTGATATCCCTCTGAGCGACGCTGCCCTGCGCACCGTCACAAAGGGTCGCGAGGTCATCCGCAACATTCTCGATGGCACCGACCATCGTCTGTTCGTGGTGATCGGCCCCTGCTCGATCCACGACATCAAGGCTGCCCACGAATATGCCGATCGCCTGAAGGTGCTGGCGGCAGAAGTCTCGGACACCCTGTATCTGGTCATGCGCGTGTATTTCGAGAAACCACGGACCACCGTCGGCTGGAAAGGCCTGATCAACGACCCGTACCTGGATGACTCGTTCAAAATCCAGGACGGTCTGCACATCGGTCGCCAGTTGCTGCTGGACCTGGCCGAGAAAGGCCTGCCGACCGCAACCGAAGCCCTCGACCCGATCTCCCCGCAGTATCTGCAGGACCTGATCAGCTGGTCGGCCATCGGCGCCCGTACCACCGAATCCCAGACCCACCGCGAGATGGCTTCCGGCCTGTCTTCGGCGGTCGGCTTCAAGAACGGCACCGACGGCGGCCTGACTGTGGCGATCAACGCCTTGCAGTCGGTTTCCAGCCCGCACCGTTTCCTGGGTATCAACCAGGAAGGTGGCGTGTCGATCGTCACCACCAAAGGCAACGCCTACGGTCATGTGGTGCTGCGCGGCGGCAACGGCAAGCCGAACTACGACTCGGTCAGCGTCGCCCTGTGCGAGCAGGCGCTGAACAAGGCGAAGATCAAGCCGAACATCATGGTCGACTGCAGCCACGCCAACTCCAACAAGGATCCGGCCCTGCAACCGTTGGTGATGGAGAACGTCGCCAACCAGATCCTCGAAGGCAACCAGTCGATCATCGGCCTGATGGTCGAAAGTCACCTGAACTGGGGCTGCCAGGCGATCCCGAAAGACCTCGCCGACCTGCAATACGGCGTGTCGATCACCGATGCGTGCATCGACTGGTCCGCTACCGAAAACACCTTGCGCAGCATGCACGCCAAGCTCAAGGATGTCCTGCCGAAACGTCAGCGCAGCTGACAGGCGTTTCACAGGCATAAAAAACGCCGGGCATTGCCCGGCGTTTTTGTGTGTGCGGTGAGGTCAGTCAGATCTTGGCGGTGCGCCGCTGATGACGCTCCATGTAGCGCTCCACGTAGGAGCACGATGGAATGACTGTGTAGCCCATTTCATCGGCGTACTGCAACGCCCGCTCGGTCAGGGCTGCCGCGATGCCTCGGCCACGCAAGGCGTTGGGCACGAAGGTGCGGTAGATATCCAGGGTCTGTTTCCCCAGATCCATATAGGTCAGGTAGGCACGATGACCGTCCACATTGGTCTCGAACTGATGACCAGCCTGGTCATGGTGGATGGACAACGCCTCGCTCATCACTACTCCTCGCGGGTCTCGAATTCTGACCCCTACCTTACCGATGTTTTCCCGGCGAAGGAACATCTACGCCACCCCGTGCCTGATGGACACCGAGAAGAACTGCACCGATCTCGCGCAACCCGAGCACGTATCAAATAGTAGGCACCATTGGCGAAAATGCTCAAGGTACGCTCGTCAACATGCGGATTGACGGGGCAGTTCCGGTGGACTCAGGGCCGGTTCGGGAGACGATCTTCCCGAGCCGAAAGGCTGAACATCGCCGGATGTTGAGACTTAAGACGAGCCGCCTGTTTTAAAGTCACCTCAACATGGACAAAGATATGCGAGGCGCTGCGCAGATTCGCAACAAAAGTGTGGACGAATCCATATAGACAGACTTCGGCCACTACCTGCAAAACAGCGCACAGCAACGGGAACTTTTTCTCATTAACTCGCTCATCTCGGGGCTTACAGCTGGATATTTTTTATACAGCCCAGTTAAAAGTTGCTCGAAAAAGAATCAACGCCTACAATTTTTTTTGCTTCTTGCCTCACGTCAGTTTACTTACTACAAGTAATGGGTAGTATGTACGCCGGCTATTTCCTCAATCGGAGGAGACAGCCACTTAATTGAAAGTCCTTGAAGGGGAACACGATGAACAACGTTCTGAAATTCTCTGCTCTGGCTCTGGCCGCAGTTCTGGCTACCGGTTGCAGCAGCGCATCGAAAGAAACCGAAGCACGTCTGACCGCTACTGAAGACGCAGCTGCTCGCGCCCAGGCTCGTGCAGACGAAGCTTACCGTAAAGCTGATGAAGCTCTGGCTGCTGCTCAAAAAGCACAACAGACTGCTGACGAAGCTAACGAGCGTGCTCTGCGCATGCTGGAAAAAGCTAGCCGCAAGTAATAGTCCTTCGGGATTGTTATCAAGCCGACCCGTTTTTCGGGTCGGCTTTTTTGTGCCTGCAGTTTTCTGCGGGCAATAAAAAACCCGCCACGGCGCAAGCCTCGGCGGGTTTTGTCTTCCAGCTTATTGCTGCAGGTCGATCGGTGCGCTGGAGACCATCGGCGCCGAGGTGTTCGGTGTGCCGATTTCGGTTGGCAGGCCATCTTCGGCCGCCACCACATCACGCACCACATCCCAGTTCATGCGAAGGTTGTTGGTGATGTCTTCGCGCTTGAGCATCGCGTTGATCACGGCGGTGTGCTTGTCGACCACCGACGGGTTGCCTTTGTCATCGATCGGCGTGTGCGCCTCCAGATAGATCTTGCCGCCACTGCGACCGAACTTGTAGGCGTCGTTGAGAATCCGTACCGAAGTCCCCACCGGAACCATGCTGGCCATTTCCAGCACGTTGTTGTTGAACATGCGGAAGCAGCCGTGACTGGTGCGCATGCCGATACCGAACTTCTTGTTCGAGCCGTGGATCAGGTAGCCCGGCGTGCCCAGGGTGAACTTGAACGGCCCCAGCGGGTTGTCCGGACCGGCCGGCACCACGTTCGGCAGCGGATCGCCATCGGCAGCATGTTCAGCCTTGATCGAAGCTGGCGGCGTCCAGGTCGGGTTCGGCGTCTTCGCGGTAATCGTGGTGTGAGCGATCGGCGAGCCCCAGCCTTCACGGCCGATACCCAGCGGGAAGGTGTACACCACGTTCCGGCCTTTCGGGTAGTAATAGAGGCGGTACTCGGCCAGGTTGATCACGATGCCTTCACGCGGCCCCGGCGGCAGGATGAAACGGGTCGGCAGGACCACTTCGGTGCCGGCGCCCGGCAACCAGGCATCGACGCCCGGGTTGGCCGCGACCATTTCCGAATAACCCAGATCGTAGGTGGTGCCCAGATCGGCAAAGGTGTCTTCGTACTTGGCCTTGATCACCTGCACCTGGCCGATGATGTCTTCACCAGGCGGTGGCAGTGGAAACTCCAGTGCGGCAACGGGACCGGCCACACACAGGGCGGCAAGAGACAGGCAGCGGGTGACGGCAGGAAAACGCGGCAACATCCGGAGAATCCTTCGCAAGATCGACAAGGGTAATAAGAACGCGATTGTACACCGCGCCCAGAGAATTCGGGGAGATGCGCCGATGGGCTGGCATCACTCTTCATGGTTGAAGCTGCCGCTCGCCCAAACTGCATTCGAAAGAACGGTTGCGTTTAAAGTTCGAAACGCAGCTCAGGCCAGATCGGCGAGGTGCCGCGCTTCTGCGATTCGAGGATCGCCCGGCACAGCGAGCACAGGCGCTGATCCTGGAACACCCGGCGATCCACGCTGGACCAGCGCGGTTGCGCCGGCAGCAGACTGCCGCACAGGGTTCGGTCAGCCGAACCACCGAGTTCCAGCTGACGGGTCACCAGATGCACCCGCACTTCCTGGCAGGCGAACAGATCCAGCTGTTCGTCAGGCTCGATCAGTTGGTAGGCGAACAGGGACCAGGCAGGGCGCGGCATCGGGGGCTCCAAATTAGGGGGCGCCACATTAGCCGAAAGCCTGCCGCTAGAAAAGCCTCATAACAGCGGTTTTAGCGTCGGCCAGACATTTTCCAGCAACTTGCCCTGAGCCCCGGCCGCCGGGTGCAGACCGTCGGCCTGCATCAAGTCCGGATGCCCGCCCACACCGTCGAGAAAAAACGGCACCAGCGGGATTTTTTTCTCCTCGGCGAGTTTGCCGTAGACCTCGGCGAAGGCATCGGTGTAGCGCTTGCCGTAATTGGGCGGCAACTGCATGCCGAGCAACAGCACCTTGGCACCGCTTTGACGGGAGCTGTCGATCATCGAAGCAAGATTTTGTTGCAATTGCGTCGGCGGCATTCCGCGCAGGCCATCGTTGCCGCCCAATTCGAGGATCACCAGTTCCGGCTTGTGCTCTGCAAGCAGCGCCGGCAGCCGCGCCTGGCCTCCGGCACTGGTGTCACCGCTGATGGACGCATTGACCACTTTGTCGTCAAAACCTTCGCTCTTGAGCCGCTGTTCGAGCAACGACACCCACCCCAGCCGGGTATCCAGTCCGAAACC
The DNA here is from genome assembly GCF_057809295.1 of Pseudomonas sp. FG35. Lineage (NCBI taxonomy): Bacteria > Pseudomonadati > Pseudomonadota > Gammaproteobacteria > Pseudomonadales > Pseudomonadaceae > Pseudomonas > Pseudomonas sp. FG35. The sequence continues at coordinate 189,843 of NZ_JBMDJR010000010.1, read as the reverse complement.
GGCGCTGATACTATCGCCAACGATCAGGACTGTACCCGCCGCTGCGTTCTGGGCCATGCACATCAAGGCCAGGCCAGCACTCAAAAACCACACACGCATCGGATTCTCCATGGGCGCAAGCATTCTCACCGCGAAGAACCTTAGCAAAGTGGTTCCCAGCGCGGAAGGTGAACTGGCCATCCTGCACGAACTCAGCCTGGAACTGAACAAGGGCGACAGCCTGGCCATCGTCGGCGCGTCCGGTTCCGGCAAATCCACCCTGCTCGGCCTGCTCGCCGGCCTTGATCTGCCAAGCAGCGGCGAAGTGACGCTCGCCGGACAAGCCCTGAGTCATCTCGACGAAGACCAGCGCGCACGCATTCGCGCCGAACACGTGGGTTTCGTCTTTCAATCTTTCCAGCTGCTCGACAGCCTCAACGCGCTGGAAAACGTCATGCTGCCGCTGGAACTCGACGGCCGCAAAGACGCGCGAAGCCGCGCCACCGAGTTACTGCAACGGGTCGGACTCGGCCAGCGCCTGACGCACTCGCCACGTCAGCTCTCCGGCGGTGAACAGCAGCGTGTGGCGATTGCCCGGGCGTTCGCCGCCGAGCCCGATGTGCTGTTCGCCGACGAACCCACCGGCAACCTCGACAGCCACACCGGCGAGCGCATCAGCGACTTGCTGTTTGAATTGAACAAGGAACGCGGCACCACCCTGGTGCTGGTGACCCACGACGAACGCCTGGCCCATCGTTGCCGGCGCCTGATCCGTCTTGAAGCCGGCCTGTTGGTCGCCCCTCTGGAGCCTTGATGGCACGTCTGCCGCTGTTGCGTCTGTTCAGTCTCGCCCTGCGCCAACTGCTGCGCGATGCCCGCGCCGGTGAACTGCGGGTGCTGTTTTTCGCCTTGGTCGTGGCGGTCGCGGCGAGTACCGCGATCGGCTATTTCGGTGCCCGTCTCAACGGCGCGATGATGCTGCGTGCGACCGAGTTTTTAGGCGCCGACCTGTCGCTCGAAGGCAGCTCGCCGGCCCGCCCGGAACAGATCCGGAGCGGCACCGAGCTGCGCCTGGATCATGCGCAGGTGGTGGAGTTTTCCAGCGTCATCGCCACGGACAACGGCATTCAGCTCTCCAGTATCAAAGCCGTCGACCGCGCCTATCCGCTGCGCGGCGAACTGAAAAGCGCTCCCGCTCCTTACGCGACAGAGGAAGCCGGAGGCGAGCCGCAGCCCGGTGAAGCCTGGGTCGAAGCGCGCCTGCTGACGGCGCTGGACCTGAAGATCGGCGACAGCATCGACGTCGGCATGAAGACATTGAAACTGACGCGAGTGCTGACTTACGAACCGGATCGCGCCGGCAACTTCTACAGCCTCACGCCACGAGTACTGATCAACCTTGACGACCTCGCCGCGACCGGCGTGGTACAACCCGGCAGCCGGGTGAGCTACCGCGAACTGTGGCGCGGTGAGCCGCAGGCGCTGGAAACCTATCGCCAACTGATCAAACCGGGCCTTGCCGCCAACCAGCGAATTCAGGATGCCCGCGATGGCAACCGGCAGATCGGCGGCGCACTGGGCAAGGCCGAACGCTATCTGAACATGGCCAGCCTGGTCGCCGTGCTTCTGGCCGGTGTGGCGGTCGCGTTGTCGGCCAACCGCTTCGCCAGTCGGCGTTTCGATGCCAGCGCCCTGCTCCGTTGCCTGGGTCTGTCGCGCCGGGAAACCCTGGTGCTGTTCAGTCTGCAACTGACGGTACTCGGCCTGCTCGCCAGCCTCAGCGGTGCCCTGCTCGGCTGGCTCGCGCAATTGGGATTGTTCGCGCTGCTGCATGATCTGCTGCCGACCGACGTACCGCCGGGAGGCTTGCTGCCGGCGCTCGCCGGAATCGGCACCGGACTGGTCGCTCTGGCAGGTTTCGCCCTGCCACCGCTCGCCGCACTGGGCCGGGTTCCGCCATTGCGAGTATTGCGCCGGGACATGCTGCCGATTCCATCGAGCACCTGGATGGTCTACGGCGCGGCACTCGGTGCGCTCGGGCTGATCATGTGGCGCCTGAGTCTGGATCTGCTGCTGACATTCGCCCTGCTCGGCGGCGGTGTGGTCGCCGCGCTGGTGCTCGGCGGTTTGCTGCTGTTGCTGCTGCAAAGCCTGCGTCGTCTGCTGGCGCGCGCGTCCTTGCCGTGGCGTCTCGGGTTGGGTCAGTTGTTGCGTCATCCTTTGGCGGCCGCCGGCCAGTCATTGGCCTTCGGGCTGATCCTGCTGTCCATGGCGCTGATCGCCTTGCTGCGTGGCGAACTGCTCGACACCTGGCAAAACCAGCTGCCGAAAAACGCCCCCAACTATTTCGCCCTGAACATCCTGCCGGCGGACAAACAGGCCTTTACCGATCACCTGATCAATGTCTCGGCCCAGGCCGCTCCTTTGTATCCGGTGGTGCCGGGACGGTTGATCAGCATCAATGGCGAAGCGGTGCAGCAAATCGTCAGTAAGGATTCGGCCGGCGACCGCGCCATCCAGCGCGACCTGAGCCTGACATGGGCGGCCGACCTGCCGGCCGGCAACAAGATCACCGCCGGTTCGTGGTGGGCCGGGCAACCTTCGGACGACGTTCCGGGCGTCTCGGTTGAAGGCAAGGTGGCCGAGAGTCTCAAGCTCAAGCTGGGCGATCACATGGTGTTCAGCGTCGGCGGGGTCAATCGTGAAGCGAAGGTCACCAGCCTGCGGGAGATCAACTGGGACAACTTCCAGCCGAACTTCTTCATGATCTTCCAGCCCGGCACCTTGAAGGATCTGCCGGCGACTTACCTGACCAGCTTCTATCTGGCGCCCGGTCACGATCAGCAGATTGTCGAGCTGTCGCGAGCATTCCCGGCAGTGACCATTCTGCAGGTCGAAGCCTTGCTCGAACAGCTGCGCAGCATCCTCGCCCAGGTCACCCTGGCGGTGGAGTATGTGTTGTTGTTTGTGTTGGCGGCGGGGATGGCGGTGCTGTTTTCCGGTTTGCAGGCAACGCTGGATGAACGCATTCGCCAGGGCGCACTGTTGCGTGCGCTGGGTGCCGAGCGGCAGTTGTTGATCAAGGCGCGACGCATCGAGTTCGGTTTGCTCGGCGCGGTCAGCGGATTGCTCGCGGCGATCGGTTCGGAAGTGGTGAGTCTGTTGCTGTATCGCTTCGCCTTCGACCTGCCATGGCATCCCCATCCGTGGTTGCTGCTGTTGCCGTTGATCGGCGCGGCGCTGATTGGTGGCGCCGGGGTATTCGGCACACGGCGTGCGCTGAACGCCAGCCCGCTGACAGTGTTGCGCGAGGGTTGATAGACTCCAGCCGTCTTGATCAAAAGAAGTTGCCATGAGCCGTTATCGCCCTCCCCGCACCGCCGGCACTGCGCTGATCACCCCTGAAGGTGAAGCGCGGATGCGCGCCGAACTCCATGAGCTGTGGCACGTGCGCCGCCCGCAGGTGACGCAGTCAGTCAGCGAGGCGGCGGCTCAGGGTGATCGTTCGGAAAATGCCGAGTACACCTACGGCAAGAAAATGCTGCGCGAGATCGACAGCCGCGTGCGCTTTCTCACCAAACGCCTTGAGGCGTTGAAAGTGGTCAGCGAAAAACCCAGTGATCCGAACAAGGTCTATTTCGGTGCCTGGGTGACCATCGAAGACGAGGACGGCAAACAGTCGCGCTATCGTATCGTCGGCCCGGACGAACTGGATCTGAAGCTCGGCCTGATCAGCATCGACTCACCGCTGGCCCGCGCCCTTATCGGCAAGGCGCTGGATGCAGAAGTTCGGGTACAGACGCCGACCGGCGAACAGTTCGTCTACATCGTGGCGATCGAATATCCCTGACGCTCAGCGCCGGGTGATCAGGCCCTGGCGTGCGACGCGGGTCAGTTGGCGAATCATTTCCGGCGCCTCTTCACGGCTCGGGGCCTGAATGACGGCCAGATCGAAACTGTCATCGGCAAAACGCGCCAGCGACTCACCGTCTTCAACGAACTGGATCAGGAACGCGGCAGGACCACCGCTGCGACGTGGCCAGCCATCGAGATAACGCAACAGCGTCGGCTGATGTTTGCCGCCAAGCAGGATTTTCGGATTGCGCTGGGTGATGTGTGCCGTGATCGGCGCGGGACGTGCTGGAGGGCGTAGTGCATTCATCGTGTCGTGTCTCTGCCTCAAAAGTCTGCATGGCAGGTGAGAGGCAACACCGAACCAGCGCTTTAGCGGTATTTCGAAGCCCTGTTCCGGCTTCTGACGGCAACTGAAGAATAGTCACCTGGCGCCCCGCAAGTAGCTGTTTAAATCGGCGCATGAGCGGCATCCTAGAGAACGTGACCGGCCAGTGTCAAGAATCAGCCGCAACAAAAAAGGCCCGCACAATGCGGGCCTTTTGCTTGAGCCAGAGCGGTCAACCGGCGATGGCGCGATCCACCGAGAGCTTGCCGGCGCCTTCGATCAGCACCGCAAGGCTGCCGCCGAGCAGGGCCAGAGCGAACTCGTAACCGTTGTTGGCCATGAACAGACCGTTGCTGATATGCACGGTGAAGATCGCCACCAGCGACAGGAAGGTCAGACCCAGCGCCGCCGGGCGAACCAGCAGGCCGATGATCAGCGCCAGACCGGCGAAGAACTCGGTGCCGCCGGCGAGGGTAGCCATCAGGTAACCCGGGGTCAGGCCGATGCTTTCCATGTATTGCGCGGTGCCTGCCAGACCGTAGCCACCGAACAGGCCGAAGAGTTTCTGCGAACCGTGGGCGGCGAAGATCACGCCGACGGCAATGCGCAGAATGGTCAGACCGTAGCCGGCGCGGGTGAACAGAACCTTGTTGATCAGAGAGCTCATGTTGCGTTTCCTTGTTGTCAGAAGTGCTTATTGGTTGGCCGCTATATTAATCAGTTATTTTCATGTTAAAAGCGCAAAAATTCCGCCATAACAATCAACTTATTTGATCATTTGCGTGAGACAACTTTCTGCCCCCCGGGCTCCAACGACTCCCGCTCCCGGTCGAACGCCAAGTAATACTTGTTCACGCTATTAACATAGCTGACGGCGCCCATTCCCACCTGCTCCATGGCGATGCGCTCGACCTGAAAGAACCATTGGTTGGGATTCAGGCCGCGACGCCGCGCCTCGGCACGCATGCCCTGCACCCGCTCCGGGCCGATGTTGTAAGCGGCCAGGGTGAACGCCATGCGTTCACGCTCGTTGAGCTTGGGGCTGTTGAAGAACTTGCGGCGGATCATCGCCAGGTACTTGGCCCCGGCCTGCACATTCGCATCGAGATTCTGGATATTGTTGACGCCGACTCGCTGTGCCGCCGACGGGGTGATCTGCATCAGCCCGGTCGGGCCGCTGCCACTGCGCGCGCCGGGTTGCAGTGCTGACTCCTTGAACGCCAGCGCCGCCAGGTTGAGCCAGTCCATGTTTTGCGCTTCGGCGTGCTTCTGCAGGGTCGGGCGCAGCTTTTCCAGACGCTGACGGTCAGCCTTGGCCAACGGATAGTGCACTTGATAGAGGCGGCGGTAGATCCGCAGAAACGCCGCATCTTCGTTCGACGGCTTTTTGTAGCCGGTCAGAAAGCGGTCGATGCTGGCCCGCAACATCGACGCATCACGGCGCACGAACCAGTATTCCTCGCCCGGTTCGCTGATCATCACCTGACGGTCGAAACGCAGCTTGGGCAGGATCTTGCCCCACCGCTCGGCAATCGGTTGCTCGACGATGGTCAGGTGGAAGATCCCGCCCTGAACCATTTCCAGCACATCCTCGACCGCCAGCGTTGGATCAACCCATTCGATCTTGATCGGCGCCAGTTTGTGCAGCGCCAGTTTCTGGTTGAGCTGGCTGACCGCCTCCCCCGCCGCACTGCCGGTGGGCAATGCCAGGGTTTTGCCGGCCAGTTGCTCGACCTTGGTGTAGCGTTTTTCACCCTTGATGCCGACCAGCACCAGCGGCACGTTGCTGGCGATCGGCTCGCTGCTGGCAACCGCGTGGCCCGGTTGCAGCTCGAGCAGTTCGCCCGGCGCCACAAGATCGCCTTCGCCACGCTGCAGCGCGCCGAGCAATTGATCCTTGGCTTTGGGGATGATCTTGAGGGTGATTTCCTGGCCGTCGCGGGCGTGGCCATTGAGGTATTGCTCGAAGGCGCGCAGCCGGTGGTATTCGATGCCGATGGCCTGGCCCTGGACTTCGCCGGAGCTGTTGCGGCTCTGGTTGACCAGCACCCGCAGCACGCGGCTGCTGCGGATTTCGGTCAAGTCGCGAACCTTGGCCGCCGGCACGGCTTGCAGCGGTCCGGGCAGCCGCGCGACCGCCGTCATCGGCAGCAGCAGCGAACCACACAGCAGGAGCAAAACCGAGGGACGAACCATCCACTCTCCGGAAAGAATACGGGGCGTTTTCACCGCCGAGCGGTCGCAAAACACCGACGAAAACAGAGCGCCTGGAGCGCTGATAAAGTGCGAGAGACTGGCACAGTGATGGCAACTCTGCCAGCCCAGCCTGCCTCGCGGCCTCAACAGACAGCCATAAGCCGTTGTAGTTCTTGGCTTTTCTTATAAATCTACAGCTCTGATATGCTTTCCGGCCTTCGGCCCGAGGTAGCACCATGCAACTCATCGATATCGGCGTCAACCTGACCAACCCCAGTTTCGCCGACAAACACCAGGCCGTGCTCGACCGCGCCTACGCTGCCGGGGTCTGCCAACTGGTGCTGACCGGCACCAGCGTCGAGGGCAGCGAACAGGCGCTGGAGCTGTGCCAGCAACTGGATCCGGACGGTCAGCGACTGTTTGCTACCGCCGGCATTCACCCGCATTCGGCCAGTGACTGGAACGCCGACAGCGCAAGGCGTCTGCGCAGTCTGTTGCAGGAATCGAACGTGGTGGCGGTGGGCGAATGCGGACTGGATTTCAACCGCGATTTCTCGCCGCGCCCGCAGCAGGAAAAAGTCCTCGAAGAGCATCTGGCGCTGGCTGCCGAACTGCAACTGCCGGTGTTCCTGCATGAACGTGATGCAAGCCAGCGCCTGCTGGAAATCCTCCGTGACTTCCGCGATCAGTTGCCGGCCGCCGTGGTGCATTGCTTTACCGGCGAACAGAAAGCGCTGTTCAGTTACCTCGACCTGGACCTGCACATCGGCATCACCGGCTGGATCTGCGACGAGCGTCGCGGCACCCATTTGCATCCGCTGGTGAAGGAGATCAAGCGCGGTCGACTGATGCTCGAAAGCGATGCGCCATATCTGCTGCCGCGCACACTGCGGCCAAAGCCGAAAAACGGGCGCAACGAGCCAGCGTACCTGACCGAAGTGTTGCGTGAAGTCGCGTTGCATCGAGGCGAAACCGAAGCAGACCTGGCCGCCCACACAACCGCGTGCGCACGGGCGTTCTACGGTTTACCTATCCTGCCCTGAAAGAGGCAGATGCATCGGTTGTTGATGCATATCAAGAACCGGACGCCTGGGTAGCGGCACAATAATGGCACCTTGCCAAAACTGTTTCCGCTATCAGAGAAGACCTCCATGGGTGCCTGGCTTAGCAATATCTCGCTGAAATACAAATTCTGGGCGGTCAACGCGGTCGCCTTTGTCACCACCCTGTTGCTGGTGCTGTACGCCGTGCAGCTCGAACAACAGGCCCGCAGCCACGCCGCGCAAACCTCGGCCCAGGCCCAGGCGCAATTGCTCAAGGCCTGGCCGGTCGGGCAGGCGCTGCCCAAATCCGATCAGGTACTGACGTTTAAACGCGGTGAAGCGCCGCGCCTCAACGATCAACCGCTGCTGGAGATAACCGACAGCAGCGGCTGGATCGAGATCAGTCATTTGCCGTTGTTCGGCGAAAATCCGCTGCTCGGCGCCGAAGTCTTCAGCCGTGCCGATGGCCAGCAGGTCGCCGTGATCGCCTACGCCCCCAGCCTCAGCCAGGTGTTCAGCGAGCGCTTCGCCAACTACGCGGTGGCGGTGTTCATCCTGATGCTGGCGATGCTCGGTGCCTCGCAGCTACTGATCCGCTTTCTGCTCAGCCAGCTCAATACGCTCAAGGACGTGATGCTGCACGTGGAGAAAACCGGCGACCTCGCCGCCCGGGTGCCGCTGGCCTGCAAGGACGAAGTCGGGCAAATGGCCAACGCGTTCAATGCGATGCAGGCCGGTTATCAGCGAGTGGTGACCACCGTGGCCAACACCGCGCGGCAACTCGACGTCGGCGCTGCGCGACTGGCGTCGAGCATGAACGAGGTGCGTCACGGCATGCTTGGCCAGCAGAGTGAAACCGATCAGGCCGCCACGGCGATCAACGAAATGACCGCGACTGTCTACCACATCGCCCAGCACGCCGGCGCCACTCGCGATCTGTCGCAGACCGCCGACGGCCTGGCCGGCAGCGGCCAGCAAGTGGTGAGCCGGGTGCAGACGTCGATTGCCGGCCTGTCCAGCGGCGTGCAGCAGACTGCCGAGATGATCCAGCGTCTGGCCGAGGACAGCCAGAAGATCAACGGTGTGGTCAGCGTGATCCACAGCATCGCCGAACAGACCAATTTGCTGGCACTCAACGCCGCGATCGAAGCGGCGCGTGCCGGGGAAATGGGTCGCGGGTTCGCGGTAGTCGCCGACGAGGTACGCAACCTCGCCAAACGTGTGCAGACCTCCACCGATGAAATCACCACCATGGTCTCGGCGTTGCAGGCTGGCACCCGTGATGCGGTGGACTTCATGCAGGAGAGTTCGTACAAGGCCGACGACTGCGTGCAGCAGGCGCAGGAGGCCGGTGAAGCGCTGGCGGAAATCACCGGAGCGGTAGCGCAAATGCGCGAGAGCAACACGCAAATTGCGGTGGCGGCGGAACAGCAAAGTCAGGTGGCCGAAGAGATGAACCGCGCGGTGGTGAGCATTCGCGACGTGACCGAAAACACTGTGCAACAGACCGTGGATTCGGCGACCACGAGCAATGAACTGGCGACGCTAGCCGGGGAGCTGAACAAGGCGATCGGTCAGTTGAAGCTCTAGGGGGCAACATCGAGATTGGCCATTGTCCCTATCACTTCAATAGCCAACCTTGATTCGCCGCCCTCGCTGCCCGGGCCTATTCTTCAACCATGTACTGAACATGGATCGAGGAGCAGCAACATGGGCAAACGTCACCCCAACCTTCCCGCGTGGCAATGGCGCGCGTACCCGAACAACCATCAGCACCCGACCAATCTGGTGCTGCACCTGATTGCCGTGCCGCTGTTCATCGTCGCGTTTCTGTTGATCGTCTCGGGCGTGTTCAGCCTGAGTCTGGCCAGCGTGGCGATCGGCGTGATCGGCATCATCGCGGCGCTGGGTCTGCAGCGTCACGGCCACAGCCTGGAGGCGCAAGCCTCCGAGCCGTTCAGTGATCGCAAGGACGCCGTCTCGCGTCTGCTGGTCGAGCAGTTCCTGACGTTTCCGCGGTTCTTCCTCAGTGGCGGCTGGTTTCGCGCTTGGCGTGAACGCCATCGCCGGCATTGAGTCAGGCGAAGATCGTCACCGTCTGCCGACTCATGGCAATTAGTTCACCCTTCGCACTCCACAGCTTGGCGGCGACGTGGCCGTAACCGTCGGCGGCATACTCGATGTCCGCCAGGTATTGGCAAAAATCCAGCGTACTCAAATCGCGTAACGGCTGAACGAATTCGATGGTCCAGGTCAGCGTACTGCCCGGTGCCGGTTTCTTCAGGTACGGCAACAGCGCTGGTGGCCAGGCATCGACCAGCGCCAGCAGGTGCGCTTCGTTGACCGACTCTTCCTTCACATCACCCCGCAAACGCACCCAGCCACCCATCAGCCGCGATTGATTGCCGGTGAACGGCATCCCGCCAACGCTCCAGCGCATCGCCAGATGACGCATGAACTCGGGGGTTACGCCTTTGATGTACGGCAGTTCCTGGCAATCGTCCCAGTGCTTCATTTCCGGCGCGGGATAGGCTTCAACCGCCACTTCCGATGGCCGCGAAGCCCCGAAGCTGCCTTGCACCATCGTCACCACCTGACCGTTCTGCACAGCACGCCCCAGCACCTGGCTGACCGCTTTGCCTTCGCGTAGTACCTCGACTTCAAAACTCACCGGCACTTCGGGCTCGACCGGGCCGACGAAGGTGATCGCCAGCGAACGTACCGGCCGATCGGTCGGAACCTTGGTGCGCATCACTTCAAATTGCAGCGCGGCCACCAGCCCGCCAAAACTGGCCCGGCCCTGGCCCCACTCCGCCGGAATCGTGACCTCCGGTTGACGACGGACAGCATCGATCAGATCGCAAAAGCGCATGGAAACCTCGGACACGAAAAAGGGAATGAGCGGATCTTAACCAGCGCGGCAGAGCGGCGCAGCGTCCATTCCGGTCAAAGAGACTGACAGATAAGACAGCGCTGCTGCGCGCCAGCGGGTTTCAGGACTTGAAGCAGGTCGCGCTGAGTTTTTCCAGCACCCGGTCGGCCTTGATTTCGGCCTTGGCCATGGTCGCCTGCCACGTGGCGACGCAGGGTTGCAGATCCTGCTCCAGCTCGGCGCGGGCCAGCCATTGCCAGCAATCGTGCCAGTCACCGAGGGCGCCTTGTGCGGATTTCAATCGGGGTAAGGCGGCTTCGGGCAGTCGATCGAGTTCCGGGTAAGCCTCAATGCCGTAACGCACACGCTTGATCAGCAGGCGCAGGCGATGGCGGTCGTGGGCCGGGTCGTGCAGCGCCACGTCAAGGTGCTTCCATTGTTTGCCCAGACGTTTTTCGATACGTTTGTCCAGGCGCTTGAGCAATCCCTGGCGCTGGGACGCGCGCAGAAAACGCGGAAAGGCATCGAGGATCATCAGCAGCGACGCCACTTCGGCACTGGCCGCCAGCGTCGGGTACGCCTCGGCCATCTGCACCATGCGGCGCTGCGCGGCTTCGGGCTGATCATGCTTGATCAACCACGCCGCCAGCACCTCGCGGTCGCGCCACGGCGTGGTCAGTTGTCCGACGCTGGCCGCCGCGCTTTCCAACTGTTCGACACCTGGCAAGCCGCGCAACGGTCGCAACAGACTGCGCAAACGCCGTACGGTGGTGCGCAGATCGTGCAACGCTTCTGGGTCGGTCCGCGCGGACAGACGCGCCTGACAGGCCAGCAGCCGCACTTCCAGGCTCAGGACATGAGCCACCAGCCGATCAACCCACGCAGACATCGCTTGCTCCTGAATTCAATGGCTTTGCACGAGTGTGCACTTGCGCAAACGAGGTGCCTTGCGCCACGTCAGCAGCTTAGCGTCCGGCGCGGGATTCGCGAATGTAGAAACGCGCTTTTTCGGCTTTCCTGGTGCAACCTTCGAATCCCTCGAATTGCTGCTGGGTCTTGGCGGCTGTCAGCAACGACAACGCCTTGGAGTAACTGACCGTGCCGGCGAAACCCTCGGCCTTGGCCAGATCCAGTTCATGCCACGCCGCGTCGAGCTGGCTGCCACAGCTGTCGCGATAAGCGGTCTTGCCGGCGCAACCGGCCAATGCCAAAGCAATCAACGGCACACAGATCCAGGCTTTCATCACTCACACCTCAGAGATAGGTCAACAGTCGTGCAGGTAAGACGGTGCGCCAGCGAAAAAGTGCCTTGGGCCCCGCCATTGCGCCGCACTGCAAAAGATAACGCCGACGGGTCATGAAGTATCGAAAAAACGACGCCATCGCCGCCCCGAGCGACCCCGCCGATTGAAGCCCGGCCCTCGATGGGTGCATTGTGCAACCTTGTCGGGAGGAAGTTGGATGAAAAAGCGTGTCGCACTGGTGCTGGGCTCCGGTGGCGCCCGGGGCTATGCCCATATCGGGGTCATTGAAGAGATCGAACGACGGGGCTATGACATCAGTTGTATTGCCGGCTGTTCAATGGGGGCCGTGGTCGGCGGAATCTACGCCGCCGGCAAGCTCGACGAGTACCGCAACTGGATCGAAAGCCTGGATTATCTCGACGTGCTGCGTCTGGTGGACGTCAGCTTCCGCCTCGGTGCGATCCGTGGCGAAAAAGTCTTCGGCCAGATCCGCAAGATCGTCGGCGAGATCAACATCGAAGACCTGCGCATTCCCTACACCGCCGTAGCCGCCGACCTCACCAACCAACAGGAAATCTGGTTCCAGGAAGGCTGCCTGCATCAGGCCATGCGAGCTTCGGCGGCGATTCCCAGCCTGTTCACCCCGGTGATGCAGGGCAACCGGATGCTGGTGGACGGCGGCATTCTCAACCCGTTGCCGATCGTGCCGGTGGTGTCGAGCCATTGCGATCTGATCATCGCGGTCAATCTCAACTCGACCAACCAGCGCCATTACAAACTGCCGGTGATCCAGCGTCCTGCCGCGTTCCGTACGCGCTTCGACAGCCTGATCACTTCGCTGGGTTCAAAGATGCCGTTTCGCCGCAAACAGGCCGAGCAACTGCTGATGCTGGAACAGGAAGCGCTGCGTGCCGAAGCGGCGGAGATCAATCCATGGGTCGAAGGCGCCGAACCGGAAGCCCAGCAACCGGCCGCCGCGCCAGAGCGCGACGGCGCACCGAAATCCGCCACCGGATCATTCATCGTCGATAACGTCGGGCCGGCTTCATTGCTTGATCTGATCAACCAGAGTTTCGAGGTGATGCAGACCTCTCTGGCGCAGTACAAGATCGCCGGGTATCCGCCGGACATCCTGATCAACGTGCCGAAGCGGGTGTGCCGGTTCTTCGAGTTCTACAAGGCGCCGGAGCTGATTGCGCTGGGTCGCGAGATTGCCAGGGATACGCTGGATCGCTACGAGAGCGAGCAGAACTGAGGAGCGTGAAGGGCATGAGTCGGCTCCGGGAGCGGGTGTCAGCTCCCGAAGCCAACTGCGGTCCTCGCAGGCGAGTCTCTACAGGTTCCTACCCAAAGCGGTGAACACATGCCCGCTGTCGTTGGTCTGCTCACCCCCGCTCTCCATGTCCTTGGTGTAGTAATTGACTCCGGTCTCGTGTGGCGGTGGAGGTGGAGGCTCGGGCTTCTCCGCCGAGCCCGTCGTCGACCAGAACTGTCCGGCCCCCAATGGCCACACACGACCAAAACGCTGATGCAGAACCCTTAAATCTTCAAGAGTGGCCAACCTGACTTGTTCCCGGTTCGCGTCCTGAATCAAGGAGCCCAATCGGCCCGAACCGAAGGCAAAGAAGGCATGTCCGTTGGGGATAAACAAGCGGTAGCTTTTCGACTGACCTCCTGCTTCGGTAACTGTCACAGTAATCGGGTCCCGACCTGCACTCAACGCAACGACAAGGCCGTAACCGTCGACTTTAGCACGTCGGGTATTGCTCACATCGTACGTGTACGGTTTTTCGCCACCCTTAGGCTGTCGCTGATAACACGTATAGGCAGAAGCTTCCGGCATCAAATCGGAATGCGCCTGCAACCAGTGAACTGTCCCCAATATCGAGACATCCGATTCGTCCATTTCAAATCTTTTATCAGTGTCCATAAGCACTCCGATGCGATAGGCCCGCCAGGTTGATCGAACGAATAACCGAACCAATGGCCCTGATCATTCGATAGAGAACTTACAGCTGGCAACTCACGCATCGCACCTGACAGAACTGACAGTCACGATGAACGGTAACCCGGTAAAGAGCACTCAGATCCCATCGGATATTTCGATTGTCGATGGAACCTGATTATCCAACAACCGATACCCCACACCCGCCTCGGTCACGATAAACCGGGGCCGGGTCGGATCGTCTGCCAGCTTCTGCCGCAGATGCCCGACCACGATCCGCAGGTAGTGGCTGTCCTCGGTGTGAGTCGGGCCCCAGATGTCTTTGAGCAATTGCTGCTGGGTGATCACACGCCCCGGATGCCGCGCCAGTTGCGCCAGCACCGCGTACTCCTTGCGAGTCAGGGCGACTTCGACACCGTCGAGCAGCACCCGCCGATACGCCAGATCCACGGTCAGCGGGCCGAAATTCAACGCGGCCTGCTGCGCTTCCCCCGCTGGTGCCTGGCGCAGCAACGCGCGCACCCGGGCGAGAAACTCCTGAATGCCGAACGGCTTGGTCACGTAGTCATTGGCGCCGCCATCCAGCGCCTGGACTTTCTGCCCTTCGCTGGCGCGCACGGACAGCACCAGCACCGGCGCCGTGGCCCATTCGCGAAACTCGCGCAGTACCTGCTGGCCGTCCATGTCCGGCAGGCCGAGGTCGAGCACCAGCAGGTCCGGTTTGTTCAGCGCCGCCTGGGCCAGGCCCTCGGCGCCGGTGCCGGCCTCCAGCACTTTGTAGCCCTGGGAAGCGAGGCTGATGCGCAGGAACTTGCGGATCTGCGGTTCGTCATCGATGACCAAAATGGTCGCGGTCTGGCTCATGAATTCACATCAACACAAAAGAGTGGCAAGAGAGTAGCGCAGCGTGGATCAGGCTTCATCGTCCATCCCCGGTTGCGTCTGCAGGGGCAGGTGCAGGGTGATGCAGGTGCCGCGTCCGTCGATGCCGTCGCCGACACTGATCCGCCCGCCGTGGGCGCCGACCATGCCCTGACAGATCGCCAGCCCCAGCCCCGTGCCCTGCCCGCCCCGATCCCCTCGGGCGGCGGTGTAGAACATGTCGAAAATCTTCGCTCGCTCATCGACCGGAATCCCCGGCCCTTCATCGCTGACCGAGAAAAACACCTCGCTGTCATCCGCCCCGGCGCGCAATTGCAGACGGCCGTGGGATGGCGAGAAGCGGGCGGCGTTTTCCAGCACGTTCACCAGCGCCTGCTCGATCAACGCGGCATGCACGTACAACAGCGGCAACTCGGCCGGTACATCGGTGCTCACTTGCAACGACGACAACACCGCCCGCAGACGATTGAGCGCACTGCCGACGATGTCCGCCGGCGACACCCAGTCCCGCGCCAGCTTCAGGGCGCCGTGGCCGAGACGGGTCATGTCCAGCAGGTTCTGGATGTAGCGGTCGAGACGCTCGGCTTCATCGCGGGTGCCTTCGAGCAGCTCGCGGCGATCCTCCAGCGGGATCGCTTCACCGAGCGCCAGCAGGCTGTCGATGCTGCCGCGCATCGAAGTCAGCGGCGTGCGCAGATCGTGGGACACCGAGGCCAGCAAGGCACTGCGCAGTTGTTCGGTTTCGCCGTGCAGGCGCGCGGCTTCCAGGTCATCGGCGAGTTGCGCCCGGGCCAATGCTTGAGCCAGCGGCTGACTCAACGCGGTCAGCAAACGACGGCGTTGACCGCTCAAGGTCTGGCCCTCTTTGGCACACACACCGAGCAGCGCCAGCGGCCCGTCTTCCACCGACAGCGGCCACCACCACCAGCGCCCGAACGGCAACGTGCCGGTGCCCATGCCCGCCGGTTGATCGTGTTGCCAGGCCCAGTCGGCAGCAGCGCGTTCGGATTCAGTGAATTGCAGCGGCCCGCCGGTTTCGACTTTCCAGCCGCCCTGCCCGTCGCGATTGAGCAGGCACAGTTGCAGATCGCTCCAGCCATTGAGGTGCTGCGCGGCGGCGCTGACCACGGCCTGACGGTCAGTGGCGGCAGTGAGTTTGCGCGACAGGTCGAGCAGTTCGGTGGTTTCTTCCTGGGTGTCGCGCAACGCCTGCAATTGCCGGCGCTGGCGGGCCGCGAGGTTGCCGGTGAGCGCCGCCATCAACAAGAAGAACAGCAAGGTCAGCACGTCTTCTTCGCGCTGGATGCTGAAGGAGAAATTCGGCGGGATGAACAGAAAGTCATAGGTCAGAAACGACAGCGCCGCACAGGCCAGCGCCGGGCCGAGACTGCTGCGCACCGCCACCAGCAACACCGCCGCCAGAAACACCAGCGAGATGTTCGGCAGCGGCAGCACGCTGGACACCGCCCACGCCAGCGCACTGGCCAATACCGTGGCGACCAGCGCCAGCGCATAGTCGAACCACACCAGCGTCGGTGCTGAACGCGGGCGCGGTTGATGCTGTTGCTGATCGCTGTCCAGCACGTTGATTTCCAGACCGTGGGCCTGACGCAGCAAGCGCGCCGCCAGCCCACCACCGAACAGACGCCTGCGCAGGCGCGGTCGCGACTGGCCGACCAGCACCAGACTTGCCCGCCGTTCAGCGGCATGCTGGATCAGGGTTTTCGCCACCTCACCGGCCCGCAGCAGCACCACTTCGCCGCCGAGGCGTTCGGCCAGTTGCTGGGCGCTTTGCAGGCGCAGGCGCGATTGCTCGTCGCGCACGCTGCCGTTGTCGACGTGCACCAGACTCCACGGCAAATGCCGACGCTGGGCGACCCGGCTGGCATGGCGCACCAGCCGTTCGGCCTGGGCATCGCCGTCGACCCCAACCAGCAAGCGCCCGCGCACCGCTGGCGCCGCCTGACCGAGCTGGCGATAGCCCTGAGCGAGATCGTTATCGACCTGCGCGGCAGCGGTCTGCATCGCCAGTTCGCGCAGCGCCGTGAGGTTGGTCTGGGTGAAAAATGCATCGATCGCCGCCCGCGCCTGTTCCGGCACGTAGACCTTGCCTTCGCGCAGGCGCTCGAGCAGTTCGCGGGGCGGCAGGTCGATCAGCAGCAGTTCGTAGGCTTCTTGCAGTACCCAGTCCGGCAGGGTTTCGCGCACCTGCACGCCGGTAATGCCGCGCACCTGATCGTTGAGACTTTCCAGGTGCTGGACGTTGACCGTGGTGTAGACGTCAATGCCGGCGGCGAGCAGCTCCTGAATGTCCTGCCAGCGTTTCGCGTGACGGCTGCCGGGGGCGTTGCTGTGGGCGAGTTCGTCGACCAGCACCAGTTTCGGCCTGGCGGCGAGCAGGCCGTCGAGGTCCATTTCTTCGAGCGTCACGCCACGGTATTCCGAGCGCACCAGCGGCAGTTGCGGCAGGCCGCCGAGCAGCGCTTCGGTTTCGGCGCGGCCGTGGGTTTCGACCACCCCGGCGATGACTTTCACGCCTTGGCGCAGCTGGCTGTGGGCGGCCTGCAGCATCGCGTAGGTCTTGCCCACGCCTGGCGCTGCGCCGAGAAAAACCTTGAGCCGGCCGCGTCCGTCGCGGGGCAGTTCTGCTAACAGCGCGTCGGCGCGGCCGGAGTCACTCATGCTTGAAGCTCTCTCTTCCTGTGATCGTTCCCACGCTCTGCGTGGGAATGCAGCCCGGGACGCTCTGCGTCCCATCCATTACAACTTTTCCAGCGCCATGTTCAGCGCCAGCACATTCACCACCGGCGGACCCACCAGCGGCTGTTCGATGTGCGCGTCGAGCAACTGCTGCAAGGTCGCCACCGGCAGATTGCGCGCTGCCGCAACACGCGCCAGTTGATAGGCAATCGCCGCCGGTGGCAAGTGCGGATCGAGGCCACTGCCGGAGGTGGTCACCAGCGCCAGCGGCACCGGACCCTGACCGGGCACCTGTAGCTTGTTGGCGTCATCGATCACCCGAGTGGCCAACGCCGGATTGCTTGGCGACAGGTTGCTCGCGCTGCTCGACACGGTGGCAAAGGCACCGGCCGATGGACGCGGATGGAACCAGGCATCGCCGACAAAATCCTGAGCGATCAGCGACGAGCCACGCACCTTGCCTTCGGCGTCGCGCACCAGACTGCCGTTGGCCTGCTCGGGGAAGGCAACTTGCGCGACGCCCGTAACTACCAGCGGATAGGCAACGCCGGTGACCAAGGTCATCAGCACCAGCAAGCTCAGGGCCGGACGTAACATTGTGGACATTTCAAAATCC
Organism: Pseudomonas sp. FG35; assembly: GCF_057809295.1. Classification (NCBI taxonomy): domain Bacteria; kingdom Pseudomonadati; phylum Pseudomonadota; class Gammaproteobacteria; order Pseudomonadales; family Pseudomonadaceae; genus Pseudomonas; species Pseudomonas sp. FG35. The sequence continues at coordinate 172,186 of NZ_JBMDJR010000010.1, read as the reverse complement.
TCGAATTCATGCTTGAAGCGGTGTGCCCGGCACACCGCTGTTCAGGTTCAAACCAGATGCAACGCCGTCAACAGCATGTCGATCGCCTTGATCCCCACGAACGGCACCAGAATCCCGCCCAGGCCATAGATCAGCAGATTGCGACGCAGCAGCGCCGCCGCGCTCGCCGCCTGCACCCGCACACCACGCAGGGCCAACGGAATCAGCACCACGATGATCAAAGCGTTGAACACGATGGCTGACAGGATCGCGCTCTGCGGGCTGCTCAACTGCATGATGTTCAGCACACCCAGTTGCGGGTAGATCGCAGCAAACAGTGCCGGCAGGATCGCAAAGTACTTGGCCACGTCGTTGGCGATGGAAAAGGTCGTCAGCGCACCGCGAGTCACCAGCAATTCCTTGCCGATCTGCACCACGTCCAGCAACTTGGTCGGGTCGCTGTCGAGGTCGACCATGTTGGCCGCCTCACGCGCGGCTTGTGTGCCGTCGTTCATCGCCATGCCGACGTCAGCCTGGGCCAGCGCCGGAGCATCGTTGGCGCCGTCGCCGCACATCGCGACCAGACGACCGTCGTTCTGCTCGTGACGGATACGCGCCAGTTTTTTCTCCGGTGTGGCTTCGGCCAGTACGTCATCGACGCCCGCTTCAGCGGCAATCGCGGCAGCGGTCAGCGGGTTGTCGCCAGTCACCATCACCGTGCGAATCCCCAGTTTGCGCAGCTCGGCGAAGCGCTCGCGGATGCCCGGCTTGACCACGTCTTTGAGGTGGATCGCACCAAGCAGTTTGCCGTCGGCGCAGACCAGCAACGGGGTGCCGCCGCTCTGGGCGATCTTGTCGATTTCCCGGGACAGCGCCGGGGCCAGATCCTTGCGTTGTTGACCGAGGAAGGCCAGCAGCGAATCCACCGCGCCCTTGCGGAACACACGGCCCTGATAGTCGACACCGGACAAGCGGGTTTCCGCACTGAACGGTACGGCGGTCAGGGTTTCCGGCGAAGGTTCAGGCTGCGGATTGGAGCCGCGCAGGTACTCGACGATGGACTTGCCTTCAGCGGTTTCGTCGGCCAGCGAGGCGAACAACGCGCCTTCGGCCAGTTCACGGGCGTTCACACCCGGCGCGGCATATACCGCACTGCAGCGACGGTTACCGAAGGTGATGGTGCCGGTCTTGTCCAGCAGCAACACGTGCACGTCACCCGCGGCTTCCACCGCACGACCGGACTTGGCAATCACGTTCAGGCGCACCAGACGATCCATCCCGGCGATACCGATCGCCGACAGCAGACCGCCGATGGTGGTCGGAATCAGCGTGACCAATAACGCCACCAGGAACACCAGCGGCAGGCTGCCGTTGGCGAAGTGGGCGAACGGTTGCAGGGTCACGACCACCAGCAGGAAGATCAGGGTCAGGCCGATCAGCAGGATGTCCAGCGCCACTTCGTTCGGGGTCTTCTGGCGTTTGGCGCCTTCGACCAGCGCGATCATCCGATCCAGTGTCGATTCTCCAGGATTGGCGGTGATCTTCACCAGCAGCCAGTCGGACACCAGCCGGGTGTTGCCGGTAACGGCGGAACGGTCGCCGCCGGACTCACGAATCACCGGCGCCGATTCACCGGTAATCGCCGCTTCGTTGACCGCCGCGATGCCTTCGATGACCTCGCCGTCACCGGGGATCATTTCGCCGGCTTCAACGCGCACCACATCGCCCTTGCGCAGGCTGCTGGCCGGTACGACCTGGAAGCTGCCGTTGGCCAGTTTGCGTCGGGCGCTGAGGCCTTCGCTGCCGGCCTTGAGGCTGTCGGCGCGGGCCTTGCCGCGACCTTCGGCCAGCGCTTCGGCGAAGTTGGCGAACAGCACGGTGAACCACAGCCACAGGGCGATTTGCGCAGCAACGAAGGTCGGCACGCTGCTGTCGGGAATGAAGCACAGCACGGTGGTCAGGATCGCTGTCAGTTCGACCACCAGCATCACTGGCGAGCGCTGCAACTGACGCGGGTCGAGCTTGACGAACGCTTGCACCAGCGCCGGGCGCCACAGGGCGCTGATCGCGGTTTTCGGAGCTTCAGCCGACTTGGCAGCTGCCGCTGGTTTTGAAGCTGGAACATGCATATTCATGATGGATTCCTTAGAAGCCCATGCTCAGGTGTTCGGCAATCGGGCCGAGCGCCAGGGTCGGCAAGAAGGTCAGGCCGCCCACCAGCAAAATGGTCACGGTCAACAGGGTCACGAACAGCGGGCCGTGGGTCGGGAAGCTGTTCTGGCCAATCGGTGCGGTTTTCTTCATCGCCAGGCTGCCGGCCAGGGCCAGTACCGGGAGGATGTAACCGAAGCGACCGATCAACATGCCAAGGCCGAGCATCAGGTTGTGGAACGCGGTGTTGGCGCCGAAGCCGCCGAACGCCGAACCGTTGTTCGCACTGGCCGAGGTGTAGGCGTAGAGCAACTGACTGAAACCGTGCGGGCCGGGGTTGCTCACCGCCGCCACCGGGCCGGGCAGGCTCGCAGCGATCGCGCCCAGCACCAGCACGCCGACCGGCATCACCAGCAGGGTGACGACCAGCAGCTGCACTTCACGGGCCTGGAGTTTCTTGCCGAGGTATTCCGGGGTGCGGCCGATCATCAGACCGGCAAGGAACACCGCGATCAGCACGTTCAGCAACATGCCGTAGAGCCCCGCGCCGACGCCGCCGAAGATCACTTCGCCGACCATCATGTTGACCAGCGCGACCATGCCGCTGAGCGGGTTGAGGCTGTCATGCATACCGTTGACCGAGCCGTTCGACGCTGCGGTGGTGGTCACCGACCAAAGAACAGTGGCAGTGGTGCCGAAGCGCGCTTCCTTGCCTTCCAGCGGCGCGGTCTGTTCAACGGCGACGTTGTTCAAGGCAGGGTTCGGTTGATACTCGGCCCACAGCGAAGTGGCGCCGCCGATGATGAACAGCGCGAGCATGCAGCCGATGATGGCGCGGCTCTGACGCAGATCCTTCACGTAGTGGCCGAAGGTGAACACCAGCGCTACCGGGATCAGAATGATCGACGCTACTTCGAACAGGTTGCTCCAGGCAGTCGGGTTCTCGAACGGATGCGCCGAGTTGACGCCGAAGAAGCCGCCACCGTTGGTACCCAGTTGCTTGATCGCAATCTGGCTGGCGGCCGGGCCTAGCGGGATCACTTGATCAACACCCTGCATCGTCACTGCATTCACATATTGCGCGAAGGTCTGCGGCACGCCCTGCCACACCAGGTACAGCGCCAGCAGCAGGCACAGCGGCAGCAAGCCGTAGAGGGTCGCGCGGGTCATGTCGACCCAGAAGTTGCCGAGAGTCTTGGTGGACTTGCGCCCGATGCCACGGCACAGGGCAACCAGCACGGCGAGGCCGGTGGCGGCGCTGACAAAGTTCTGTACGGTGAGGCCGACCATCTGGCTGAGGTAGCTGAGCGACGCTTCGCCGCTGTAGGCCTGCCAGTTGGTGTTGGTCATGAAACTGACGGCGGTGTTGAACGCGAGGGTCCACTCCTGACCCGGCAGGTTTTGCGGGTTCAGCGGCAGGTGATCCTGAAACAGCAGGATCGCGAACAGCAGCAGAAAACCGGCGAGGTTGAATGCCAGCAGCGCCAGCGTGTACTTCTGCCAGCTCTGTTCGTCCTGCGGATTGACCCCGGCGATGCGGTAACAGCCGCGCTCCACCGGGCCGAGAATCGGCGTCAGCCAGGTGCGCTGACCTTCCATCACCTTGTAGTAGAAGCGCCCGAGGAACGGCGCCGGCAGCAAGACCACCGCGAAGAATGCGAGGATCAGCCAATAGTCATAACTGTGCATAGCCGCTCCTAAGTCCGATCCGCGCGCAACAGCGCAACCAACAGATAAATGAACAGCCCCACTGCCAATAGCAGTGACACCCCGTCCAGAACGCTCATGGAAGATCTCCGTGTTACGGCGTATTGCCGCGTGTGGAGGCATTGTCGGAAAGGAGGCTGTAAAGGAACGAGAGCGAGGGTGTGTGCGGGGCATAAAGAAAGCGTAAAGAGTGGGTTTACGCGGGCGTTACAGGTGAGTTTTGCGTCGTGTGGACGGGCCTCTTCGCGAGCAGGCTCGCTCCCACAATTTGAAATGCGCGCGTCCAGGCACCGCTGACACCTGTGGGAGCGGGCTTGCCCGCGAAGACGGCAGCACTGACAACATCGCACCCAACTGGCGCACAATAATGCAGCCATCAAGCCGCGAACATCCCCGATACGACAGCTTTCAGCTCTTTACGACCCGCCAATACAAAATGGCACGCCCACTGCACACGCCCTTCCCCGAGCTTTCCAAACCGTTCAGGGAGCAAACACATGAACACACAACTCAAACCCACGCTGGGCACCTTGCACCTGTGGGGCATCGCGGTGGGGCTGGTGATTTCCGGGGAGTACTTCGGCTGGAGTTACGGCTGGGGCGTCGCGGGAACCCTGGGTTTCCTGGTGACCTCGTTCATGGTCGCGACCATGTACACCTGCTTTATCTTCAGCTTTACCGAACTGACCACGGCGATCCCCCACGCGGGCGGGCCGTTTGCCTACAGTCGCCGGGCTTTCGGTGAAAAAGGTGGATTGATTGCCGGACTGGCGACACTGATCGAATTCGTCTTCGCCCCGCCGGCGATTGCCTTGGCGATTGGTGCGTATCTGAACGTGCAGTTTCCGGCCCTCGACCCGAAACATGCGGCGGTCGGCGCTTACATCGTGTTCATGGGTCTGAACATTCTTGGCGTGAAACTGGCCGCAACGTTCGAGTTGATCGTCTGCGTCCTGGCCGTTGCCGAATTGCTGGTGTTCATGGGCGTCGTCGCCCCGGCCTTCAGCTTCAGCAACTTCGCCCTCAACGGCTGGGCCGGTTCGGACGTCTTTGGTGCTCCGGCGATCGCCGGGATGTTCGCGGCGATTCCGTTTGCGATCTGGTTTTTCCTCGCCATCGAAGGCGCCGCCATGGCCGCCGAAGAAGCCAAGGACCCGAAACGCACGATTCCCAAGGCCTACATCAGCGGCATTCTGACCTTGGTGTTGCTGGCCATGGGCGTGATGTTCTTCGCCGGTGGCGTCGGTGACTGGCGCACCCTGTCGAACATCAACGACCCGCTGCCTCAGGCAATGAAAACCGTGGTCGGTGACAACTCCGGCTGGCTGCACATGCTGGTCTGGATCGGTCTGTTCGGGCTGGTGGCGAGTTTCCACGGGATCATTCTTGGCTACTCGCGGCAATTCTTCGCCCTCGCACGCGCCGGTTACCTGCCCGCCTCGCTGGCGAAACTGTCGCGCTTCCAGACTCCGCACCGCGCCATCATCGCCGGCGGCGTGATCGGCATCGCGGCGATCTACAGCGACGGCCTGATCAACCTCGGCGGCATGACCCTCACTGCCGCGATGATCACCATGGCGGTGTTCGGCGCGATCGTGATGTACATCATGAGCATGCTCAGCCTGTTCAAACTGCGCAAATCCGAACCGAATCTGGAGCGCACCTTCCGCGCGCCGTGCTATCCGCTGATTCCATTGATTGCACTGGTGCTGGCCGTGGTGTGTCTGGTGGCGATGGCCTGGTTCAATGCGCTGATCGGGCTGATCTTCCTCGGCTTCATGGCGGTCGGTTTCGGCTACTTCCTGTTGACCGGCCAATTGCGCGCCAACGCCCCGGCAGACGCCATGCTCACCGGACTGTAAACCGCGAAGGGCATAACCGGCCTAGAATGGAACCACTGCGAATGCACTTCGCTCAAAGTGGTATGCAGCGTTGCACGGCGAAACCCTCGCCCGTCGACCTGCCTTTAAGGAGAGCCGTTATGCCCTGGTATGCCTGGTTGATTCTGGTCGTTGCAATCGGCTCGATCGTCGGCGGTCTGATGATGTTGCGTGACACCGCCAACAAGGTCGAACTGACCGATGAACAACGCAAGCGTGTCGCTGAACGCAATGCCGAAGCGGACATCAAGGACGCGCAGGACCGCTGAACGAAAAACCCCGCCTGAATCGGCGGGGTTTGTTTTTTTGTCGCGGTTACTTTTCCCAGTCGGCCTTGGCGATGTGCAACCCGTGCAGGCCTTTGTAAGCCGCGCGTTCAGGCTGGCTCCAGCCTTCGAGCAGCGCCTCGTCCAGACGATAAATTTCCACGCCGAGCGGGCGGCACACGGTCAATGGATCCTGCGCGTCCGGCCCCCACATCGCCAATGACAGGTCACCACCCGGGCAGGTCGACAAAGCGCACAGCAAGTCGATTTCGGCGAAGAACTCCAGGTAGTCACCTTTCTGCGCCGGACAGGCCTTCATGAAATACAGATCATCGTGATTCAGGCCTGTGCACTGAAAGATGTTCAGCACATCATGCACGTCGAACTCGGTCAGGCCATGAGGCAACACGGCACGAGTCAGGTTGGAATGGCAGTGATGATGGAAGTCCTCGCCAGTGAGCATTTTGTTCACATACGGATCGCAGCGCGTGCCGAGCAAATCGTGCAGGCGCCCGCCGTGCTCGTCGATGCCATAGTCGGCCAGGCTGTCATCGGTGATGGTCACCAGAGGTCGCAGAAAAGGCAGGTTCGACCACAACCGGTCGTGGGTGCTGACATGCGTGCCCTGCAACTGCCGGGTGCGTGCCGCCCACATCCGTTCACGCGGATCGTGTGCGTTCCACACATTGAAATCGCCCACCTGGGGCCCGACCGGTGTGGTGACACGAAACACATGCCCCGCCGGAACATGCCAGGCACGCCCGGTGCGGATCGGCACTTCGAATTGTTCGATCAGCGTGCGCCCGTCCTTGCGGTCGCGAATCCGTTCGTAGAAAGGTGTATTGACCTGTAACGCCGAGCCTTTGCTGACCTGATAGGCGGCCGGGTAGTCTTTGTACATGATTCTCCTGCTCCTCAAGTGATGGCAACTTTGCAAGCTGCAACCACTATCCGTGCCAACCGTTGATGGCTGTCACGAACATGTCGGAGTCACCGGCCGTTTTTTTAGAAGTAGAAGTACAGTCACCATTCAATTTGCATTGGTTAAGATGGCGCTCTTGTTGCGGAGAGTTTAAATGCGTTACTCGCAGGATCATAAAGCCCAGACCCATCAACGCATCATCAAGGAAGCGTCCGAGCGGTTTCGCAAGGACGGCATTGGTGCGACCGGCCTGCAGCCGTTGATGAAAGCACTGGGCCTGACGCACGGCGGTTTCTACTCGCACTTCAAGTCCAAGGACGAACTCGTTGAAAAGGCATTGCAAGCCGCCGGCGATCAGGTTGCGGGGTTATGTGCCGAACTCTTCGCCCAGGAAAAACCGCTGGAAGCTTTTATCGACACTTACCTGTCCGAATGGCATCAGACCACGCCCGACGAAGGCTGCCCGTTGCTGACCATTTCGTCGGAACTGGGGTTGCGCGGCCAGCCTAGCCCGACCAGCGATGCAGTGCTCAAGGCTCGCCTCGACCAGATCGAAGGCACCCTTGAAGGCGAGAGCACCGCCGAGCGCAGCGTCGTCATCATGGCGACACTGGTCGGGGCGCTCCTGCTGTCACGCAGTGTCGCGGATGCCGGGTTGGCGCAACGCATCCTGGACGTCACCCGCGAACACCTCAAACGCTCGGAAGACTAAGCCTGCCAGCGCTTGAACAGCACGCTGGCATTGACCCCGCCGAAACCGAACCCGTTGGACAACGCATACTCGATCGGCATCGACCGCGCCTGACCGTGGACGATATCCACGCCTTCGCTCACCGGATCTGGATTTTCCAGGTTGAGGGTCGGCGGAACGATTTGATCGCGGATCGCCAACAGCGTGAAGATCGCTTCCAGCCCCCCCGCCGCACCCAGCAAATGCCCCGTCGCGGATTTGGTCGAGGTCACGGCGATTGCGCTTTGCGCGCCAAACACCGACTTGATCGCCGCCAGCTCACCGAGGTCGCCCACAGGCGTCGATGTCGCATGGGCGTTCAGATGCTGCACCTGATCCGGCGTGATACCGGCCTGGGCCAGCGCCAATGCCATCGCCCGGCGGGCACCGCTACCATCCTCCGGCCCGGCGGTCAGGTGATAGGCGTCAGCGCTCGTGCCGTAGCCGACCAGTTCGACCAACGGCTGTGCGCCGCGCGCCAGCGCGTGCTCCAGCGACTCGATCACCAGCAGACCGGCGCCCTCGCCCATCACGAAACCGTCACGTCCGCTGTCGAACGGGCGCGAGGCGCGCTCAGGGGTGTCGTTGTAGCCACTGGACAAAGCCCGCGCTGCCGCAAAACCGGCAAGACTGACGCGATCGATGCAGGCTTCCGCACCGCCGCACACCGCGATGTCGGCCTCACCGGCACGAATCAATCGCGCAGCGTCACCGATCGCCTGCACGCCGGCGGCACACGCGGTGACCGGAGCGCCGAGCGGGCCCTTGAGACCGTGCTGGATCGAGACATGCCCTGCGGCGAGATTGACCAGAAACGAGGGAATGGTGAACGGCGACAACCGTCGCGGACCACGACTGTCGGTGGTGCGTACCGCATCGGCGATAGCGCCGAAGCCGCCGACACCGGAGCCGATGATCGTGGCGGTGCGTTCCTGAGCGCCGGATTCGGTCGGGTGCCAGCCGGCCTGTTCAAGCGCCTGCCGCGCAGCCTCCATCGCGAACAGAATGAAACGATCCATTTTCTTCTGTTCTTTGGGCGGCGTGGCGCGATCCGGATCGAAACCGGCTTCGGCATCCTCCTCCATCGTCGGCACCACGCCGCCGACCCGGGTCGGCAGATCGGCGATGACCGCGTCCGGCAGGTTTCGCAATCCCGAACGCCCGGCCAGCAAGCGCTGCCAGACCACTTCGACGCCGCTTCCCAAGGGCGATACCAGGCCCATACCCGTGACAACTACTCGACGCTGATCCATATCGGGTTGACCTCTCGCGACTCAAAAGTCTTTTACTTGTAGCGGCTGGCCGCCGAACTGTGGGACAGGTTGGGCGCCATTACATGGCGGGCGGCGACAAAGGCTTGCCACTCGCCCGCATCGGGCAGCGAAGGAATCGTGACCAGTTCGCCCTGATCCAGACCGGACAGCGCGGCATCGACCATCTCGCCCGCCTCCATGACCATCTCCGCAGGGATACCGCTGGCATCGAATCCGGAACGCTCCCAGATTTCAGTGCGGGTCACACCGGGCAATACCGCTTGCACCTTGACCCCGGTGCCTTCGAGTTCGGTATTGAGCGATTGAGTCAGACTCAACACGTAAGCCTTGCTGGCGCTGTAGGTGGCGTTGAAACGTTCGGGGAACAGTGCGACCACGGACGCGATATTGATGATCGTGCCGCGCCCGGCGCGGGTGAACGCCGAGGCGGCTGCGGCTGCCAGTCGGGTCAGCGTGGTGACGTTCAACTGGATCAGTTGCTCCAGGGTCTCGGGGTCGGCATTAGCCAACAAGCCATTGACCGCTACGCCCGCATTGTTGACCAGCAGGCTGATACTGGAATCGCTGCGCAGACGTTGTTCAAGCTTGAGCACTTCACCCTTTTGCGTCAGGTCGGCCTTCAGCACTTCGACCTGAACGCCATGTGCGTCTCGCAGCTTGCTGGCCGCGGACTCCAGACGCTCCTGATCGCGAGCCACCAGCAACAGGTCAAAACCACGTGCCGCCAATCGCTCGGCATACACCGCACCGATGCCGGAAGAAGCGCCGGTGACCAGCGCCGTGCCTTGGGATTTCGGGGAATTCATGACGATACTCCTGGAATGCGTAAGGAATGGGCGACCGCTGAAAAGCAGAGGGCTTCAGGGGGACTGAAATTATTATAGGCATAATCTCACACTAATATGATAGCCGTAATTTTCCATTATCCGACGGAAAGGCAATCCACCTCCTTCGACGGTTCAAGGAACCCGGAAGCAAAAAGGGCCGGTCAATGACCGGCCCCTTGGCGTTGAACAATCAGCTTAGTTCACTTCCAGCTTGTCGCGATTGCGATCGAGGATCGCCTTGCCGATACCTTTCACTTCAAGCAGTTCGTCCACCGATGCAAAAGGTCCATTAGCCTCACGATAGGCAACAATCGCTTTTGCCTTCGCCTCTCCCACCCCGGCCAACTCCTTCTGCAGCGTCGCTGCATCGGCACCGTTGAGATCGACCTTTTCGCTTTGGGATGAAGCGGCAGCGTCAAGCACCAATGGCGCCCTGATGTTCTCGGAGGACACCCCTGGCGCCGCAACGGCGGCAATCGAGGCGCTGGCGAGAAAAGCGAAGAGCAACGAGTAGAAATAACCGGTACGCATAATTGACGCTCCATGACATGTTTTGAGAAAGCAGCTTTTCCGAAGCTGCCTCTCAAACTTAGGCGATGGATGGGCGATGTCAAAAACGCTTCTGTTACCGCTTATGTAACAATCAGATCTTCAAGCAAACCCGATCATCAGCACTTATCCCTTGGGAAAAAAACGCTGCAGAAAATGTCTCGCCCGGGATTTCTGCTGACTCATGACCGCCACGACCCGGGGCCGCAGCACATCGATTTCCCCCAGCTCCTTCTGGTACCAGCGGTCATCCATCCCGTATTGCTCGACCATGACCTTGTGGTGCTCAGGACTGTTCAGCAGTGCATTGAGTTTCAGGATTCCGATCATCTGGTAAGGCTTTCCGAGCCACTGATTGTGAGCCAGGTATAGAAGTGCCTTTTCGATATCAAGGTGGATGTCGGACGCGATGGGCTTGATGCGCAACAGATCCGAGAACCCGTCAGTCAACTGCTCGGCCGTCACACCCTCAAAGAAATTCTCGGCAATCAGGTAATGTTCGTTGATGGTCCGGATCGAGTTGGTCACGGTCTGGCTGCTGGCGTTTTCACCCGGCATTAAACGGAACGTAATCATTTCCTTGTCGAAAATATGGATCTGGTAATGCTTGAGCAGACGTATCCACATATCCAGATCGGGGAGCTGGCGCATCCTGTTGCTGTACATGCCCAACTCGTCGTAGCACGCTTTGCGGATGAGCATGGTCGGATGACAGATGCAGTTGCCCAGCTCGAAGAACCGCCGCAGCCATTCACCCTGAGAGCGGTTCGGCTGGTCGAATACATCGCCGGACGGAATGCTCGCCTTGTCCATTGGGCGGCCGTCCTTATCGACAAAACGAGCCCGGCCAAAGCAGGCGCCTACCTGTGGGTTATCCCGAAGGAACTGAACCTGGACAGCCAGCTTGTCGCTGTCGCACCAGTAATCGTCCGAGTTGAGCAGTGCGATGAACTCGCCCGATGCACGCTGGATCAGTTCATTGGTGACGACACCGGCGCCGCGGTTGACTTCATTGGGATAGAACCTGATCCGCTCGTCCTTGATGGACGCAACCACGTCCCGCGTGTTGTCGGCCGAGCCGTCATCAGAGATGAGGAACTCGAAATCCACACCGGTCTGCCCAAGGACACTCTGGATCGCCTCGGCCACAAAAGGGGCGTGATTATAGGTCGCCATGATCACGGAAACTGTAGGGGAACTCATACCGACCGACTCCGCTTCACAACTCTGACAATAAGATTTTTGAGCGCAACAGGCATGAGCGCCTTGATCACGACAATCAGGATCGGCGGCATGAAGTTGAGCAGCGTCGGGACGGCACGAATGACCGGCTGACTGACCGTCTCGGCCACGTGTCCGATCTGCGACGCGGTAATGACGTGGCGCAGACGACTGGCAAGCAGTTCAAAGTCCTCATGGAACACGCCGTCGGTCAGTTCATCGTACGCAGGCAACACATCGAGCTGGGCCTTGAGCTTTTCCACGTGAGGTGTTTGCGTCCAGACGCCGGCGGTGTGCAGACGATAGACAGACATGGGCTCCTGTAGAAAACCGATCACGCTGGTGCGTGCCAGTACGATATTGGTGATCCAGTCGTAGGATTTGATATCGAACAAGGCATCCGGCAGCCTGGCAAACGCCGAGCGGCGATACATGCACGTGGAAAAATTGCCGATGATGTTGTCGGCAATCAGCTCTCTGGCGGTGATGAACCGGTGCCCGGTGGAAACAGGCACCCGCGGGGTAAGCTGGGCGCGGTCTTCTTCGTAGACAAAGTAGTTGACCCCGCACACGTCGGATTCCCAATGTTCCGAGAGGAATGTTGCCTGGCGACTCAACTTGTGCGGACTGACCCAGTAATCGTCGCCTTCAAGCACTGCCACGTATTCATTGGAACAGGCATTGAAGCCGCGTTTATAGTTTTTGGTAATACCGAGGTTTTCGCTGTAATCCAGATACTTGAATGTAAAGCGACTGTCGATTCCTTCATATTCCCTGATGATGGAAAGCGTACTGTCCGTCGATTTGTCATCCGCGACCACCAGTTCTATCGGCCCGTCGAAAACCTGCCCGAACAAGGCATTCAACGCCTGACGGATATGGTTTTCATGGTTGTAGGAAACCAGTAGAACCGAGAGAGCAACCTTTTCCTTAAGCACTTACCGAACCCTCTGCAGCTGCTGGTTTCTTCGGAACATAGATTTGCGCCTCACCATCAATGACCAGTTGGTCCTTGACCGTGCAGTAGGTACGGAACGTGACAATTCTCTTGCGCACGTTGACGTCTTTGACACAGACGATGGCAACGACGGTGTCCTGCAGATAGACCGGCGCCTTGAACACCAGATTCTGCGAGACATACACACAACCCGGACCCGGCAATCGGGTGCCGAACAATGCGGAAAAGAACCCGGCGGAAAACAGCCCGTGAGCAATACGCGCCTTGAACCGCGAGTCCTTCGCGTACTCGTCGCTCATGTGCACCGGGTTATTGTCTCCGGACAACCCGGCATAGGCTTTCACATCGGCATCCGTGATGGTCTGGGAATAGGAAACCTGCATCCCGACTTCAATCTGCTCGATGGAGAGCCCGCTCAGAAAATCATTCAGCGTTGTCATTTGCGCAGCGCCTCGCGCAGAGGCCGTGCGGGGTTGCCGATGACCGTGTCGCCTGGCGCGACACTCTTGGTCACCACGGCCCCCATCCCGACAATGGCCCCACGCCCGATCGTCAAGGGTCGCTTGGACGTGCCTTGCTTGATCACGGCGCCAGTACCGATGTAGGCATGATCTTCGATGACGACATTGCCGTTACATTTGACGCCAGGGGCAAAGGTCACGAAGTCGCCGACCACACAGTCGTGCGCCACATAGGAATAGAGGTTGGCGTGAAAATGTTTGCCGATCTTCGCGTTCGACGTCACGGTCACGAACGGGGACAGCACCGCCCCCTCACCGATTTCATTGGCATCGAGGATCACGACGTTTTGAGCAATCACGGAAAAAGGCATCGCGCCCTGTTCTTCGCACAGCCGGGCGATACGCTCCCTGACATCGGAAGCACCAATAGCGATACTGAAATAACGCTCCCCGGACAGCGCCAGGAACGCATCCATGCTCACCACCGGAAAGCCATTGACCGTTTCGGCCGAACCCTCGCCCTCAACAACGAAAAACAGCTCCGCGTCACCGCCTGCAAGCGATGCTGAAAGAGAAGCACGCGCCAGGGGAATGACCTCTCTGCCATAACCTCCTGCACCGATGATTCCGTAATACTTTTTCATCAAAATCTCCTGATCCGAAAATTCACTCAATACCTGACAGAGCGCTTGATGAGTCGGCAGATCATGTCGATCTCTTCCCGCGACAGGGTGTGGTAGAGCGGCAGGCAAATGATGCGGCGGGAAACATCCTCCGAGATCGGAGAACTTTGCCCCTCGACGTACGGAAGCTCGGAAAGCGACGGGTAAAAATAGCGCCGAGGATAAATATTGTGGAGGTTGAGCACTTCCATGACAGCCAGAAGCACTTTTTCACTTTCGAAGATCACCGGGAAGTAGGAGTGATTGTATTGCGTATCCGCTGCAATCTTCTGGAACTCGACAGGCAGGTCAGTCAGGTTCTCTTTGTAGTAGTCGCAGAGTTCCTTGCGCTTCTCCAGGATCTCTTCGACGTACTTCAGATTCGTCAGTCCCATTGCAGCGTGAACTTCCGAGTTCTTGCCATTGACGCCGACGCCACCGAAATCAGTCAACGAGGTATGGCCGAAGTTTCTCTTCATGGCCATGCTTTTCAGGATTTCAGGATCGGAAGTAACGACCGCGCCACCTTCGATGGTGTGAAAAAGCTTGGTTGCATGAAAACTGCAAGTTGCAATATCGCCGTACGCCAGCAGGGAACGCCCTTTATGGGTCGTACCAAAGGCGTGAGCGGCATCATAGATGACTTTCAAGCCATGCTTTTTGGCCACCGCATCGATCGCTTCGACATCGCAGGGATTGCCGAACACATGGGTAGCCAGAATGGCCGTGGTTCGCGGAGTGATCGCTTGTTCGATTTTCGCCGGATCGATATTCAGCGTGTCCTGGCAGATATCCACCATGATCGGCGTGCAATTTTCCCAGACGATGCTGGACGTCGTGGCTACATAGCTGAAAGGCGTGGTGATGATTTCACCTTTCAGTTCCAAGGCTCGAATTGCAATTTGCAGGGCAATGGTACCGTTACTCAGAAACAGCAGATGATCGACGTCGAGCTTTTCCTTGAGCTTCAATTCAAGCTCGTTAACCAATGGTCCATTGTTGGTGAACCATTCACGGCCCCAAACCCCTCGCAGGTACTTTTCATACTCGTCGAAAGGAGGAACAAACGGCTTGGTAACAGTAATATTCATGCGCGCCCCGAAATCGAAACTTATTGTGCAGTTCTGTTAAAGAAAGATTTGATGCGTCCACACCAGGACGCCTGATAGGCCTGCAGCTCAGCCCTGGCCTCATCGAGTTGCGACTTGAGCGCTTCGTTCGCCTGCACTTGAGCCGCTAGCGATCGGGAGATGCCCGCAACTTCCGCAACCCTTGCATCGGCATTGCCGGCCTGTTGCTGAACGAGCGCTTGCTGGGCAAGCAACTCCGCTTCGACCTCGCGAATGCGCGCGGACTGAACTTCGATGAACTCCGCGCGTGCAGCAGACTCCAGCGCCATTTGCACCGAAGCGTGTTCATTGGCCTGTACGCTGCCGGCGCCGCTTGAAAGCCAGGTCGCTTCATTTTCAGTGACCGCGGAAAAATCGACGTCCACGTCAACGGCCGAAGACTTGCGTGCCTCGACAATCAGCTCGTTGTGAAACGGACGGGACTCAAGGCCGGAAAAAACTTCATCCGCACTCTTGCGATACGACTGAAAGACAATGGACTTGAATCCGGCCTCACCAATCGCCCGGGTCAGCTCTTCCGCATCGTAGACAAACTGATGCCCCCAGGAACGCATTCCCTCGTTCATCATCTGGCATCGCGAATTCGGTTGCCAGAGATCGCCCCACTCGTTTTTGCTGTCCGAAAAATAGGAGTGGGTCAGGAAACGCAGGTTGGGCGTGGTGATCCGAATCGCGCCACCAGGCGTCAGTACCCGAAAGCATTCTTTCAGGAACGCTACGGCCTGTTCCCGAGTGACATGTTCAATGAAATGCTCGTTGAAAATATGGCTGACCGAGGAATCCGCAAACGGCAACGGCTCAGTGAGATCGAGCAATCGATCGGCCGTGGGGGAGTCAAGATCGATATTGATCCAGCCGGGGAATGTGACCGAGCCACATCCGAGGTGAAGTTTCTGATCAGTCTGTGCCATTTTTGATTTCTCGCATGCTTACCTTGTTACCCCAGTACGCGGCTCCGTAAATCTGTGGATGTCCCGCGCTGGAAAGTGAGAACTTCGTCGAAATGGGAACAAAGTCCGCGACGACGACCTCACCGATATTCAGATTGACCGGTTCTGCGAGCATTGAAGAAACAGAGTAGTGTCCTTCTCTCAGATGCGCGGTAAACGTCCACTCAATCACGTGCACACTGCCGGCCTTGACATCGACCAGATGCCGGTTACCTTCGATACCGGTATCGGAGTAGATGATGTCCTGCCCATTCTTGTCACGGATGTGGTACGCCAGGCCAAGGCTGGGAACAGACTTGTGGACCTGCACCACCTGGCGCAGCACCACCGTCTGGCCGAAGTCCACAGTGTCGATCATCAGACCGCTTTCGTTCAGCAACGCTACGTTGATGAATTCGGCAACACCATTCTGTATCCGCTGAAAACTGGCCATGGACTGGAATGACTCGACACCATCGGTATATTCCGACGCCACCGCCGCAGTCTGCTTGACAACTTCCTCGGGGCCTCGGTCCACACGCTGGCTTTCGATCAAGGCAGAGTAATACTTTTCCACTGCCGTGTTCACATCGCCCAGATACTGACTTCGCCCGGACTCGAGCAACAGGGCCCGACTGCAAAGTGACTTGACTGAGGCGGTGTCATGGCTGACGAACAAGACCGTCGAGCCTGCCGCGATGATCCCCTGGATCATTTTTGCGCACTTGGCCTGGAAGTAGGCGTCGCCGACCGACAACGCTTCATCGACGATCAGGATGTCCGGTTCCACGTGAATCGCCACCGAGAACGCCAGACGCACCATCATCCCGCTGGAATAGGTTTTGACAGGCTGCTCGATAAAGCTGCCGATGTCCGCGAACTCGACGATTCTGTCGTAGCGGGCGTCGGTTTCCTCGGTGCTCAAACCCAGCACCGCAGCATTCATGTAGATGTTTTCGCGTCCGGTGAACTCGGGGTTGAACCCTGAACCCAGCTCCAGAAGCGCAGCGATACGACCATGGGTCTGTACACTGCCGCTGGTTGGATTGAGCGTGCCGCAAATCATCTGCAACAGCGTGGACTTGCCACTGCCGTTACGACCGATGATACCGACTGTCTCACCTTTCCTGATCTCAAAGGAAACGTCGTTGAGCGCCCAGAACTCTCGATAGAATTTGCGGCCCTTCACCAGGAACTGCTTCAGACGATCGTGGGGCTGGTCGTAAATCTGGTAACACTTGCTCAGATTTTCAACCTTGATCGCAATATCCGAATCAGAGGACATCGGCAAACCCCTTGCGTGTTTTCTGGAACCAGGCAAAGCCTAACCACATGACCAGCAGCCCTATAAGGAAATAAATACCGATAATTGAAAAATCCGGAGCACGGCCAAAAAACAGTACATCCCGGGCCTGCTCGATGACTGGCGTCAACGGGTTAAGCATCAGTACCGGCCGATACGCCTCGGGCAACGCACTGGCCGGATAGAAAATAGGCGACAGAAACATCAGCACGGAAGTGAGAATGCCGATGAACTGCGCGATATCCCGCAAATAGACTCCCAGAGACGCCAATCCCCAGGAAAGCCCCATCATCACCAACACCAGGGGCATGATCACCAGGGGCAGATACAGAGCCGTCAGGTGTGGCACGCCGAAGAAAATCAGGTAGGCCAGCATCCACACACCCAGGCTGATCAACGCATGGAACATGGCTGCGCCGAGGCTTACCCAGGGAAGAATTTCCAGGGGATACACCACCTTTTTCACATAGTTGGCATTGGACACGATAAGGCCCGGCGCCCGGTTGATGCATTCCGCAAACAGGCTGAATACCATCAGACCGGCGAACAGGATCAGGGCAAACTCGGTTTTCGAATCGCTGCCACCGCTCCAGCGCGCCTTGAATACAACACTGAAGACAAATGTGTAGACAGCCAGCATGAAGACCGGGTTGAAAAACGACCAGAGCACACCCAGAACCGATCCACGATAGCGCCCCAGTACCTCCCGCTTGATAGATGCCCTTATCAACGTCCGGTTACGAACCAGACTGGCAACCATTTCACGCGGTAATGTAGAAAAATCTTGCATCAGGCAATGGCCTCTGAGTTGACACCAAACTTACGCTGGACCGCACTGCCCGTCATACCAAACATCTTCCATTCTTTGAATACAAAAACGAACGACAAAAAAACGCGACAATCACAACAACGCCGCCCTTTTTATTGCAGTCCATGGCCACGAAATAGCATCTAAAGGTTTACAGTTCGAAAGTTTCTCGAAATATGAAAAATCCATGCCTTCATTATCAATGAGAAGCATGAGATTTGTTGAATCCGGACATCCGCGCAATCCTGTGCAAATATAAAAAACAGCGCCCTGACCCCAGCCAGAAAGGCCCGCCGAGGATACCGTAAAACGCCATCGGAGAACACCGCCGCCCGGTTGGGGCTCCACCAACCGGGCGGCTGGCAATGACGCTTACAGGCCGGATCAGCTATCACTCGCAACGCGTTCTTTACTCACACGCGCACGTTCAAGGGTCGAGGCGACGCTGCTGATAGATCCAGTCGACAATTTCTCCATCAGGCGCATAGCCACTGACGGTTTCGCGCAAAATCTGCCGAACGCGGGAGTAGTCGTCCTTTTCGACTGCAGCCAGCAATTCCGACAGCCGAACCTTGAGCACGTCCCAGGGAATGAGGTCCTCGTTGGCACTCATGATCATGGGGTGAGGCGTCGCCGAAACATTGTCACCGATCAGGAGTTCTTCATAGAGCTTCTCCCCTGGCCGCAACCCGGTGAATTCGATTGCAATATCGCCGTGCACATTCTTTTCCGAACGCACACTGAGGCCGGACAGGTGAATCATCTTTTCAGCGAGCTCGACAATTTTGACCGGCTCTCCCATGTCCAGCACAAAGACATCTCCCCCCTGCCCCATGGAGCCGGCCTGGATCACCAACTGCGCGGCTTCCGGGATCGTCATGAAATAGCGGGTGATCTTGGGATGAGTGACCGTCAGCGGACCGCCGGATTTGATCTGGCTATGGAACAGCGGAATCACCGACCCCGACGAACCCAGCACATTTCCGAAACGCACCATGGTGAATCGCGTCTTGTTGACGCGAGACACATTGGCCTTGTCGCCGAACAGTACAGGGGCCAGCTCACGACTCAGCGCCTGCAGGGTCAGCTCGGCAAGTCGCTTGGTGCTGCCCATGATATTGGTGGGGCGCACAGCCTTGTCGGTGGAAATCAGAACAAAGTTGGAAACACCTGCCTGCAGTGCTGCCTGCGCCGTATTGAGGGTGCCGATCACGTTATTCAGCACACCTTCGGCAATATTGTGTTCAACCATGGGCACATGTTTATAGGCGGCCGCGTGATAGACAGTGTCCACGCCCCACGTCTTCATGACATCCAGGAGTTTGTGAGGATGCCGGATGGAACCGAGAATCGGCAGTAGACGAATAGAGACAGACTCGCGCGCGATGCGCTGTTCGAGCTCGGACAGAATGCTGTATAGATTGAACTCACTGTGATCGAACAGCAGAAGCGTTATCGGCCCAAGCAGAAAGATTTGCCGGCAGAGCTCCGAACCGATCGACCCGCCCGCGCCTGTCACCATCACCACTTTGCCGGTAATGCAGTGAGCCAGCAGGTCGGATTGGGCCGGCACCGAGTCGCGCCCCAGCAGGTCCGCGATGTCGACTTCCTGAATGTCATCGACCTTCACCCGGCCGCTGGCCAGGTCGGTAAAACTTGGAACACTGCGAATATGCAGTGGGAATCCTTCCAGCAAATTGAGGATTTCCCGGCGACGGGCACGAGTGGATGAAGGCAGCGCCAGGAGAATTTCCTGCGCTCCCGTCACGTCGATCATTTGCTGAATGTGCTTGGGCTTATAGACCTGCAGACCCGAAATGGCCCGATCAGCGATACTCGCATCATCATCGATGAACGCCACCGGGCGCATGACTCGCCCCATTCGCAGAGCCGCGACCAACTGATTACCGGCGACTCCGGCACCATAGATCGCCACCTTGGTCAGGCCATCGTCGCGACTGGTGAACGGTACGTGCTGGGCTGCGGTGAACCAGTCACCCATGAAATACTGACGCATGCACAGGCGCAATCCGCCAATGATCACCAGACTCAGCCACCAGTAGTTGAAAATGATGGATCTGGGGACAACACTTTCATGATTGCTGTACCAGTAGACAACTACTGCGAGTATCAGTGAAGAAAGGCTGACCGCCTTGATGATGGCAATTAGTGCATCATTGCCGAAGTAGCGCATGACCGCGCGATACATGCCAAATCGAATAAACAGCGGTATTGCAACAAGCGGGGCACAGACGAATAGCCAGGCATGCACTTTGATGGGGTTGTACATATCATCGATTCCGAGGCGAACGATGAATGCCAGCCACAGCGCCCCCCAGACGAGAACGACGTCGGTGGCCACCTGCAGCAGTCGTTTTTGACGACGCGGCAAACCCAGCAGAAATGCTCGCATTTTATCCATTGAATCGCCCGATCACCGTCCCACTCCATGAACTATAAACCAACCTGCATTGTATCCTCCTTCAACCAGAGAATACGACTGCCAAGTGACCGGCCGGCGCCCCGCGTTACGCCATCTGCGCCCTGACCGCTCGTCAGCACCCCGGCGCGTCTGTTAAGCTGCACCCCTTTACCGGCGCTCGACGCCTGCTGCTCAGCGACCCCGCCCGATATCAAAGCCAGCCGTTAACGCCTTTTTCTTTCCGTAATATCTTTATGTCGAATCGCTGCATGATCAGGGAGCCAGAGATCAAATTCATGGACAAGCCGAACCAAGAATCAACCCCTGAAATACAGCACTCCTCAGCACCCGATACGCCTGATCAAAACAACAAGAAAATTGCAATTCTGGTCTGTACCTATAACGGCGCGCGTTTTCTAAAAGAGCAACTCGATTCATTTATTGAACAGTCCCATCAGAACTGGGCAATCTACGTCTCGGATGACGGTTCGTCTGACGAAACACTGGACATATTGAAAGACTACCAACTTCGACTGGGCAGTGAGCGACTGGTCATTCTGCAGGGACCTCGAAAGGGGTTTGCCAGAAACTTTCTGTCACTTGTGAAAAACCCGTCAATCATTGCCGACTATTTTTGTTTCAGCGACCAAGACGATATATGGTTTAAAAACAAACTTAGCCGAAGTCTCGACTTGCTGCCTGAAGAAGGGAATGCCCCAGCCCTGTACTGCTCTCGAACTGCACTGGTCAATTCAAGTCTCGAGCCTATCGGCTATTCGCCTCTGTTTCTGCGAACACCCTGCTTCGAGAACGCACTGGTTCAAAGCATCGCCGGCGCCAACACAATGTTGATCAATAATGCTGCACGCGCACTTTTGCTGCGAGTAGCCGATGACGCTCCGGTCGTCGCACATGACTGGCTGACCTACTTGCTGGTCACCGGCTGCGGCGGACGGGTAATCTACGACCCGACCCCCTCTCTCCATTACCGTCAGCATGAAGGGAATCTGATCGGCGCCAACGCCGATCTGAAAAACCAGATCCTGCGACTGCGCAAAATGTTCACGGGACGCTTCAGCCAGTGGAGCACCCAGAACCTCAGCATCCTGCATACCGTTCGCGACAGGTTGACCGACAGAAACAGGCAGGTACTGGAGCTGTTCGAAACCGCTCGACGCAGCAGCCTGCCGGGACGGCTTTACCGGATGCGAAAAAGCGGAGTCCACCGCCAGACACTCAAAGGCAACATCAGCCTGATCGTCGCTACGCTGATGAACAAGATCTAAGCGGACGACTGACGGGCCCGCGCCTGTCAGTACGACGATTTACGCTGCCAGGCCAGCCCTGTACTTCCAGGCGATGAATGCCAACGGCACGTAGGCGACCATACAGCCCAGAACACCTGGCACAACACCGGTTCCAGCCAGCAACGCCCATGGCAACAACCAGACCACGTTGATCACCACCACCGCCGATGTGACGGCCAGATGACTCGAAGTGCGTTGCGCAGCATGCTGATAGGCATGACTACGGTGAGCCTGATACACCTTGTCGCCCTTTAGCAACCGCCGGACCAGCGTCCAGGTAGCGTCAACAATGAAAACCCCCAACAGAATCAACCAACTCCACAGCAGCTCCGGTTTCTCCCACGCCGCTTGAAGCGCCATGGCTCCCAGCACCATGCCGAGAAACCCGCTGCCCGCATCCCCCATGAAGATCCGTGCAGGCGGGAAATTCCAGCAAAGAAAACCGGCGACAGCCGCAGCCAGAACCAGCGCGCCACCGATCAAGTCGGGATGGCCGCACCAGCCGTAAACAACGCAGACCGCCAGACAGACACTGATGGCTTCAGCACTGGCCAGGCCGTCAATGCCATCCATGAAGTTATACAGATTGAGCATCCACACCAGATAGATCACGGCAAGCAGGTCGCCAAGCAATCGCAGGTCAACCAGTGCGCCAAACAATGGGACAGGCGCCAGACCCTTGATCCAGAACAACGCCCAGCCGGCAGCAATAAAGTGCCCAAGCAGACGCCAACGGGCAGCGATATGTCCGTGATCATCGGCGAAGCCAATCACTGCAACCAACAATCCGGCGCCCAGAATACCGATCATCGCGGCCTGTTCGAAAAGCCCTGCCGCGACCAGCAACGGCAAAGCCAGGGCAAATGCCACCACAATCGCAACACCGCCTCCCCTGGGCGTTGGAATCGAATGGGAACTGCGCTCATTCGGCACATCCATCAGGCTTCTGGCCAGCGCGTAACGCCGCAAGACCAGCGTCAACCCCCAGGACAGGAGAAAAACGACAAGCAAAATACTCCAGAAAATCATCTGTTCTTGGTATCCAGGTAGTAGTCAGCGGTCTGGCGCAATGCCCTCTCCACCCTAGAGGGAGGTGTCCAACCCAACACCTCTCGTGTATGCCTGATATCGACTTGCAAGGAGCCACAGAGCCTCTGCGCCAACGCTCCTTTTCCAAGCAGCTTGGCAGGCCATGTCAGCAATACCGCAGGGAGCGGCACCAGCGCCGCTGTTTTCCCGAGCGCACGCGCCATGCCGCTCAAGAGCGTGGTCGTCGACAGATCCTCGCCATCACTGACAAGAAACACCTGCCCCGCAGCCTTCGGGTGATCGATACAGGTCACCACGAGATCGACAAGATTGGTCAGCGAAACCAGACTTCGACGATTATCGATCGCACCGAACGGCAACGGCACGCCTTTATCGAGCCAGCGCATCATGCTGAGAAAGTTTGCCCGGACTCCCGGCCCGTAGACCAACGGCGGCCGGATGATGACCACTTCCATGCCGGTCTCCTGAGCGAGCTTTTGCAAGGCAAGCTCCGCCTCCAGCTTGGAAACGCCATACGGGTCTTTCGGCATGGGCCGATCCAGCGCAGTAAATGGCCGATCAGGCTCGGTCTGCTCGCCATTGACCTTGATACTGCTGATGAAAATAAACCGTTTGACGCCCGCCGCTGAGGCCTGCTGCGCCAGCTGGAGGGTCCCATCGACATTCACCCGCCGATATTCCGCCAGCGGATCAGAGGACGAATCGTCCATGACGTGCACCCGCGCAGCGGCATGCACAATGACGTCAATGCCGTTCAAATCAGGAAGCGCAGCTTGATCGCCGAGCTCCAGCGACACAATCGGACACAAACCCTTGAGACGCGTCTCGCCCCTGGCGGCAGCCACCGGAACCACTCGCCGATCAAGCAGCAACCTGAAGACCACCGCCTCACCGACAAATCCTCTGGCGCCGGTTACCAACACTCTTGGCATGTTCATTCGGCCTTGTTTCCAACCAGCGCGGTCAGCCAGCACACGAAGAAAAAGAACAACTTGTCCCTGCCCCGGCGCCGGCACCTGCAGGCACTCAGGGACAGCTTCAGTAACTGCCAGCGTCGCAAATCCTGCCAGCCACGAACGAAAGGATCCTGCTCCTTACCAACCAGCAGGGCGATCAGTCGAGCCTGGGAAAACCACCAACCGTTGTGGATTTTCTTGTACCGGACAACCAATGAACCGAGCCCAGTGTTGGCACCGACCTGATTGCGCTCATGCTGCCGGTATTGCAGGGTCGATTCAGGATCGATCACCCATGAATACCGATGACTTCGGGCAAATGCATAGCAATACCAGTCATGCAGACTGACCTCCTGCAACGCCTGCCAGTTGGCAACCATGGACGCCTTGATCGCGCCTGCCAATGACCGAGTGAAAACATAAGTGCAGCCGGGGCCGGCAGCCTCGAACAGATAATCCCATTCGACTTGAGCCTGAGCCTTGTCCAGCAAGTGAGTACGACCATCAGGCCAGAAAGCCGACACATTGCTCGAGTAAGCGTCCGCGCTCTGCTGGCGCAACAAACGGCAGGCACGCTCCAGCTTGTCGAGACGCCATATGTCGTCCTGATCGGCGAAAGCGACATAATCGTAAGCGCCCAGCTCGACATCACGCATCAAACGAAAGAAGTTGCGCGATGCTCCTCCGAAACGCCCTGCCGGCGGCAACAGAACGACATTCGAATGCCGAGCGGCGAACGATGCGCACCAGGATTCGGTGCCATCATTGGAGGGATCGACGCTGATGTGAATAGTCACATCAACGCCTGTCTGAGAAAGGATCGAGCAAAGTTGCTCCTCGATCCATTGCATGCCGTTGTAGGCCGCCAGCAACACGGCAACTTTAGGAGGGTTTACTGGCATGCCTATCCTGCTTACCGGTTGAACGCAGCATTGAAAGGAAAACGAATTTCCAATCAGTGAGCAGGTGAATCCAGCAGTTTCTGCAGGTATTGCCCGTATCCGGTTTTCTTCAACGCGTCGGCCTGAGCGGACAGCTGCTCGGCAGTGATCCAGCCATTGTGATAGGCGATCTCTTCGAGACATGCCACTTTCAAGCCCTGACGCTGCTCGATCGTATGAACGAAGTGACTGGCCTCAAGCAGCGAGTCATGCGTACCGGTGTCGAGCCACGCAAAACCACGACCCAACATCTCCACCTTGAGCGACTTCTGCTCGAGATAGGCACGGTTGACGTCGGTGATTTCCAGCTCTCCGCGCTCCGATGGCTTGATGCCTTTGGCGATCCTGACCACATCGTTGTCGTAGAAGTACAAGCCGGTAACAGCGTAGTTGGACTTCGGCTTCAGTGGCTTCTCTTCAATACTCAGTGCCTGGCCCGTCTTGTCGAACTCGACGACACCGAAACGCTCCGGATCGGAAACGTGGTAGCCAAACACGGTAGCACCGGACGCCTGGGCACTGGCAGAACGCAGATTGTCCGAGAAGTGCTGACCGTAAAAGATGTTGTCGCCCAGAATCAGGCAGCAAGGATCCTTGCCGATGAACTCTTCGCCGATGATGAACGCCTGCGCCAGACCATCCGGAGATGGCTGTTCGGCATAGCTCAACTTGATACCGTACAGGCTGCCGTCACCCAGCAGCTTCTTGAAACAGGGCAAATCTTCCGGCGTGGAGATAATCAGGATTTCACGCATGCCGGCCAGCATCAGTACCGACAACGGATAGAAGATCATCGGCTTGTCGTAAATCGGCAACATCTGCTTGGAAACACCAAGGGTCAACGGATGCAGACGAGTGCCCGAGCCGCCAGCGAGGATGATGCCTTTACGATTTGTCGTGGTCATTTATTCAGAACTTCCATAAGCATTCGGGTTACACCACTTTGCCAATCCGGCAAGTGTAGAGAAAAATTGTCACGCAGCTTCCGGGTATTCAATCGCGAATTCCGGGGACGACGCGCAGGCGTCGAATAGGCTGCCGTTTCAATCGGATTGATCGACATCACAGCCAGCGTCTCGCCATGCGCTTTCGCCACTTCGACAACATGTTGGGCATAGCCATGCCATGACACCTCACCCGCCGCCGCCAGGTGGTAGACACCTGCCAGATCCGGGCGCTGCAAAACCTGGCGAATGGCGTGTGCAGTGACATCGGCGATCAGATCCGCACCGGTCGGCGCACCGATCTGATCGTTGATCACATTCAGTTCTTCACGCTCTCTGGCCAGGCGAAGCATGGTCTTGGCGAAGTTGTTGCCGCGAGCACTGTAGATCCAGCTTGGACGAAAGATCAGGTACTTGCAGCCGGATGCAACGACCGCCTCTTCCCCGGCAAACTTGCTGGCACCGTAGTGATTGACCGGTGCAACTGCAGCGTCTTCCAGCCAGGGGGTAGTGCCCTCTCCGCTGAAAACGTAGTCCGTTGAATAGTGAACCAGCCATGCGCCCAGGGATAATGCCTCCTCGGCCAAGGCCTGCACCGCCTTGACGTTCACCAGATCAACCAGCTCCCGCTCGGATTCGGCTTTGTCTACGGCAGTGTAGGCGGCGGCATTAACGATCACGTCTGGCCTGACCGTGCGAATGGTCGCGCGCAGACCTTCGAGATCAGTGAGATCACCACACAAACCGCCCACGGTTTGACGATCAAGGGACAACAGCTCGCCCAGTGGCGCCAGGGAGCGTTGCAGCTCCCAGCCCACCTGGCCATTTTTTCCTAGAAGGAGGATTCTCATGCCTTTGTCGAACGACCTGCGTAGTTCTGGTCAATCCACTGTTGGTAGCTGCCACTCTTCACGTGAGCGACCCACTCAGTATTGCTCAAATACCACTCGACCGTTTTACGGATTCCACTTTCAAAGGTCTCCTCGGGCGTCCAGCCCAGCTCACGCTGGATTTTACTGGCGTCAATCGCGTAACGCTGATCGTGTCCCGGACGATCCTGAACATAGGTGATCAGGCTGGCATGCGGACGGTGAGCGGAGTCAGGACGCAGTTCGTCAAGCAGGGCGCAAAGGGTATTCACCACTTCGATGTTCTGCTTTTCGTTGTGGCCGCCAATGTTATAGGTCTCGCCGATAACGCCCTCGGTCACGACCTTGTACAGGGCGCGTGCGTGATCCTCGACATAAAGCCAGTCACGCACCTGGTTACCCTTGCCGTAAACAGGCAGCGGCTTGCCTTCCAGCGCGTTGAGAATGATCAGCGGGATCAGCTTCTCGGGGAAGTGGCAAGGACCATAGTTGTTCGAGCAGTTGGTAACGAGCGTTGGCAGGCCATAGGTACGAGCCCAGGCGCGAACCAGGTGGTCGGAGCTGGCCTTGCTGGCCGAGTAAGGCGAACTTGGCTGATACGGCGTGGTTTCCGTGAAGAGATCTTCGGGACCCTCAAGGTCTCCGTAAACTTCGTCGGTGGAGATATGGTGAAAACGGAAAGCGGCCTTGCGTTGATCATCGAGGGCCGCCCAGTAGTGGCGGGCCGCTTCGAGAAGAGTGTAGGTGCCAATGATATTGGTCTGGATAAACTCGGACGGGCCGGAAATGGAACGATCGACGTGGGATTCGGCCGCCAGGTGCATGATGGCATCTGGTTGATGTTCACGCAGAACACGGTCGATCTGATCACGATCACAGATATCGACTCGCTCGAATGCGTAACGCGAATCCTGGCTGACTTCGGCGAGCGACTCAAGGTTGCCGGCATAGGTGAGCTTATCGACATTGACAACGGAGTCGGTGGTATTGGAAATGATGTGTCGGATGACTGCCGAACCGATAAAACCTGCACCGCCGGTGACTAGAATTTTCACGCGAAACCATACCCTTGAGTTACTGAGAGGACCGCCAACCGGGCCCTGCCTGATCCATGAATGCAAAAGCCATCAACTTTGCGGAGGCTTTCGATAGAAACAGCCTGCACCGACAGGGATAACCACCATCGGAACGGCGTAGCATTTTACAGTTTACCGGAAGATTTACTAATGGATATGGACAAGCTGCTGTGCAATTTCATACGCACGTCTGAAGGGCATCGGCCTTAAACAGGCCGCTTGCGTGAAACACGCGGCACAATACGTAGAATACCTCTTATAAGCGGGCCAACTATCATGCCCGCCAGCAATGCCAGCACCACGATCAAAGAGACAGGCAACTGGGGCCCCGCCCATCCCAGAAACAGCAACGAGACCGATTGTTGATTCTCAAGGACAAATGCCAGCAGCATCAGGACCAATAACAGGAAAAATACGACGAAGCCTGCACGCTTGAAGTTACGCATGACCGACACTCCGAAATCTCGACGAAATCAAAGCTCGCCCTCCTCTTCCTCGTTCACGCGGTCACGCAACTCCTTGCCCGGCTTGAAATGTGGAACGAACTTACCGTCAAGGCTGACGGATTGCCCGGTTTTCGGGTTCCGCCCAACACGCGGTGCGCGATAGTGCAGGGAGAAGCTGCCAAACCCGCGGATCTCTATGCGATCACCGGTAGCAAGGCATTGGGACATTTGCTCAAGCATGGTCTTGATGGCCAACTCCACATCTTTGGATGAGAGCAGCCCTTGATGGGTGACAATTCGTTCGATCAACTCCGACTTCGTCATGTTTTTCCCTTCTTTTTCAAGCAGCTAGATCCGCGCTACAAAGGGTTTTAGCATGCGCTGAAGATTTTGAACAGCCTGAGTATTGACGAACCCGCAAGTTCAACTTTACAGGGCCCGGAGCCGCGGCGGGCGCCAGCCCGAACCTCAGGAACTCCGACCCCGTCCCGGCAGTGTTTTTCACGGTTTGCAGATCACAAACATCGTTCGCGTCAGGTATCCGGCCGGGTTCCAGCCGAATGGATAGTCCTCGGCGTCCTCCTTGGAATCACTGGACCTGGCCACGACCTTGTACCCCTTCGCCGGACACTCGCGAGCCGCACGCTTTTCGCACTTCTCCCAACTGGAGCCAAGCCCCGAACAATCGATACGTACACCGGTTTCGCCACGAACGACATGGGTTTTACTGTTGGTTGTACAGCCCGCCAGGATCAGCAACATCGCAACAACGATAAACCTGTTCATCCCCCTACCTACCCCCGACACAACCAACACCCTGCAAAGGCAGCTCAGATCCGCCCCGTCCAGAAAAGACCACAAGGCACCGAACTTGGTTTCCTTTTTAATGCCCGTCACTTGAAAAAGCCCATTTCACCTCAGGCAGAACGGGACGCACGCCTCACGAGAAAAAAGACGGATTCAGCCCGACCAACCCCCTTAAAACCTTACCCCGTTCTTGTTACAAAATAATTCAATGAACACTTCCAAACACCACAAAAGCACAGCCTGTCACGCCCCAAACCTGCCGCCACGGGGGCGCGAAATGCAATCCACTTTCAGACGAGAACCGATACCAGTCGGATCCCAATGATGGTCTAGACCGTCATAAATGGTTATTATCGCCGCGCCAAGCGTAGGAAAAACCTGTACGCATCATCGGAAAAGTCACGAGTTAAGTGATGAAAAAGCCGACTTGGCCCCCACGAAAAGCGCTGATGTTTTACCTTGCATATAGGCAACTCACGAAGTTTTTCAAAGCCTCCGCAGCTCGAATGCCGAGGTTTGGCTCAAAAGCGTATACGTGTTTCTGACGTTGCGAGGCCAGCAGAGTCATTGCAAAAACTGACGTTCACCTGTGAGAAGACTTTTCTCCAGCTTTTACTGGAGTCGAGACATGGAGTTCACATATCTGCCAGCACCGCGATACCCAGCTTGACCGGATCCACCCTCAAAAAAATTGCGATCTGGTGTCGATGTCACCGCATTGATCCAGGTTCATACGCCCAACTCTTGCACAACCTCGATCGGTAAGTAAGGCAACCCCCCAGTTTGTAGCCTGATCTACCTATAAGGACATTCCATGTCGATTCAGCTGTTCGTACCAAAATTCCGTATTGATGAATGCCTCGCTGCCATTCGCGAATGCCTCGAAAAAGGCTGGACCGGTCTCGGCTTCAAAACCGCGACCATGGAAGAGGAATGGAAAACCTATACCGGTTTGCCGAATGCCCACTTCCTGAGCTCCAACACCGTTGGCCTGCACCTGGCAGTAGAACTGTACAAGACCAAGTTCGGCTGGAGCGATGAAGATGAAGTCATCACCACGCCACTGACCTTCATTTCGACCAACCACGCCATTCTGTATGCGGGCATGAAGCCTGTATTCGCGGACGTCGACGCATCGCTGTGCCTTGACCCGGAAAGCGTTATCGAGCGCATCACGCCAAAAACCAAGGCTCTGATCTTTGTCGGCATCGGTGGCAACATCGGCCAGTACCAGAAAATCGTCGAAATCTGCAAAGAGCACGACATCAAGCTGATCCTGGATGCCGCCCACATGGCAGGCACTCGCGTCAACGGCAAACATGTTGGCCAAGAAGCCGACTGCGTCGTGTTCAGCTTCCAGGCTGTGAAAAACCTGCCGACCGCCGACTCCGGCATGATCTGCTTCAAGAGTAAAGAAGACGACGAGCGGGTTCGCAAGCTGAGCTGGCTGGGCATCAACAAAGACACCTTCGCTCGCACCGCCGCACAAGGCGCGTACAAGTGGATGTACGACGTTGAAGAGCTGGGCTACAAATACCACGGCAACTCGATCATGGCGGCCATGGGCCTGGTTCAGCTCAAATACCTGGACCTGGACAACGCCTACCGTCGTCAGCTGGCGAGCTGGTACCGTGAGAACCTGGCCGGCCAGACCAAGATCGACATCGTCAACGTAACACCAGGTTGCGAGTCCTCGACCCACCTGCTGCAGATTCGCGTCAAGGATCGCGATGCTCTGATGCTCGCGCTGAACGAGCACCAGATCTACCCGGGCGTGCACTACCGCGATAACACCGAGTACTCGATGTATTCGTTCGGTGCCGGCACCTGCCCGAATGCAGCCAAGGCCAGCCAGGAAATCCTGTCGCTGCCGATGCATCTGGGGCTGACCCGTGCCGACGTCGACACCGTGTGCGAACTGCTGATCCGCTACGCAAAATGAAGCGCTCACTCCCCTCGTTTGATGAAGGCGCAATGCGCCTTCGCTTGATCGAAGAGAGTGACCTGCACGAGACCTTGTCCTGGAGAAACCGGGACGAGGCACGTGTCTGGTTCAAAACTTCGACGCCTCTCACTTACGAGCAGCATGCCAACTGGTTTCATCAGCGTTATCAGCCGAGCGAGACCGACTTTCTGTTTGTCGTCGAAGCAGACGGCAAGCTGGTCGGCCAGGCGTCCGTCTATGGCATCGACTGGCAGAACCGCACCGCTGAAGTCGGTCGTTTTCTGGTTGACGCCGATCAGGCGGGTCGCGGCCATATCGGTCGTGCCTGTGGTGTACTGCTGGATATCTGCTGGCACACGCTTGATCTGGACTATGTCTTTCTCGAAGTCATCGAGACCAACGATCGCGCCATTCACCTTTACCGCAAACACGGTTTTTGTGAAGAGCAGCGTTACGACGGCCTCATCAGAATGGGCCTTCGAAAAAAACAGGCGAGAACTGAATGACGAGTGTCACGAGGCTGTTTATCGATAGCACGCGCGCATTGAAAATGTGGCGCGTCTGGACTTACCTGGGCGTTCAGGACATCAAGGCAAAATTTCACCGGTCATTCTTCGGTCCCCTGTGGATCGTGCTGACGACCGGTTTTTTTGTGACGGGTGTCGGGCTCATCTACGGTCTGCTGTTCGGCCAACCTGTTCACGAGTTTCTGCCTTACCTGGCCTGCGGTTTCGCCCTTTGGGGCTTTATCGTGGCATCGATCACCGATGCCAGCGCCACGTTCGTCAGGGCCGAGGGCTACATAAAACAGTTCTCCTATCCAAAGCAGATTTACCTGCTGAGAACGCTGATCTCGAGCGTGATCGTATTGTTGATCGGCATTGCCGTCGTGATCCCCGTGCAACTGTTCTTCAACGAGATCACTCCGCTCGGCTGGCTGTACGCTCTTCCGGGGCTGGCCCTGCTGATCATGGCGGCACTGGGTCATATCGCGGTCAGCGCCTATCTGGGCGCACGTTTTCGCGACTTTCCCCATGCCATGGCCGTCATGCTGCAGATGATGTTCTTCATCACGCCGATCATGTTCCCGATCAAACTGCTCCATGAGAAAGGACTTGGGTTCATCTATCAGTTCAACCCGCTCTATTACCTCATCGACGTGGTACGACACCCCATCATTCAGGGTGAACTTGCCCTGCCGGAAAACTACCTGTACGCCGGTGTGTATGTACTGGCCACCTGGGTAGCCGCTTTGCTTGTCGCCTACAAGCTTGATTCTCGTGTGGTTTTCCTCTTATGACTCGTGCATCGCTGATTCTGAAAAACGTCGACATCACCTTCGAAGGTGCACTCAGCAGTGAAGAGGGACTGAAAAGCTGGCTCAAGCGCAAGTTGCTGACGCGCAATGTCGATACGGCCACCAACTATCGTATCGAAGCGCTCAAAGGCATCAACCTGGAAATCAACCATGGTGAGCGTGTCGGGCTGATCGGGCTCAATGGCGCCGGCAAGAGCACCTTGCTCAAAGTCATGGCGGACATTTATCCGCCCACCGCAGGATCGGTTTCGATCAAAGGGCACGTCTGCCCGATGTTCGAGTTCGCCACCGGTTTCGAGATGAATCAGTCGGGCTGGGACAACATCCGTATTCGCGGACTGTTGCTGGGCATGTCCGCCGATGCCATCGAAGAAAAGCTGCCGGAAATCGCCGCGTTCACTGAGCTCGGCGACTTTCTCGACTACCCGGTACGTACTTACTCCTCCGGGATGTTCATTCGTCTGGCATTTGCCGTGTCGACCAGCATCAACCCGGAAATCCTGCTGATCGACGAAGTCATGGGCGCCGGTGACATTTCCTTCGCGGAAAAAGCCAAACGCCGCATGTTCGAATTTATGGAACAGGGAAAAATCCTGGTGTTCACCACCCATAACTTCAATCTGCTGAATGACTTCTGCACCCGCACGGTGTGGCTGCATAAAGGCCAGATTGTCGCGGATGGCCCGACCGACGAAATCGTCAAGCGTTACAACGAAGCGCACACCAACGCTCAATAAAAATCT
Organism: Pseudomonas sp. FG35; assembly: GCF_057809295.1. Taxonomy (NCBI): domain Bacteria; kingdom Pseudomonadati; phylum Pseudomonadota; class Gammaproteobacteria; order Pseudomonadales; family Pseudomonadaceae; genus Pseudomonas; species Pseudomonas sp. FG35. Next base: position 139,605 of record NZ_JBMDJR010000010.1, on the reverse strand, counting down.
CAACCTTTTCCGGCCAAGACTTACAGCTAGGATAGCGAGCCAACATGACGACCCCCTATAACTTAAAGAACATTCAAGCCCTGCGGTGGCTTGCTGCACTGCTGGTTTTCATTCAACACGCGGTGTACTTCTCCGGACAAATCAATAACGATTCCCTGCAAGGCTTCTTGCGACTGAGCTTCGGATCGATCGGTGTCTTCGTATTTTTCATCATTTCCGGCTTCGTCATCGCCTTGCAGACAGACAAGAAACCAAGCCTGTTCGCTGCGCACCGACTCGCGCGCATCTACCCGGCCTTTTTCATTGCCGTCATTGTTGCCTCGCTGATTTTCCTTGTTTTCTCCAGTTACCGTCCTGTTTTGAACAGCGGCACACTTTCGATGCTGCTGATTCCGGTCGGCTCGCTGAACGGGACGTTCCAGATCCCATACTGGACATTGATCTACGAAGTATTTTTCTACGCACTGGTGTTCCTGGCGATGATTGCCTTCAAGGCCAGACCACAACTGTTGAACATTGCCATGTTTGCCTGGTTGCTGGTCATCCTTGGGTTTGCCAATGCAGGCATCAAGACCAGTGTCGCCATGCCGACATTGAGTGAAATCGTTATTTCGACGCTGAACATTTACTTCATCGTCGGTTTCTTCCTGTCGCGCCTGCTTTTCCAGCCGACAAACGGGATTGCCTATGCCGCTCTCTTCGTCATGGCATTGGAGGCGGTGTATTTTCCTGAACAGCGCTATACCGCCATCATCTGCACAATGGGCGCCATCGCTATCCTGGCACTGATCAGACTGCCCGCACTTCCAGCATTTCTCATCAAACTGGGCGACTACTCCTACGGCATCTACCTGATGCACATGCCGGTGATCTTTTGCCTGTTCCTGGCCCTCAAACCTCACGGTGTGGATCTCTACACCTCGATTGCGATCATGACCGCGATTGCATTGCCGGCAGCCTTTCTGTTCGGCAAGTTCGAGTACTGGCTCTATCAGACCAAAATTCGCCCGGCCGTAGATAAACTTCTGACCCGCCAAAGCTCGCTTCATCAGAACCAGCCCCTGGAGCAGCCATGAAATTTAGTGATTTCTCCTCTGACCTGAAGATTCATGCCAGTTCCAAGGCACCGTCGAAACCGAAGGTCACGGTGATTCTCCCGACCTATTCCCGCGGCCACGGGCCGCTGCAGGAATCCATCGACAGTGTATTGGCACAAAGTTACCGAAACTTTGAACTGATCATTGTCGACGACGGTTCACGGGACGGCTCTGCGGCCGTCCTGCAGGAATACCTGAAGAAAGATCCGCGCATCATTGTTCATTCGTACCACAAGAACAGCGGCCTGCCGGCCTTGCGCGTCAACCAGGCGGCACTGCGGGCGAAAGGCAAATACATTGCCTACCAGTTCGACGACGACATGTGGACCGAGCACAGCCTGCAAGTGCGTGTCGAGCAGCTGGAAAAGTGCACCAGACCTGCAGTGGCCTATGCCAACGCCAGCGTCGACATCGCTCTCGCCGACGGGTCGATCACTACCCGCAAGCTGGGCGGACCGTTCAACTATGGCCTGTTGATGAACGGCAACTACATTGCCAACAACACGGTCATGCACCACAAGTCCCTGTTTGATATCGCAGGCATGTATGACTCGCACGTCATGATGCGCCGTTACTCGGACTATGATCTGTGGTTGCGATTCGCCAAACACGCCGACTTTATCTGGGTCGACGAAGTGACGTCGCATGTACGGGCCAACCTGGTCGACTCGCTGGGCAAGGAAATTCCATTGTTCTTCGCGCGGTACAGAAAGAGCCTGGCGATATCACGCGATCATTTGCTGACCCCTGCAAAAATCAACGACTACGACGTCATCGATCTGTCGCAATTTGCCGATACGTTCACCGATGCGGAAATCATTGAATACCGGCGCATGGAAGCCGCGCCGTTCCTGACCAAGTTCAATGATTACTGCAGCGACTCCGAAATGGCGGTCGCAGCGGCCGCTCGAGGACGCAAGCTGCACTTGTTGACCGTGAAACCGGATTATTCGACATCGGTGGATGTCACGATCCACAACTTCACGCAACTGGCAGAACAGCGGGCGATCACCAGCACTTTCGTCAAGGAAAACGACCTGCCGGTCATCGATCTGGCGGGCGTGGATGTGACCGTGCTCTATCGCACTGTCGGCGTTGCCGGCAGCCAGTTCGTCAAGAACCAGAAAGGCAATATGCCTTTGGCCTACTTGATGGACGACAACATGCTGCACTTCCATGAAGTCGGTCCCCAACACAGCTTTCTTGCGCCTGGCACACCGACCTATCAGAACATCGCGCAACAGATCCAGTCGGTCGACACCTGCATCGGTTACAGCGATGCAATCAATGAAGACCTGCGCGAGCTCAACAGTAAAACAGTTCGGCTCAATACCAACATTCATGCCCGGTTCGTGCAAAAACGCACCTATAGCCGCGGCAAGCGTCTGAAAGTTGCAATCATGTCCGGTGCCGTGCGCGAGGATATTCTGCGCGAGCTCTGGCAAGCACTTGCGAACTTCGCCAGCGCCCACGCCAATTCGGTAGAGTTTCACTTCTGGGGTCTGGATCCGGAGAAATTCGGCACACTGGAATGTCCGGTCTTCTTCAAACCGTTCACTCACGTCTACGAAAGCTATATTCGCGACCTGAGCGAAACCAGCTTCGACATCGCACTGGTTCCCCTGGACTTCAGCACCCGCGCCGCGCGCAGCAAAAGCCCGGTCAAATTGCTGGAATCAGTCGCCGCCGGCGCCATCGGCATCTTCACCGATGCCGTACCCTACTCCGACATTCCAGATGCCTGTTGTGTGAAGGTCGAAAACACGGTCGAGGCCTGGGAACAGGCGCTGAATCATTGCTACGAAATGGGCCAGCAAAAGCGTGACCAGATGCTGGAAAACGCCCGGGAACTGGTGCTTTCGCGCTATACCACCGAATCGCAGTTCTACGACTTCCTTGCCAGCTGCGAAGCCGTTCGCCTGCATTCCAGACTGGGTGACAAAGCCATTGCCTATGCCTTCCACGAAACAGCGCTGGGCGGCGCCACGCTGCACCTGATCCGCCACGCCAGCCTCGTGGCTTCGCTGGGTTTCCGCGTTGTCGGCATCGTTCCGCAGGATGCCACCTACGGCCCGATCTTCAAGGCGCGCTGGGACGCCGCAACGAATGGGGCGTGCCTGCTCGAAGAGCAATGGCCTTCGGGGTATATCGACAGTCCGCAACCGCAGCGTCCGTTTCAGCCGCAGGATGAGGCGGCAGCAAGGCATCTGTCCAATTGCCTCGAGCCGGAAAGAGTCGGCTTCCTGCACTTTGCGACATGGTCACCGACCATGAGCCTGCTGGCCAAACAACTGGGCATTCCCTGCAGCGCCAGTGTCCACCAGTTTTATGAGGGCGCCGGCAACTCCATCGTTCACTTTGCCGACTCGATCCACTGCTCCTCGCTGACTCATGGCTTCAAATGGTCGAGCCTGTCGAAAAGTCCGGCCCGGCGTATCGTCTGCCCGGTCGCCGACGATTACTTCGCCAGTTTCGCTACCAATCGCGCCCGTGCAGCCAAGAGCGGCAATGCCTTGCGAATTCTTGTCTCCGGCACGCTGCAGCCGCGAAAGAACCAACTCGGCGCAATTCAGGCGGCAATCCTGCTCAACGATGCCGGCTTCGATGTTTCGCTGGACCTGATCGGCTACACGGTGTTTCACAATCAATACCTGGCCGAGTGCACTTCATTAATTGAAGCCAGCCAATATAAAGATAAATTCATCATTCATGGTTTTATCGATGATCCAAAACCGTTTTATGATAAGTGCGACTTGTTGTTGATATCGGCTACCGATGAGTCCATGCCTCAAACCATGTTGCAGGCAATGGCCATGGGTATACCCGTTGTTTCAACAATTGTCGGCGGCGTAGGGGAAATCATCAAACATCGCTACAGCGGCTTCCTCGCCCAGGACGACAGTCCAGAGGCCATGGCAGCGGCAGTATCGCAGTACATCCGGTTGTCACAATTGCAGCGTCTGGAAATCATCGATCGTGCGCAGCGATCCATGAAATTCCTTGCCCGCCCGACCTACGTCCGCTCCGAACTGGTGGATCTGTACAACCAGGCATTCGAGGAGTTCGCCCGGCACCGCAAAGCTGCACAAAAGCCCGGCGACAACTCGTCCAGGACCTCGGCGTCTTCGTATGAACAGATGCTGCTTGCAACTCTGAACACCACCCGCAGTCAGATCAGCCAATTAAGCAGAGCGCTGGATAAATGACATTAGAGAATGAAGTGGTGAACGTTGACCTGGGTTGCGGGAAACGCAAACAGGAAGGATTTTTCGGCATCGATCGATTCCCGATGCCGGAAGTCGATATGCTGGCCGATATCGATCTTGGCATTCCGCTGCAAGATGATTCGGTCGATATGTTGTTCTCGTCGCACTTCCTGGAACACGCCCGGGATCTGATGTTCACCATGCGCGAAATCTATCGCGTCTGTAAGCATGGGGCACAGGTATGCATTATCGCCCCCTATAACGAACAGAAACTGAATATCGCCAACCCTTACCACATCACGATTTTCAACGAGCACACGCCTCGCTTCTGGACTGACCACACGGAAACACCGGTGGATGAAGCGGACTATGCGGATCCGGTAAAGCGCCCCTGGGGACTTTCAAAGTCAGACAACTCCAATCCCGGTCTCGATATTCGACTGATCAACATGGAGTTCTTCTACTTCCCCGAGTACCTGCATCTACCGCTCGAGCAAAAGAGAAAGTTTCGTAACGAGCGCTTCAACGTATGTGACCAGATCATGTACCAGTTGATCGTTTGGAAAGGTGATGAATGCTCGCCTGGCGTCAGCTACGAAGATCACGTCAGCGCATTCAAACCTTATGAACCTCATTACATCAGGCACCTCAAGATGCACGAGCAAAACGAAATCATCCAGAAGTTCACTCAGTCGGAAGCCGCTCTTCGTCAGCGAATCGAGGGCCTGAAAACCGAACTGGCACAAGCGACAAACGCGGCACAAGCCGCGGCGGCGGAACAATCGACAGCAGCCGCAGCTGCTCAGGCACTGGCAGCACAAGCCGCTGCGGCGGCCTCGGCGATTACCACCGATACGCTGCTGGAGCGGCGCATCAATGAGCTGACCGAGGACCGTGCACTGACTGACCGTCTGCTGCATGAAGCCCGGGCGGACAACCACCAGTTGCGGTTGCAGGTGATGAGTGCCTATGAAAAGGCTGAAGCCCTCTCGGCTCAGATCCACGAAGGCAAGACCCGGTTGATGAAGTCTCAACTGGAACAGGAACAACTGAGCGAACAGATAAACCGCCTGAGCGAACAGAACGCCAAACTTGAAAGCGACAATGTCGACGCCTTGCTGCTCGTCAATGAACTGCATGAACGCCTGGCAGAAGCCCAGTCCAATACCTCGGCGGCTCATCAGGCCCTGCTGGATCAGACGCAGGAAAACAAGGAGCTGCGCTCCCGCCTGGAAGTGTCGGCCATTGCCAATGCCAAAGTTGCTCTGGTCAAAGCCGAACTCGTTGCAGCCAACGGCATCATCGACTGGTATCGCGCCAAGGAAGAAACCTGGAACATCGAACAGCATCGCCTCCAGCAGGACGTAATCAACGCCCAGCAGGCGACGAAGAAAGCAGCACTGACTCAATCGCCTCTCGCCCAGGAAGTGCAACATCTGAACCTGGCTCTCAGCACTGCAAAGAGCCAGGCCAGTCAATCGCGCCACGAAGCATTGCAGGTCATTGACAGTCTTCAATCGGAAGTCCGGGAGTATCGCTCCTCGCGTTCCCTGCAACTGGTGTCGCTGTACAAGAGTAAAAGCTCGCTGTGGAATTCGATTTCCCCGGCCTTCACGCCGCTCAGAAGCTTTACTGAGAAACACCTGCTCAAGACCTCTCGGCCCGTGCTGACACTTGGCGATGACTTGCGCAACGTTCCCTATCGCGAATACCTGATGCCACTTCGTCAGGAGAACCTGGGCGGCGTATTGCTCGCGGTTCGACCGTTGATGCGCGGGCAACTCGGCCTGCTGGGCGTAGAGATCGTCTCCAGCAATGACGAAGTTGTTGCCCATGTCGTTCTACCTCTCGCCGACATCGATCCCGAGGTGCCGACTCGATTCGAACTTCCGACAGCGGCCACCCTGGACGCCAATTGGTATCTGCGTGTCTTCGTCAGGGACTCCGATGTACCGGTTGCCCTTTACGAAGTCAGCCAGTATTCCATCATGAAAAAGCGCACCAAATACTTCCCGTTTGCTGCTCTCCAGTAATGGTCAAAGGTCGCAGCTTGATGAAGGGAAAAATAGATATCCTGATGGTTATCGAAGGCGAGATAGCAACGACTCATTTAATTGAGCACATGCTGTCCGCCTGTCGATCCTATGGTGTTGTCTACCGGAAGAAGTTTCTGTCCGAACTGACGATAGCGGATATTCGCAAAACCACTATTCCACTGTTCGTGCGCAGCGGCGATCCTTCCCTGCGACTGTGGATAGAGAAACTGCAGAACGCCAATCATCCTTACATTTACTACATCGATGACAACTTCTGGAAAATCGAAGGCGACTCACCGATCGCCAAGTATTACCAGCACCCATTGATTCGGCACACACTGGAAATGGCCGTTTCAAGCGCTCACAGAGTACTGACGAATTCTGACTTGCTTGCGGAGTTTTTATTTCAGTTCAATGAAAAGATCGAAATATTGCCTTCGTTCTTCGATTTTTCCTTGTTGCAGCCCACCCGAAAGATCGAGCTTGATGAACTGCGAATAGGTTTTGCCGGCAGCCCTTCGAGGGCTGACGATCTGGATATTATCAAGCCTGTCATATCCCCTCTTCTTCAAGCCTACCCGCAGGTCGTTTTCGAGTTTATCGGTGCTGCCCCAAACGATCTTGAGCTCAACGATCGTATTCGCTGCTTCCCCCACACTGCGGACTATGCGGGCTTCCTGCATTTCAAGCAGGAGCGCCAATGGTCGATAGGCCTCGCGCCGCTCATCGACAATGCATCGAATCGCTGCAAGACCAATAACAAGTACAGGGAATACTCGGCATGCGGCCTGCCCGGTGTCTATTCGGACATGCCGCCCTATCAACGATCAATCGTCCAGGGTGAAACCGGGGTTCTTTCGCCCAATACCTCCGACGCGTGGTATTCGGCGATCAGTCGGTTGATTGAAGACAAGACGCTGCGAGAACGCATCGCAGCAAAAGCCTACGACGATGTTTTCAAAAAACACTCGGTCGCCCACGTGGCGACCATATGGTCCGAGCACTTCGCTCAAGTTCATCAGCACATGAAACGCCGCAAGATCAGTCCGTTGCGAACCAACCGACTCAGATCCTACGTCATGACGCGCTTTCTTCGATTCGAATCGCTTTGGGTACGCGCAGCAACCGTGTATTCCCAAGGCGGAATACGTTTGCTGGTACACAAACTGATCAATCGGATCAAATTCGCCTTCTCACGCAGTGATTCTCTTTAATCAGCCCCTTGATAGCGGCCCCGAATTTATCAGGATGTAAATTATGCGAGTTACAGTTTTCGGCACCGGGTATGTCGGACTCGTCACGGGCGCTTGCCTTGCAGATGTTGGACATGACGTGATGTGTGTCGATGTCGATAACGCGAAAATCGAGAGCTTGAAGCAAGGCATCATCCCGATCTACGAACCGGGACTGGACGCACTGGTGGCACAGAACCAACGCGAGGGCCGCCTGCACTTCACAACCGACGCCAGGCAAGCCGTGGACTTTGGCCAATTGCAAATGATCGCGGTGGGCACCCCGCCCAACGAGGATGGTTCTGCCGACCTGCAGCATGTGCTGGCCGTCGCTCGCACCATCGGCGAGTACATGACCGAGCACAAAGTAATCGTGAACAAGTCGACGGTTCCAGTAGGCACTGCCGACAAAGTCAGCCGGACCGTCGACGCGATCCTGCAGGCCAGAGACGCCGGGCTCGACTTCGATGTCTGTTCCAATCCCGAGTTTCTCAAGGAAGGCTCGGCCATCGAGGACTTTGCCAAAGGTGCCCGTATTATCGTCGGGACCGAATCCGAAACGGTCAAAGCAATCATGCGCGAGTGCTACGCACCTTATAGCCGCAACCACGACAAATTGATTTTCATGGATGTGCGCGCCGCCGAACTGACGAAGTATGCGGCCAATGCGATGCTGGCGACCAAGATCAGCTTCATGAACGAAATCGCACAGATGGCAGAGCGGCTGGGGGCCGATATCGAACAGGTCCGGCTGGGTATCGGCTCCGATCCACGTATCGGTTTCCAGTTCATTTACCCCGGTTGTGGATACGGCGGCTCATGCTTCCCGAAAGACGTTCAGGCGCTTGCCCGCACGGCTCAGGAAATCGGCTATGAGGCGCAACTGTTGAACGCCGTCGAGGCCGTCAACAACCGCCAGAAGAACGTGATGTTCGAGAAGCTGTCCCTCGCCTTCGATCACGACCTGAAGAACAAGACCATCGCTGTCTGGGGCCTGTCTTTCAAACCCAACACTGACGACATGCGCGCAGCGCCCAGTCGCAATCTGATCGAAGCAATCTGGGCGGCAGGTGGAAAAGTCCAGGCATTCGACCCGGCCGCCATGAGCGAGGCCACGCGCATTTACGGAGCACGCGACGATCTGCAACTGACAGCCAATCGTGAAATGGCACTGGAAGGCGCCGATGCCCTGGTAATTTGCACAGAATGGAAACAATTTCGCACTGTCGACTTCAAGAAGCTGAAAACCTGCCTTAATTACCCGGTACTGGTCGACGGGCGTAACCTGTTTGACCCTGCCGCGGCCAAGGAGGCAGGGTTCATGTACTACGCAATCGGTCGTGCTGACTCGCTCATGCCCGTTCTGCAACCTTAAGGAGCTGTCCCATGAAGATACTCGTGACTGGCGCAGCCGGTTTCATCGGCTTTCATGTCAGCCAGGCGCTGCTTGCCCGCGGCGATGAAGTCGTTGGCATCGATAATCTGAACGACTATTACGAAGTGGCTCTCAAGGATGCTCGCCTCGCGCAATTGACGCCGCAGGAGGGCTTCCGGTTTATCCGCATGGATATCGGCGACCGGACTGCGATGGCGGAACTGTTCGAGACAGAAGGCTTTGAAAAAGTTGTCCATCTCGCGGCGCAAGCCGGCGTGCGGTACTCGCTGGAGAATCCTCACGCGTATGCAGACAGCAACCTTACAGGCTTCTTGAACGTTCTCGAGGGCTGTCGACAAACTCACGTCAAACACTTGGTATATGCCTCGTCCAGTTCAGTGTATGGCGCTAACGAGAGCATGCCCTTCGCCGTGCAAGACAACGTTGACCATCCCGTCTCGCTGTATGCCGCCACGAAGAAAGCCAACGAATTGATGGCGCACTCGTACAGTCATCTCTATCGGTTGCCGACTACCGGATTGCGCTTTTTCACGGTCTACGGCCCTTGGGGCCGGCCGGACATGTCGCCGTTCCTGTTCGTGCGGGCAATCCTTGAAGGCAAACCGCTGAAGGTTTTCAATTACGGAAAGCATCGCCGAGACTTCACGTACATCGACGACATCGTCGACGGCGTCATACGGGTCCTGGACCATGTTGCTGCACCGAACGCTCAATGGTCAGGACTCAAGCCGGATCCGGCCTCCAGTGCGGCGCCCTGGAGGCTTTACAACATTGGCAACAGTCAACCGGTCGAATTGCTGGACTACATCAAGCACATCGAACAAGCGCTCGGCAAAACCACTCATAAAGAGCTTCTGCCGTTGCAGCCGGGCGATGTCGAACACACCTATGCCGATGTCGAGCAGTTGAAGATCGATACCGGGTATGCACCCGACACGCCGATTGAAAGCGGGATACAGCGCTTTGTGAACTGGTACAAGGACTTCTACAACATCAGCTGATGCTCTTATCGTTCAGCCATCAAAAGACGCCGGATATTGTGATCCGGCGTTTTTTTTTGTCGAATTCCAGGCACAAAAAAGGGCGACCGAAGTCGCCCTTTTTAATGATCAGACAGAACTCAGTTCTGTTTGGCCATTGCTTGACGCAGCAGTGCCGCCATGGTGGTGTCAGCTGCTTCACCTTCCGGAGCTGCTTTCAGGCTCTGGATGGCTTCTTTCTCTTCAGCGTCGTCTTTCGACTTGATGGAGAGGCTGATCTGACGGCTCTTACGATCAACGCTGATGATCTTGGCTTCTACTTCCTGGCCTTCTTTCAGAGCGTTGCGCGCGTCTTCAACGCGGTCACGGCTGATTTCGGAGGCTTTCAGAGTCGCTTCGATATCGTCGGCCAGAACGATGATGGCGCCTTTGGCGTCAACTTCTTTCACAGTGCCCTTAACGATTGCGCCTTTGTCGTTAACCGAGACGTACTCGGAGAATGGATCGCTTTCCAGTTGCTTGATACCCAGGGAGATACGCTCGCGCTCCGGGTCAACCGACAGGATAACGGTGTCCAGCTCGTCGCCCTTCTTGAAACGACGTACGGCTTCTTCGCCCACTTCGTTCCAGGAGATGTCGGACAGGTGAACCAGACCGTCGATGCCGCCGTCCAGACCAATGAAGATACCGAAATCGGTGATCGACTTGATGGTGCCGGAGATCTTGTCGCCCTTGTTGAACTGGCCAGAGAAGTCTTCCCATGGGTTCGACTTGCACTGCTTGATGCCCAGGGAGATACGACGACGCTCTTCGTCGATGTCCAGAACCATGACTTCCACTTCGTCGCCGACTTGTACGACTTTCGAAGGGTGGATGTTCTTGTTGGTCCAGTCCATTTCCGAAACGTGTACCAGACCTTCAACGCCTTCTTCCAGCTCAGCGAAGCAGCCGTAGTCGGTCAGGTTGGTTACACGAGCGGTAACGCGAGTGCCTTCTGGGTAACGGGCTTTGATAGCAACCCATGGATCTTCGCCCAGTTGCTTCAGGCCCAGGGAAACACGGTTGCGTTCGCGATCGTATTTCAGAACCTTGACGTCGATTTCGTCACCAACGTTGACGATCTCGGAAGGATGCTTGATGCGCTTCCAGGCCATGTCGGTGATGTGCAGCAGGCCGTCCACGCCACCCAGATCGACGAATGCGCCGTAATCGGTGAGGTTTTTGACGATACCTTTGACTTGCTGGCCTTCCTGCAGGGATTCCAGCAGAGCTTCACGCTCGGCGGAGTTCTCGGCTTCCAGGACGCTGCGACGGGAAACGACAACGTTGTTGCGCTTCTGGTCCAGTTTGATGACCTTGAATTCCAGCTCTTTGCCTTCCAGGTGCGTGGTGTCGCGCACTGGACGGACGTCAACCAGGGAACCTGGCAGGAACGCACGGATGCCGTTAACGTCGACAGTGAAGCCGCCTTTAACCTTACCGTTGATAACGCCCTTGACCACTTCCTCAGCTGCGAAGGCTGCTTCCAGAACGATCCAGCATTCAGCGCGCTTGGCTTTTTCACGGGACAGCTTGGTTTCACCGAAACCGTCTTCAACCGAGTCCAGAGCAACGTGAACTTCGTCACCGACGTTGATGTTCAGTTCGCCAGCGTCGTTGTAGAACTGCTCCAGAGGGATCAGTGCTTCGGACTTCAGGCCAGCGTGAACGGTTACCCAGCGAGCCTGGTAATCGATATCAACGATAACACCGGTGATGATGGAGCCTGCCTGAAGGTTCAGGGTCTTTAGGCTTTCTTCAAAGAGTTCCGCAAAGCTTTCGCTCATTTTAATTCCTGTTGATTAGGGCGAAAAATACGCCCATCTCCACATCCCAGACAATGTGGGTTAGTTTCATTTAAAAGAAGCGCCACAGGACTATGACTGGTCCCCTGCGGCCTTCTTGGTCACCCGGCGATATCGCGAATGGCGATCTCACTCATGATGCGTTCAAGCACCTGATCGATGGACAACTCCGTGGAATCCAGCTGTATCGCGTCGGCCGCCGGCTTGAGCGGGGCCACCGCTCGCTGGGTGTCACGCTCGTCGCGCGCACGGATCTCATCTAGCAGACTCGACAGACTAACACCCTCGACTTTGCCCTTCAACTGCAAATATCGACGGCGCGCCCTCTCCTCGGCACTGGCGGTCAGGAAAATCTTCAGGGGGGCATTCGGAAATACCACCGTACCCATGTCGCGACCATCGGCCACCAGGCCAGGGGCTTCCTGAAAAGCACGCTGGCGCTGCAACAGCGCTTCGCGTACAGCCGGCAATGCCGCCACCTGAGAAGCGCCGGAACCGACGCTTTCAGTGCGGATGACATCGCTGACTTCGTCACCTTCCAGAATGATGCGTTGCAACTGACCGTCGGTCGCCGCAATGAACTGCACATCCAGATGAGCGGCCAGTTTCTTCAGCAGCTCTTCATTGGTCAGGTCGACACCATGGTTGTGCGCCGCAAACGCCAGCAGGCGATACAATGCACCGGAGTCCAGCAGGTTCCAGCCAAGACGCTTGGCCAGAATCCCGGCTACGGTGCCTTTGCCCGAGCCGCTTGGCCCGTCGATGGTGATGACCGGTGCAATGTTGTTCACGACTGAGCCTCTTGCGCCACACGAATGCCGACCTGCGCGCAGAGCGCCAGGAAGTTCGGGAACGATGTCGCGACGTTGGCGCAGTCATGGATGCGGATCGGTGCCGTGGCGCGCAGCGAGGCCACGCTGAAAGCCATCGCGATACGGTGATCGCCATGACCATGCACTTCGCCGCCGCCGATCTGGCCGCCGTCGATGATGATGCCGTCCGGGGTCGGTTCGCACTTGACGCCCAGCGCCAGCAGACCGTCCGCCATGACCTGGATACGGTCAGACTCCTTGACCCGCAGCTCTTCGGCGCCGGTCAGCACGGTGCGCCCTTCAGCACAGGCCGCGGCCACGAACAGCACCGGGAATTCGTCGATGGCCAGTGGAACCAGCGCTTCCGGAATCTCGATACCCTTGAGTTTAGCTGCCCGTACACGAAGATCCGCTACCGGCTCGCCACCCACTTCACGCTGGTTTTCCAGAGTGATGTCGGCGCCCATCAGACGCAGGATGTCGATCACGCCGGTGCGGGTCGGGTTGATGCCAACGTGCTCAAGCACCAGCTCCGAGCCTTCAGCGATCGATGCGGCCACCAGGAAGAACGCCGACGACGAGATGTCGCCCGGCACTTCGATGTGGGTCGCGGTCAGCTTGCCGCCGGACTCAACCGATGCCGTGGCACCGTCAACGCTCACCGGATAGCCGAAGCCGCGCAGCATGCGCTCGGTGTGGTCACGGGTCGGAGCCGGCTCGGTGACGGTGGTCTTGCCTTCGGCATACAGACCGGCGAGCAACAGGCAGGATTTAACCTGAGCGCTGGCCATCGGCATGGTGTAGGTCAGGCCTTTGAGCTTGTGACCGCCACGAATGGTCATCGGTGGACGACCGTCGGCAGCGGTTTCGATCACGGCGCCCATTTCCCGCAGCGGGTTGGCGACGCGATTCATCGGGCGCTTGGACAGCGACGCATCACCGGTCAGGGTGCTGTCGAAGTCCTGCGCGGCCAGCAGGCCGGACAGCAGGCGCATCGAAGTGCCGGAGTTGCCCAGATAGATCGGGCCCGGCGCAGGCTTCAAGCCGTGCAGGCCGACACCGTGGATGGTCACGCGGCCGTGATGCGGGCCTTCGATGACCACGCCCATGTCGCGGAACGCCTGCAAGGTCGCCAGGGCGTCTTCGCCCTCGAGGAAGCCTTCGACTTCGGTGACGCCTTCAGCCAGAGAACCGAGCATGATCGAACGGTGGGAAATCGATTTGTCACCCGGTACGCGAATCCGACCGGACAGGCGGCCACCAGGTTGAGCCAGGAAAATCAGATCGTTGGAATTCATAGCGTCCACATAGGCCCTGCGGGCCAGGATTTTACTGAAATGCTCGCGGGCAACCCGGGCGCGCGTGAAGACGCCCAACAATTGGTGCCCATCCCCTGCATCGACCGCGTCGCGCAAGGCGTCGAGGTCGCTGCGAAATGTATCGAGTGTGCGCAGGACAGCCTCGCGGTTGGCGAGAAAGATGTCATGCCACATGACCGGGTCGCTTCCGGCGATTCTTGTGAAATCACGGAAACCGCCCGCAGCGTAACGGAAGATCTCAAGGTTTTCATTGCGCTTGGCCAGTGAATCGACCAGACCGAAGGCCAGCAGGTGCGGCAGATGACTGGTCGCGGCCAGCACTTCATCGTGACGTTCGACCTGCATGTGCTCGACGTCGGCGCCCAGCTCACGCCACAAGCGATCGACCACGGCCAGGGCGGCCGGATCGGTCTGCTCCAACGGGGTCAGAATCACTTTATGACGACGGAACAGCTCTGAGTTGGAAGCTTCCACCCCGCTCTGCTCGGAGCCGGCAATCGGATGGCCCGGCACGAAACGCGCCGGCATGCCGCCGAACGCTTCGGTCGCCGCACGCACCACATTGCCCTTGGCGCTGCCGACATCCGTCAGGATCGCCTGCCCCAGATCCATGCCGGCCAGACGGGCCAGCACTTTTTCCATGGCCAGGATCGGCACCGCCAACTGGATCACGTCCGCGCCCCGGCAAGCCGCCACCAGGTCGTCTTCGCAACGATCCACCACGCCCAACTCGACCGCCAGCTTGCGCGATTGCGGGTCGAGATCGACCCCGACCACTTCGCGACAGACGCCGCTTTCACGCAAGCCTTTGGCAAACGAACCACCGATCAACCCCAGACCAACCACCACCAGGCGCCCGATCATAGGTGCAGCAGATTGCAGCGCAGTGACATCACCCACGAGCCAGAACCTTGCGCAGCGCTTCGAGGAAGCGGCTGTTTTCCGCCGGCAGACCGATGGTCACCCGCAGATGGTTCGGCATGCCGTAGTTGGCCACCGGACGCACAATCACGCCTTCGCGCAGCAGGCCCTGGAACACCGGAGCCGCCACCTGACCAAGGTCGACGCAGATAAAGTTGCCCTTGGACGGAATCCAGCTCAGACCCAACTCGCGAAAACCCGCCTCCAGCTGTTGCATGCCGGATTCGTTGAGCTGGCGGCTCTGCGCCAGATATTCCTCGTCTTTCAACGCCGCACACGCCGCGGCCAGGGCCAGGCTGTTGACGTTGAATGGCTGACGTACCCGGTTCAGCACGTCCGCCACCACCGGGGTGGACAAGCCGTAACCGACGCGCAGCGCCGCCAGACCGTAGGCCTTGGAGAACGTGCGCGAGACCAGCAGGTTCGGATAAGCCGCGAGGAAATCCAGACCGTCCGGCAGATCGCTGCCTTCGGCGTATTCGATGTAGGCCTCGTCCAGCACTACCAGCACATGCTCCGGCACGTCCTGCAGAAACTCCTCCAGCGCTTCGGCGCCGAACCAGGTGCCGGTCGGGTTGTTCGGGTTGGCGATGAACACGACACGGGTGTTCGCATCGATGGCCGCCAGCATCGCCGGCAGGTCATGCCCCCAATCCTTGGCCGGAACGACTTTGGCCTGCGCACCGACCGCCTGGGTCGCGATCGGGTAAACCGCGAACGCGTGCTCGCTGAACACCGCATTCAGGCCCGGCGCCAGATAGGCGCGCGCCACCAGCTCGAGAATGTCGTTGGAACCGTTGCCCAAAGTCACTTGGTTCAGCTCGACACGGCACTGCTCGGCCAGCAGGGATTTCAGGGCAAAGCCGTTGCCGTCCGGATAACGGGTCAGCTCATCCAGCGCCTCGCGGATCGCGGCCAGCGCTTTCGGGCTGGCGCCCAACGGGTTTTCGTTGCTCGCCAGCTTGACGATGCTTGCCGGATCCAGGTCCAGTTCGCGGGCCAGTTCGTCCACAGGCTTGCCCGGCACGTATGGCGAAAGTTGCTGCACGCCCGGCTGTGCCAGAGCGAGGAAGTTGCCACTCATTGCTACCACCCCTTAAAGAACTGCTTTCGGGTAGGAACCCAGCACCTTGAGTGCTACTGCTTCCTGACTGATCTTTTCCAGTACACCTTTGATCAGCGGATCACGGTGATGACCGACGAAGTCGATGAAGAACACGTAGGTCCATTTGCCGCTGCGCGACGGACGGGTTTCGATCCGGGTCAGGTCGATCCCATTGTCATGGAACGGCACCAGCAGCTCGTGGAGTGCGCCGGGCTTGTTGCTCATGGACACGATGATCGAAGTCTTGTCGTCGCCGGTCGGCGGCACTTCCTGGTTACCGATCATCAGGAAGCGCGTGGAGTTGTCCGGGCGATCCTCGATCTTCTCGGCCAGACGGGCCAGGCCATAGAGCCCAGCCGCCATGTCACCGGCGATCGCCGCCGAGTTCCACTCGCCCTTGACCCGCTTGGCCGCCTCGGCGTTGCTGGACACCGCCACGCGCTCGACATTCGGATAATGGGCGTCCAGCCATTTGCGGCACTGGGCCAGCGACTGGGCGTGGGAATAGATACGGCTGATGCTGTCGGTCTTGGTGTTTTCACCGACCAGCAGGTGGTGGTGAATGCGCAGCTCGACTTCGCCGCAGATCACCATGTCGTGCTCGAGGAAGCTGTCGAGGGTGTGGTTGACCGCGCCTTCAGTGGAGTTTTCCACCGGCACCACGCCAAAATTCACCGCACCGGCTGCCACTTCACGGAACACTTCGTCGATCGCCGCCATCGGCTTGCTGATCACCGCGTGACCGAAGTGCTTCATGGCCGCCGCCTGGGTGAAGGTGCCTTCCGGACCGAGATAAGCCACTTTCAGCGGGTTCTCGAGGGCCAGGCACGAAGACATGATTTCGCGGAACAAGCGCGCCATCTCTTCGTTGCCCAGCGGCCCCTTGTTGCGCTCCATCACGCGCTTGAGGACCTGCGCCTCACGCTCGGGACGGTAGAACACCGGCTGCTCGCCTTCGGCCAGACTGGCCATCTTGACCCGGGCAACTTCTTCGGCGCAGCGCGCGCGATCGCTGATCAGCTGGAGAATCTTCTCATCCAGGTTATCAATGCGAACGCGCAGCGCCTTGAGCTCCTGCTCGGACATCAGGAATGCTCCTTCTCGAATTCAGCCATGTAGTCGACCAGCGCTTCGACGGCGTCCAGACCCAAGGCGTTGTAGATCGAGGCACGCATGCCGCCGACCGAACGATGACCCTTGAGGTTGAGCAGGCCACGGGCGTCGGCGCCAGCCAGGAACGCCTTGTCCAGACGCTCGTCAGCCAGGCGGAACGGCACGTTCATCCACGAGCGGGCGTTGGTGCTGATCGGGTTGGTATAGAAGTCGCTGTTGTCGATGAAGCCGTACAGGCGATCTTTCTTCGCCTTGTTGCGCTGCTCCATCGCGGCGACGCCGCCCTGCTCCTTGAGCCATTCGAAGACGAGACCCGAGAGGTACCAGGAATAGGTGGCCGGGGTGTTGTACATCGAACCGTTATCGGCCGAGATCTTGTAGTCGAGCATGGTCGGGCACGAACTGCGGGCGCGGCCCAGCAGGTCTTCACGGACGATCACTACCACCAGACCGCTCGGGCCGATGTTCTTTTGCGCGCCGGCGTAGATCAGGCCGTACTGCGACACATCGATCGGACGCGAGAGGATATCGGAGGACATGTCGACCACCAGCGGAACGTCACCGGCCTCGGGAACCCAGTCGAACTGCAGGCCGCCGATGGTTTCGTTGGATGCGTAGTGCAGATAGGCCGCACCCGGGGTCAGCTTCCACTCGTTCTGGCCAGGGATGGCCAGGTAGTCATAAGGCTTGGCGCTGGCAGCAACGTTGATGTTGCCGAAGCGACGCGCTTCCTCGATGGCTTTCTTCGACCAGATGCCGGTTTCGACATAGTCGGCAGTACCGTTCTCGGGCAGCAGGTTCAGCGGAATCTCGGCGAACTGCTGGCTCGCGCCGCCCTGCAGGAACAGCACTTTGTAATTGGAGGGGATGGACAGCAGGTCGCGCAGGTCTTGTTCGGCCTTCTCGGCGATGGCCACGTAGTCATCACTGCGATGGCTCATTTCCATGACCGACAGACCCTTGCCGTGCCAGTCGAGCATCTCGGACTGGGCACGCAACAGGACAGCTTCAGGCAGCGCAGCGGGACCTGCGCAGAAGTTATAGGCTCGTTTGCTCACATCCACTCTCGCTATGCAATCACGGTAGCGGACAGAGCAAACACTCTGCCCTGCTACGATTTGGTTAGTCTTGCGACTCTTCTTCGTCTGCGGCGTCCGCCTGCAGGTTGTCGACCGCATCGTCCGGTTCGGCGCCGATCACGCCACCTTCCAGTTCGACACCTTCTTCACCTTCCAGCTCTTCACCCTCGACTTCCGACGGCTCCTGAACCCGCTCCAGACCGACCAGGGTTTCATCCTTGGCCAGTTTGATCAGGGTCACGCCCTGGGTATTACGACCCAGACTGGAGACTTCGTCGACACGGGTACGCACCAGCGTGCCCTGGTCGGAAATCAGCATGATCTCCTCGCCGTCGAGCACCTGGACCGCACCGACCAGACGGCCGTTACGCTCGTTGCTGACCATGGCGATCACGCCCTGGCCGCCACGTTTATACTCAGGGAACTCGGTGATCGCGGTACGCTTGCCATAACCACGCTCGGAAGCGGTGAGGATCTGGCTGCCTTCTTCCGGGATCAGCATCGAAATCAACTTCTGCCCTTCCGGCAGACGCATGCCGCGCACACCGCGGGCGGTACGGCCCATGGCACGCACGTCGGATTCCTTGAAGCGGGTCACTTTGCCGCCGTCGGAGAACAGCATTACCTCACGCTCGCCATCGGTGATGGCCGCGGAGATCAACACGTCGCCTTCGTCCAGCTCCAGCGCGATCAGACCGACGCTGCGCTGACGGCTGAAGGATTCCAGCGGGGTCTTCTTCACGGTGCCGTTGGCGGTGGCCATGAAGATGTAGTGACCTTCGGTGTATTCCTCGACCGGCAGCATGGTGGTGATGTATTCACCGTCATCCAGCGGCAGCAGGTTGACCAGCGGACGACCACGGGCGGCGCGGGACGCCTCCGGAATTTCGTAGGTTTTCAGCCAGTACACCTTGCCCTTGCTGGAGAACAGCAGCAGCGTGGTATGGCTGTTGGCGACCAGCAGGTGAGCGATGTAGTCCTCATCCTTCACGCCGGTAGCCGATTTGCCTTTACCGCCACGACGCTGGGCCTGGTAAGCCGCCAGCGGCTGGGTCTTGGCATAACCGCCGTGGGAAATGGTCACGACGCGCTCTTCTTCCGGGATCATGTCGCCCAGGGTCAGGTCGAGACGGGCATCGAGGATCTCGGTGCGGCGCACGTCGCCGTATTCGGCGCGGATCACTTCCAGCTCTTCGCGGATCACTTCCATCAGGCGCACGGCGCTGTTGAGGATGCGGATCAGCTCGCCGATCTGATTGAGGATCTCTTGATACTCGGCCAGCAGCTTTTCGTGTTCCAGACCGGTCAGGCGGTGCAGACGCAGTTCCAGAATGGCTTGCGCCTGCTCTGGCGACAGGAAGTACTTGCCGTCGCGCAGACCGTATTGCGGATCGAGGTTTTCGGGACGGCAAGAATCGGCACCGGCACGCTCCACCATCGCGACCACGGCAGTGGATTCCCACGGCGTGCTGACCAGCGCTTCCTTGGCTTCCGACGGGGTCGGCGAAGCCTTGATCAGAGCGATGACCGGGTCGATGTTCGACAGGGCAACGGCCTGACCTTCGAGGATGTGACCACGCTCGCGCGCCTTGCGCAGTTCGAACACGGTACGGCGGGTAACCACTTCGCGACGGTGACGGACGAAGGCTTCCAGCAGGTCCTTGAGGTTCAGGATCCGCGGACGGCCGTCGATCAGCGCAACGATGTTGATGCCGAATACCGATTGCAGCTGGGTCTGGGCGTAGAGGTTGTTGAGGATCACCTCAGGCACTTCGCCGCGACGCAGTTCGATCACGACGCGCATACCGTCCTTGTCGGACTCGTCGCGCAGTTCGGTGATGCCTTCGAGTTTCTTCTCTTTTACCAGCTCGGCGATCTTCTCGATCAGACGCGCCTTGTTCAGCTGGTAAGGGAGTTCGGTGATGACGATCTGCTGACGGCCACCGACCTTGTCGATGTCTTCGATGATCGAGCGGGCGCGCATGTAAATGCGGCCACGGCCGGTGCGGTAGGCTTCGATGATGCCAGCGCGACCGTTGATGATCGCGGCAGTCGGGAAGTCCGGACCGGGAATGTATTGCATCAGCTCATCGACGGTCAGCTCGGGGTTGTCGATGAGGGCCAGGCAACCGTCGATGACTTCACCAAGGTTGTGCGGCGGAATGTTGGTCGCCATGCCCACGGCGATACCGCTGGAACCGTTGACCAGCAGGTTCGGTACGCGGGTCGGCATGACCGCCGGGATCAGTTCGGTGCCGTCGTAGTTCGGCACCCAGTCCACGGTTTCCTTGTGCAGGTCGGCCAGCAGCTCGTGCGCCAGCTTGGTCATGCGCACTTCGGTGTATCGCATGGCCGCGGCATTGTCGCCGTCCACCGATCCGAAGTTGCCCTGGCCGTCGACCAGCAGGTAACGCAGGGAGAAAGGCTGCGCCATGCGGACGATGGTGTCGTACACCGCGGTATCACCGTGCGGGTGATACTTACCGATCACGTCACCGACGACACGGGCAGATTTCTTGTACGGCTTGTTGAAGTCGTTGCCCAGCTCGCTCATCGCGAACAGCACGCGACGGTGCACGGGCTTCAAGCCATCGCGCGCATCCGGCAGTGCACGGCCGACGATCACGCTCATCGCGTAGTCGAGATAGGACTGTTTCAGCTCGTCTTCGATATTGACCGGGAGGATTTCTTTGGCCAGTTCGCCCATGAGAAGCCTGATTCCTTTTTCTGGTGAAACTTCGCCATATCCATAGGGGACGCACGAAGCTCGTCGATGCAGGCCGAGTGCCATGCGCCGACTTACGACAAATCGACAAGTTGACCCTGGATTTGCGCAGTGAAGACAACCCCGTGGGACTGCCTCGGAAAACGCCGGATGTTATCACAAGAGCCGCCACGCACCTATCCCCCAGATGCGCATGGAGCATAGTTAGATGACCGATGACAGGCTTAACGGGGACGAGAGAGGCTCAGAGCTTCCCTGAATGCAAATTTCGGGACGAAATTGCGGATGTTTATTGACTTTCAAGGCCTCTTCGCGAGCAGGCTTACTCTCACAAGGTTCTGTAACGATCACAAAACCTGTGGGAGCGAGCCTGCTCGCGAAGAAGACAACGTAGACATCAAACCAATCAATGCAAGCGCTTGCGGCACATCAACTGCGCCATTTTCGCGGTGTCCGGGCGCTCGACGATGCCTTTTTCGGTGACGATCGCATCGATCAGATCCGCCGGGGTCACGTCAAACACCGGGTTGAACGCCTCAACGTCAGCCCCGACACGCTTGCCGCCAACCTCCAGCAACTCGGCGCCGTCGCGCTCTTCGATCGGGATGTCGTCACCGCTGGCCAGATTCATGTCGATGGTCGAGCTCGGTGCCACCACCATGAAACGCACGCCGTGGTGCATGGCGTTGACCGCCAGTTGATAGGTGCCGATCTTGTTCGCCACGTCACCGTTGGCGGTAATCCGGTCGGCGCCGACGATCACCCAGGTCACCCCTTTGGTTTTCATGATGTGCGCAGCGGCGGAGTCAGCGTTCAGGGTCACCGGAATGCCTTCGTTGGCCAGCTCCCACGCGGTCAGCCGCGAGCCTTGCAGCCACGGCCGGGTTTCGTCGGCGTAGACACGCTCGACCATGCCCTCGATGAACGCTGCGCGAATCACCCCGAGTGCCGTGCCGAAACCGCCAGTGGCCAGGGCGCCGGTGTTGCAGTGAGTCAGAATCGCCTGGGCATTGCCCTGATGCTTGCGGATCAGGTCGACACCGAGCTGGGCCATGGTCAGGTTGGCTTCACGATCGCTTTCATGAATCGCAATGGCTTCGGCTTCCAGCGCCGCCAGCGGATCGGCGTTTTCCTTCAAGCGGTCCAGCCGGTCGTGCATGCGGTTCAACGCCCAGAACAGGTTGACCGCTGTCGGACGGGAATCGGCCAGCAACATGAAATCCTCTTCCAGCGCCGCATACCAGTCGCCACCTTCGGCAATCCGGGCACGGGCCGCCAGCACGATGCCGTAGGCGGCACTGATGCCGATGGCCGGTGCACCGCGCACCACCATCGAACGAATCGCTTCGGCCACGCCGGCGGCGCTGGTGTAGGCGATCCAGTTTTCCTCGAACGGCAAAACGCGCTGATCCAGCAGGTGGAGCGCGCCATCACGCCAATCGATGGCCTTTACTTTCTCCGCAGCCAACAGTCGATCGCGCATCCCTCACCCCGCACTCATGAACAAAAGCCGCCGATTATAGCGATCCCCCCGCGAAGACGCTCGGGTATACTTCGCCATCCTTTACAAAAGCACTGGAACCGACCCTCGATGCCGAAACCTGCCATTGCGCTCGACTTATTATTGCTGCCGACCTGGCTGGTACCCGTCGAACCCGCAGGCGTTGTGCTCAAGGAGCATGGCCTGGGCATCCGCGACGGGCGCATCGTGTTCATCGGCCCGCGTGCCGAAGCGCTGAAGTGTAACGCCGCCGAAGTCCGCGAACTGCCGGACGTCCTGCTCAGCCCCGGCCTGATCAACGCCCACGGCCACGCCGCGATGACCCTGTTCCGTGGCCTGGCCGACGATCTGCCGCTGATGACCTGGCTGGAAAACCACATCTGGCCGGCCGAGGGCAAATGGGTCGATGAAGATTTTGTGCGTGACGGCACCGACCTGGCCATCGCCGAGCAGATAAAAGGTGGCATCACCTGTTTCTCGGACATGTACTTCTTCCCGAAGGTTGCCAGCGAGCGCGTGCACAACAGCGGAATCCGCGCGCAGATCGCGATTCCGATCCTCGATTTCCCGATTCCGGGTGCCGCCAGCGCCGATGAAGCCATTCGTCAGGGCGTCGAACTGTTCGGCGACCTGAAGCATCACGAACGCATCAAGATCACCTTCGGCCCTCATGCACCCTACACCGTAGGCGACGAGAACCTGGAAAAAATCCGCGTGATCGCCGAAGAACTGGACGCCTCGATCCACATGCACGTCCACGAAACCGCTTTCGAAGTACAGCAAGCGGTCGAACAGCGCGGCGAACGCCCGCTGGCCCGCCTCGGTCGTCTCGGCCTGCTCGGCCCGCGCTTCCAGGCCGTGCACATGACCCAGATCAGCGATGACGACCTGGCGTTGCTGGTAGAAAGCAACACCAGCGTGATCCATTGCCCGGAGTCGAACCTGAAGCTGGCCAGCGGCTTCTGCCCGGTGGAGCGCCTGTGGCAGGCCGGGGTCAACGTCGCGGTCGGCACCGATGGCGCCGCGAGCAACAATGACCTGGATCTGCTGGGCGAAACCCGCACCGCCGCCCTGCTGGCCAAAGCCGTCGCCGGCTCGGCCACCGCGCTGGACGCCCATCGGGCCTTGCGCATGGCCACGCTGAACGGCGCGCGTGCCTTGGGAATCGAAGCCGAGACCGGCTCGCTGGAGCTCGGCAAGGCCGCAGACATCGTCGCCTTCGACCTGTCCGGCCTGGCGCAACAACCGGTCTATGACCCGGTCTCGCAGCTTATATACGCCACCGGTCGCGACTGCGTGAAACACCTGTGGGTTGCCGGCAAGCAGTTGCTCGACGACCGCCGCCTGACCCGACTTGACGAACAACTGCTCGGCGAAACCGCCCGGGCCTGGGGCCGACGCATCAGCGGCCACACCGAATCGTAAACACCCTGGGTCAAACTCCAGGGCTACAGCCTTTTTCAAGTTTTAGAGGATTGAATCATGAGCAACGTCGACCACGCCGAAATCGCCAAATTCGAAGCCCTGGCCCATCGCTGGTGGGACCGCGAAAGCGAGTTCAAACCGCTGCACGACATCAACCCGCTGCGGGTCAACTGGATTGACGAGCGCGTAAATCTGGCCGGCAAAAAGGTTCTCGACGTCGGTTGCGGCGGCGGCATTCTCAGCGAAGCCATGGCCCAGCGCGGCGCGACCGTGACCGGTATCGACATGGGCGAAGCGCCACTGGCGGTCGCGCAACTGCACCAACTGGAATCCGGGGTGAACGTCGAGTACCGCCAGATCACCGCCGAAGCCCTGGCCGAAGAAATGCCCGAGCAGTTCGACGTCGTCACCTGCCTGGAAATGCTCGAACACGTGCCGGACCCGTCCTCGGTGATCCGTGCCTGCTTCCGCATGGTCAAGCCCGGCGGCCAGGTGTTCTTCTCCACCATCAACCGCAATCCGAAGGCGTACCTGTTCGCCATCGTCGGCGCCGAATACATCATGAAGCTGCTGCCGCGCGGCACCCACGACTTCAAGAAATTCATCCGCCCGTCCGAGCTCGGCGCCTGGAGCCGTATGGCCGGCCTGACCGTCAAGGACATCATCGGCCTGACTTACAACCCGCTGACCAAGCACTACAAGCTGGCGGCGGACGTTGACGTCAACTACATGATCCAGACCCTGCGCGAGGAGTAAGCCGATGGCCATCAGAGCAGTCCTTTTCGACATGGACGGCACTCTGCTCGACACCGCGCCGGACTTCATCGCCATCTGCCAGGCGATGCGCGCGGATCGTGGCTTGCCGCCGATGAACGACAAACACATCCGCGATGAAATCTCCGGCGGCGCCAGGGCCATGGTCGCGGTGACGTTCTCGATGGATCCGGAGTCGCCGGGCTTCGAGGAACTGCGTCTTGAGTTCCTCGAACGCTATCTCGTGGGTTGCGCCGTGCACAGCAAGCTGTTCGACGGCATGGGCGAATTGCTGGCCGACATCGAGAAGGCCAATCTGGTCTGGGGCGTGGTCACCAACAAGCCGCTGCGCTTCGCCGAGCCAATCATGCGGCAACTGGGGCTGGCCGAACGCTCTGCCCTGTTGATCTGCCCGGATCACGTGAAGAACAGCAAGCCGGATCCCGAGATGCTGACGCTGGCCTGCAAGATGCTTGATCTGGATCCGTCGACCGTGCTGTTTATCGGCGATGATCTGCGCGATATCGAATCCGGCCGTGACGCCGGCACCAAAACCGCTGCCGTGACCTATGGCTACATCCACCCGGACGACAACCCTCGGCACTGGGGCGCGGACGTGGTGGTGGATCATCCGCTGGAGTTGCGCAAGGTGCTGGATAACGCTCTGTGCAGTTGCTGAGTGGTGCTGCAAAGCGACCATCGCTGCGTTCCCGCGCAAGACGCGGGAGCGATCAGAAGTTAATGGATTAGAGGTTTCTTATGTTTGATTACTCCGCTCGCCCCGAATTGCTCAAGGATCGGATCATTCTGGTCACCGGTGCCGGGCGCGGCATCGGCGCGGCTGCCGCCAAGACCTACGCCGCCCACGGCGCGACCGTATTGCTGCTGGGCAAGACCGAAGCCAACCTGACCGAAGTCTACGACGAGATCGAAGCAGCCGGGCATCCACAGCCCGCCGTGATCCCGTTCAACCTCGAAACCGCCCTGCCCCATCAATACGATGAGCTGGCGGCGATGATCGAAACCGAGTTCGGCCACCTCGACGGTCTGCTGCACAATGCCTCGATCATCGGCCCGCGCACGCCGATCGAGCAGTTGTCCGGTGAAAACTTCATGCGCGTCATGCAGGTCAACGTCAACGCGATGTTCATGCTCACCAGCACGCTGTTGCCACT
Source organism: Pseudomonas sp. FG35 (assembly GCF_057809295.1). Taxonomy (NCBI): domain Bacteria; kingdom Pseudomonadati; phylum Pseudomonadota; class Gammaproteobacteria; order Pseudomonadales; family Pseudomonadaceae; genus Pseudomonas; species Pseudomonas sp. FG35. Next base: position 113,886 of record NZ_JBMDJR010000010.1, on the reverse strand, counting down.
GCTCAAACTTTCGCAGGATGCCTCGGTGGTGTTCACCTCCAGCAGCGTCGGGCGCAAGGGGCGTGCTTACTGGGGCGCCTATGGCGTATCGAAGTTCGCCACTGAAGGCCTGATGCAAACCCTGGCCGACGAAGTCGAAAACGTCGCTCCGGTACGCTCCAACAGCATCAATCCGGGCGCCACTCGCACCAGCATGCGTGCGCAGGCTTACCCGGGCGAAAACCCGCTGAACAACCCGACACCGGAAGAGATCATGCCGGTCTATCTGTACCTGATGGGACCCGACAGCACCGGTATCAATGGCCAGGCCTTCAACGCCCAGTAGTGCCATACGTCGCATTTGTTGCCGTGGCGGAATACCGTCGCGGCATGCAATTGCCGGTCTGAACGCGGCAAATTCAGTCAAATAACCACCGCCCCTCCTTTCGAAAGTATCTCAAGCCATTGATCCAAAACGGTTTTAATAAAATATGAACCGTATGGCACGACTTTCGCTCTACATTTCCTCAAAGCACGCCGTGTGAAGGCAGTCGGGCAAGGCCTGATTCGATAGCTGACTAATCGTCATCGGGCAGACTAAACTTACGCCAAATGTCCTACGGGACTGATGGATCAGTATGACGCGCAGCCCATAGCCGCTCTCACCCAGCCTGTAAGACAGACTTACTGCTTAGGGGCTCACGCCATATGAAATCACCCTCCCAGACCACTGCAATTGACTTCGACAATGCCAAATTGCAACGCCTGGGCTTTGGTCAGCAGCCACCTCTCTTGGCGCGACCTGTCAGCCTGGCGCAATTGCGCCAGCAAATGAGCCTGCAACTGCAAACCAGCCTTGAGCCTCAACGCATCCTCGGTCTGTTTTTCCGCGAAGTTCAGCGTCTGGTGCCGCTGGACGCCTTGACCTACGTGCACAACGGTTGCGACCTGCGCCTGGAGTTCGGTGCCCGCGGCCACCACTCGGCCAGCTACCGCCTCAGCCACGAAGGCGAGCACATGGGTGAGCTGGTGTTCCGCCGCAACCAGCGCTTCAGCGAACAGGAACTGGGCAATCTCGAATCGTTGCTGTCTGCGCTGCTGTATCCGATGCGCAATGCCCTGCTGTACCGCGCCGCCACGCAAAGCGCGCTGCGTGATCCGCTGACCGGTGCCGGCAACCGCATTGCCATGGAGCAGACACTGCAACGTGAAATCGAGATGTCCCGCCGGCACCTGCAACCGTTGTCGTTGCTGATGCTGGACATCGACCATTTCAAACAGGTCAACGACCTCCATGGTCACAGCGCCGGCGACGACGTGCTCAAAGCCGTGGCGGCATCGATCAAGGGCCAGTTGCGCAATGTCGATATGGTGTTCCGTTATGGCGGGGAAGAGTTTCTGATTCTGCTGTCCAACACCGGGCGTGATGCGGCCGCCATGGTCGGTGAGCGCCTGCGTCAGGCAGCCCAGGCCCAGGATTACTATGCCAATAATCGATTGATCGAACTGACCGTGAGTCTCGGCTGCTCGACCCTGTTGCCGGGCGAATCCGCCGAAAGCCTGCTGCGCCGTGCCGACAGCGCGCTGTATGTGGCCAAGCGCGAGGGTCGCAATCGCCTGACCATGGCGGGCTAGAAATTCGCTGCCAACAAAAAACGGGAGCCAGGGCTCCCGTTTTTTTTATTGATGTCGCCGAAACTAGCTCTCGACCAGTGCCCGACGCTCACGCCCGACCATCACCCGCTCCGACAGTTCGAGCTGCATGCAGCGCTCGAGGAACAGGTACATGTAGTCATAACTCTTGCAGATCGCCTGTCGCAGCTCCGCCTGCAAGGCTTTGCTCGGGTTCATCCCGGCCAGGGTGCAGATGATCTCCAGCGCTTCCCACGGATGGGCATCATCGTACTGGGCGTGCATCTTCAGCCACTTCATGGCCCGCTTGCGATCCTCTTCAGGAAAAGCGGCGGCATAGACACCCGTCGAACACACCAGCGCCGACCACTCCCCGGTCGCGCCTTCGATGGCGTAGTTGGTGGCTGCGATGGCCACGATCAGTGAATCCGCCGAACTGGTGTGCCAGCACCAGTGGCTCAGGGCGTGCAATTCCGGCGGCACTTGCTGCGCCTGCAGATCTTCCAGGCTCACCCCATGGGCCCGGCTCCAGTGCAGCCAATAATCGGCGTGGTTGAGTTCGACGCGAATATTGCGCATCAACCAGCGCCGCGCCATGTCTTCACCCGGATGACGGGCGAATTTGGTCTTGGTGAGATTCTGCGCCATGTACAACGCGAATTGCTCAACGACGGGCCAGCCCCCGATCAGATACTGGCGCATGGTTCTGGCGCTGAGCTTGTTATCACGCATGCGCAGATAAAGTTCATGTTCGACAACCCGGCGTTTGCTCTCGCTGCAATCCTGGATCAGTTGTTGCGCCCAGGCGGGATAACTTGCAGCTTCCATGAGTGGTCCGGTTCGGTTGAATGTGTCGATCACTGTTCGGCTCCTTTTGATTTGTGATTGTAAGGATCGGCAAGAGATTTCAACGGAACGTGCCAGGCGCCTTGAATAACAACGGCTGCGGTCTGGCGGGCCGACTTTGCAAACTGTCACAGGTAAACAACTGCGGACGCTCCACTACATAACCCTGAGCGTAATCCACGCCGATTTCAAGCAATGCCTGCTCGATCTGCGCTGTTTCGACAAACTCGGCAATTGTCTGCTTACCCATGACATGCCCGATGTGATTGATCACTTCGACCATTGCACGGTTAATCGGGTCGTCCAGCATATCCTTTACGAAACTCCCGTCGATCTTCAGGAAGTCTACAGGCAAATGTTTCAGATAAGCGAATGAAGACATTCCGGCGCAAAAGTCATCCAGCGAAAAATAACAGCCCAAGCCTTTGAGTTCATTAATAAATCTGATTGCGCTCCCGAGATTTGCAATGGCACTGGTTTCTGTAATTTCAAAACAAATCATTTCAGGCGGTATGCCGTAGTTATCAAACTGTTCCCGCAGAAAGTGCAAGAACGCGTCATCTCCGATAGTAATGCCTGAAAGATTAATCGCACACATTGCCAGAGGGCCTTCGCACTTATCGTTAATACATTGAGCAATAACCTTAAATACATTCTGAACAACCCATCGATCCAGCGAGGTCATCAAACCGTAACGTTCCGCCGCCGGTATGAAACTGTCCGGCAGAATCATCCGGCCCGCTTCGTCATGCAGACGCAGCAGAATTTCGATGTGTCCGCGGGTGCCCCCGGCAACCGACCCCAACGGGGCGATTTCCTGGGCGTAGAGACAGAAGCGGTTTTCCTCCAGAGCCATATGCAGGCGTTGCACCCAGGCCATCTCGCCAAAACGCAGGGACAGTTCCGAATCGTCGGCATGGTAGACCTGCACCCGGTTGCGGCCCTTTTCCTTGGCCATGTAGCAAGCCATGTCGGCGGCCCGCAACGAGGCTTCGAGAGTGGTCGGGGTCTGTGCGACGTGCACCAGACCAATGCTGACGGTGGTCAGGAATGGCCGCCCCTTCCAGACAAAATGCAGGTTTTGCACGGTCTGACGCAGGCTCTCGGCGATCTTCTCGGCCGCCTCCGGTGCGCAGTTCTCCAGCAGGATGCCAAACTCGTCGCCGCCCAGCCGCGCCAGGGTGTCGCCTTCGCGCAAACCCGATTGCAGCAACGCGCAGATATGCCGCAGCAACTCATCGCCGGCCGCATGCCCGCAGGTGTCATTGACCAGTTTGAATTGATCCAGATCGAGGAACATCAGCGCATGCCGCCCGGCCTGGCGCGTCAGGTTGTGCAGCGCCTGTTCGAGCCGGTATTCGAACTCGCGACGGTTGGCCAGCCCGGTCAGTGCATCGTGGGTGGCCTGCCATGACAGATTGGCGATGTATTGCCGCTCCTGGGTCATGTCATGCAGCACCAGCACCGCCCCACTGACCTTGCCGGCATTGCGGATCGGCGCGCCGACCAGGGTCACCGACACCGTGCTGCCGTCCAGTCGCTGGATCAGCTTCGAGTGTTCGCTGCCGCCGGTCAACTGGCCACTGAGAATGTGCTCGATCAGGGTCAGCCCTTCCGTCTGGGCGTTGTCATCCAGCAAATTGAACAACGCCGCCAGCGGCAGACCGGACGCCTGCTCGGCCTTCCAGTGGGTCAACGCCTCGGCCGCCGGGTTCATATAGTCGATCGCCCCGCTCACATCGGTGGTGATCACCCCGTCGCCAATCGAATGCAGGGTGACATGCGCGCGATCTTTTTCCAGTTGCAGCGCTTCGGCGAAGGCATGCCGCTGCTTGAGCAACTTGCGGGTACGCAGCAGCGCCAGCACGATCAGGCCCAGCGCGGTGGCCAGGTTGGTAAACAGCAGCAGACGCAGAATCATCCGCGAGCCTTCACCCAGGGCATCGCTGAACGCCTTGGCGGCCGGGGTCACGCCGTCGTTGATCGCAAAGATCCGGTCCTTCCAGCGGCGGATATCGGCCTCGGTGGCGGCATTGGCGGTGATGCGCTGATGCATCTCCTGCGCCACGCCGTCGAGCTCTACCAGATAGGCATCGCCCAGGGTCCAGCGGTCGATGGCAATTTCCAGATAACTGAAGTGACGGAAATTCAGGTACAGCCAGATCAGGCTGGAGACATCGTCCGGGTGGTTGCCGCCCTTGAGAATGCCCTCGCGTGCCGCCTGCAGGTCGGGCGGTTGCTTGTCCAGTGCCAGACGCAACTGATGACCGCCCTGAGGCACGGCAATGGCGTTCTGGTACTTGAGGTAGATCGCATCATCACGGCTGTCGGCGTACAGGTTGAGGTAATAGATGGCGTCTTTCTGGCCCTTGGACCACAGGCTCTCGCCCGCCACATAACCGCGAACGGCCGACAGGACATAAAGACTCACGCCCCCCAGCAACGCCTGAAACAACACGACGGCGATGAATGGCCAGACGATGCCCAACAACCGAGGCGTTCCGAGAGTCCGCTTTTGCTTCATGGTATTCCTTGCATGAGCACTGCCTGATCGTCCTGCGAACATCCCCCCAAGACTAGGAGGCCTTCCCGGTTCCGGCAAGCGACGGATCCGCCTCAGTTCAGGACAGAAGCCGGATAGACATATATACGGCCACACTCGCAGGCGGGACCGATTAACTGGGCACTCCAGGCATTCTCCCTTTGTGGCGGGAATGCTTTCACAAGGAGTGTGACATGACCTCGACGTCTCCAGCTTCAATCGATCCATCGGCAATCGCAGAATCGAGCGCTCGCAAGACGCTGGGTCTGGATGCCGGCCCGGATATCGAATCCCTGGTTCCCCGACCGACCGCCAGGGACCGGAAAAGGTTCAAGGCCGCGCAGCTTGCGACACCAGCCCCTGCGCCCTCCATGACCCTTGAACAGTACACGGCGAAAAGCATCAATGAACGAATGATCGAAACGGTCAAATCCTTTCTGATCGGCAAGCCCTCGCTGATTCGTCATTTGAGCGGCGATATCCTGCGCCTCGCAGCCCCGGAAGCGCTGCGCGCAACACCTTCGGTTTTCCTCCAGCGAATACTCAATACCCCGGAATCACTGGATCTGACAGAACGGCTACTGAAAAAGCTCAAATGGTACGGCGCTTCCCCAGGCGAACAGACGCCGGCGTCGGTGCGTTATCAATTGATCTGCAAAGCCATCTGCCTCTATCTGCACACCCCCTCAGCTGACGAGCCGCAAGCGCTCGCCGGTTTTCACTGGCAAGACCCGGCCCACTGGGGCAAGAGCTACCAGACCTTGCGCCACGAATTCGAACAGCATTTGCTGCGCAGCGGCCGGGTTGCCAACACCAAAGAGGCGATCCTTCTGGCTCGGGTATTCCAGACCCGCCTTTCGAAAGACTTCAGCGTGCGCGATGTACCACCGGAGCTTCGTTACAAGACCTCCGTGGTCTGGGTGAACTTCATGCACGGCGTACTGCTGGCCGAGGAAACCGGTCTGGATCAATCAGCGCCCTTGTCCTTCCAGCAACTGGTTGATCTGCCGCTGCAACGCAGCGCCGGCGCATCGGCCGAACAACTCGAGGCGATTGCACGACTGCGTATGGCTCCTGCCCTGGAATGGGCCGTCTGCACGGGCGCCATTGCGCAGCGAACGACAACCGCTTACGACCAGGAAGATATCAACCGCGCACTGTCGGCTCTGGAAGAACACACCGAGCGCCTGAACAACGCCGTGAAGACACTGGACTTGCGTCCACCTGAGCGACTGCAGATGGCCAGGCAGGTCATGACGAACGTTTTCAGAGGCGTCACGTTCGCACGGGACGGGCGCAAATTGTTGTCGGCGGATCCGAGTCACAGCCATTCCAGGGCACCACTGGATCTGAACAAGCAGCAGGGCCAGGACTTTCTCGACGTCTATGCAGACGGTCAGCTTGATGGCAGCAAGCGATGGATCGTCTCCATGCCCGATGGTACAACGCGTTCGACCACAGCACTGAGGCTCGATGGACAGCGAGTGCTCCATGCCGAGCGGGAAAACTGGCGCGGCGGTTATGACCGGGTCGAAGACGGCGTCTACAGTTGGGCCGGCAATTTCTTGCCTGACATCAACGCCCGGTTCGAAACTGCGTTCAACGACTACCTGACAACCATCAGGCAGGCTTATCAATCGCTGATTGCCAGCTTGCTGAGATCACTGCCAGCGGCAGATCGCCGGGCGCTGGCTCGAGGTGAAGTCCAGGTGCTGAGCCTGCGGCAGAAAACCGCGCCGAACGAGAAGTCGGAGCAGATCCGGGCAAGGAAAGGATTCGTTCTGAAAGTGATTTGCAACACAGACATCACTTACTACGAGCTCATCCCGAGCGCGGGCGTCGTTCGTCAGCGAACCGGTTTGAGGTTTTCCACAATCGATGGCGTTCGAACAGAGTTTCCACTGCACGCCTCGATCCCGGGACAAAGCTATTCGCCCGAGCGCAATCTGAGCACTTCCCTCCTGCTCGACTGGTCAGCCCACTTCCACGGCAGAGTGCCGGCAGAGCGGGCATCGTGTCCGGGATACCTCGATATCATGGGGTTCATGCCGGCAGCGGTATCATCCGGCTCGACGGATGCCGAGGGTGAAGCCCTCCTGACGACATCCCGACTGAATGAATTGGCGGGTTATATCGCAACGAACTTTCTCTATGTAGATGAACAGCAACTGCACATACAGGCCCGCGGCATGACGTCCTTCGACGCCGCTCGGGCGAAAACCGAGAAGCGCCTGGAAACGTTCGTTTCCATCGTCAAGGGATTCGTGCCTTTCTGGGGCAGCATCGATGATCTACTGTCGGACAGCACCTCAGGCAAAATCATGGGCGGGGTCGGACTCCTGTTTGATCTCGCATCGTTCCTTTGCCCTATCGGCAAATTCATCTCGGGCTCGGTGCGCCTGCTTCGTGCCACTGTCGGCAGCAGTCGAATGGCTATCAAAGCGAGCCTGCCGTCCTTCTCGACGCTGACTCGCAAGCTTCTGACCAATTCACTGGCAAATCTCAACCCGCTCGATGGCATTCCCACACTGCTTAAAAGTCTGGGAAGCGGTGCCGGCAGAGGACTGCTGTTCATCGGTCGGGCGAGTATCGGCGGCATCAGAAAACTCACGGGACATGCTGACGGCTACCGACTGGTTCATAACCTGCCCCAGGCCATCGATCCGGGGAACTGGAAGCCGCTGGCCAATACTGACGAGCTGGCAACGGTCAACGGCATCGATGACGTCATTGTGCGTCACACAAATGCGTTGGATCTGGAACAACTGCATCTGGTCGACCCGTTGACATCCCTGCCCTATGGCCCGCGCCTGCGCAACAACAGCCGGGATCTCATCCAGGGCAGATCCACTTTCAGGAAGCTGCCGCCCACCGAATCCCACGCTCTGGCCGAAGTCCCGGAACACGCCCATGTTCGTGAAATGCTGGAGGTCGATGGCCGAACCACGCTGTTGATTGATGACATCCCCTATCGTCTGGATGGCGATCAATTGCGTCGGGCCGATCTGATTGAGGAAAAGGCCCTCTTCAAACCCCTGCCATGTCGGGTGAGCCGTGCGCCAGGGGACGTTTGCCGAACAAGTTATGTCACCCGCAATCCGGCGCCGACGCCCGCAGCCGGGAGCTTCGATGACAGCAAAGGCTGGGCCCCCTGGTTCGGGGATACCCTCTATAGACCGGCCAACTCGACGCGACCCTTGCCGAAAAGTGTCATAAGGACCTACAAACAACTCAATGCCTCGATAGCGTTTCAAAAGGGAATCTATGCACGAATCAAGGTCAGCCTCCCGTCCAAAGGTTCAAAACAGTTCGATACGCTTGAGGTCGGGGCGATCATCGTGCCTGCGAAGGACGATTCAAAGCACTATGTATTTACCCGACTGAACGCCGCAGACTTCTACGTCACCGAGCGCTTGCCGACACAGGCCTTTTCCGACCCCTTGGTTTTGCGCAAGGCTCAAACCCTGCCCGCTGACCTGGCCGAAGAATTGAAGAGGGTTTATACCGGGTCGCTCAACGCCAACAACACCGCACGAATCCATTCGGCTGCAGAGGTCGAACGCGCCCTGACAACCATGGACGACATCGCGATTGCGCTGGGCACCGCAGCCAGCCCGCCGGCCGGGATGAAATGGCTCAAAGTGGATACCAGCCCCGGCGAAGCCCTGATGTTCGACCATTCGACGCGGATGATCGTCGCCCGCCGTGCCGAAGGCGCCACGACCTGGGCGCGAAGCAAAGACGCACCAGAAGCCTTGCGAAAGCGCACAGCAGAAATTTTCGACACCTTGTTCCTGTCACCGGTGATCAAACCACCGGACACCAACGCGGCGCTGCGCATCGAGGTCACGATGCAAAAGTTGCAACATTTGATGCGCAGATTTGACCGTACAGGCAACGCTCGAAACATCGCCTATGCCGAAGTCATCAACGCAAAAGGCATGCGAGAGGTTTACGTCAGCGTCTCCGGTGCTCAGGGCACAACCAGACACCTGCCGGTTTTCCGCCATCTGGGTGCCAATCACGTAAAAATCGGCGACACCACCTACATCAACATCGACTACAGCCTGACTGTCGGCAAGACCAACCTGGAATTGACGGATAGAGGGCGTCTGGCTGCGGTACCGCTGACCATCAAGGACATCGACAACTACACACCTGAGCTGGCAGCCCGGCCAACCTCTCTGGACAGTGAAAGCAAGCTGATTCGCGTGATACGCGAGAAATATCCTGACCCGCTGGAATTGAAGTCGGTGGACGTCGCAACCACGATGCCACCCTGCGGGTCATGTTCACTGGTCATGAAGGAGTTCGGGCATAAAGGCGAAGCAGGCGCGCTACAGGTTTTATGGAGCTGAACTACAACCGCTGCAAATGCCCATAAAGCTTGGCGTACAACCCACCATCGGCAATCAGTTGCTGATGGTCGCCATCTTCGGCCACTTGCCCGCCGTCGAACACCAGCACCCGGTCTGCCTGTTTCACCGCCGACAAGCGGTGGGCGATGATCAGCGTTGTGCGGCCATGGAGGAAGCGCGCCATGGCCTGGTGCAGGTTGTACTCGGTCGCGGCATCGAGGGCTGACGTCGCTTCGTCGAGGATCACCACTTTGGGTTCGGCGAGGATCATCCGGGCGATAGCCAGCCGTTGCCGCTGCCCTCCGGACAGACGCACGCCGGAGCGGCCGACGATGCTGTCGAGGCCGTCCGGCAAGGCGCGGATGGTGGGTTCGAGCTGGGCGATTTCCAGTGCCTGCCAGCAGGCTTCATCGCTGCGGGTACGGCCCATGGTCAGGTTGGCGCGCACGGTGTCGTTGAACAGCGCCGGATGTTGCAACACCACAGCGACGTTTTCCCGAACCGTTTCCAGGCCGATTTCCTGCTGGCTCGAGCCGCCGAAACGGATCGTCCCCGCCAGTGGCGTGTACAGGCCCAGTAGCAATTGCACGAGGGTACTTTTGCCGCCACCGCTGGCGCCGACAATCGCCACTTTTTCACCGGGGGCGATGGACAGGTTCAACTGATCCAGCACCAGTTCGTCGCCGTAACCGAAGCTCAGACCCTGCACCTGAATCCCGACCGTATCGCGGCCCTTGAACGGGTCGACGCCGCCGGGGTATTGCGGCTCGTCGGCGCGGGCCAGCAGTTCATTGATCCGCGACAGCGCCCCGCCTGCCGCGTAATAGGCGTATTGCAGGTTCAGCAGTTGTTCGACCGGGCCGATCATGAACCACAGGTAGCTGAACACCGCGAGCATCTGGCCAATCGACAGGTCAGAGAACAACACCGTCAACATGGCTGCCGCGCGAAAGATATCGATGCCGAACTGAAACAACAGGCCGCTGGCGCGGTTCGAAGCGTCGGTCTTCCACTGTGAGTTGACCGCGTAGTTGCGCACTTCCTGAGCCCGCAGGCCAAGGCGCCCCAGGAAGAAGCCCTGACGGTTGCCGGCACGCACTTCCTGGATCGCATCGAGGGTTTCGCTCAGCGCCTGGGTGAAACGTGAGGTGCTGTCGTTCTCCAGTTTCTTCAGGTGTTTGACCCGTTTGCCCAACTGCACCGTGGCGTAAATCACCAAGGGGTTGAACAGCAGGATCAGCAGCGCCAGTTTCCAGTGCATCCACATCAGGATGCTGGCAGTGCCGACCAGCGTCAGCATCGCCACCAGAAAACGGCTGAGGGTTTCGCCGACAAACTTGTCGAGGGTGTCGAGGTCGGTGACCAGGTGCGTGGTAACGGTGCCGCTGCCCAGGCTTTCGTATTCACCCAGCGAGATCCGTTTCAGACGCTCGATCAGCCGAACGCGGATGCGGTAGACGATGTCCTTGGCCAGTCGCGCAAACAATCGCGCTTGCAACACGCCAAAACACAGGGCGCTGCAACGCAGGGTCAGCGTCACCACCAGCATCAGGCCGATATAGCCCGCCGCCTGCTGCCACATCGAGGGCAGCAGATGGTTCATGACTTTCAGCGCGGCGTCGCCATGGCCGAGCAAGACTTCGTCCACCAGCAACGGCAACAGCAGCGGAATCGGCACGCTGCACAGCGTCGCCAGTACGGCCACGCCGTTGGCGATCCACAGGGATTTTTTGTGATGAAGTGCCAGTCGCCGGACTTCAGCCCAGCTCAGCCGGTCGACACGCTTGACGGCTGGCGTGTCATCGGCCGGGTCAGACACAGGCCGCGCGCTCCAGCCATCGACCGAGCAGCGGCGACAGTTCACTGAGCGGCTGGTAGCCGTTGGTCAGCAACGCCAGTTGGCCGTTGCGTTCGGCGAGCAGGGTCGGGAATCCGGCGATGCCCAGATCCTGGACCCAAGTAAAATCGGCCTGGGTCGCCTTGTGTTGATCGGCATGATCGAACAGGGCAGCAAATTCGATGCGCGGGACGCCGGCCTTCTCCGCCAGCTCCACCAGAACGCTGGCCTGGGTGACATCGCGACCTTCAGCGTAAAACGCGTGCTGGATCAGCCCGACCAGTTTCCACGCGCAATCCGGCGCCAGGCTGCGCGCCGTAACGATGGCCCGGCAGGCAGGCTCGGTATCGTAGACAAAACCGTCGGGCAACGCGCCTTCGAACTTGAACGGCTGGCCGGTGGCCTCGGTGACCGCCTGCCAGTGTTCGAGAATGTAGCGCCGGGTGGTTGGCTCCAGCGCCGAACCGCTACCGGTGCGCAACCCGCCGACCACCAGGTGCAGTTCCACCCCGGCGGCCTGCGCCTGCTCCACCAATGCCTTGGCCACCGGGGCAAATCCCCAGCACCACGAACACATCGGATCCATCACATAGAGCAGGCGTGCAGACATGATTAAGCCTCGGTGGATGCTTGCTTATAGTTGTAGCCGATCGGGTGCGGCATGTTGCGCGCTTTTGCCAGTTCGATCTGCTTCTGACGGTCGATGGCGCTGCGGCGGGTCTTCTCGCTCAGGGTGTCCCAGCAATGCGGGCAGCTGATGCCGGCCACGTAATGCTCGGAGGCGCGATCTTCAACGCTGACCGGGGTACGGCAGGCATGACATTGATCGTAGTCGCCTTCGCTCAGGTCATGCCGCACGGTCACGCGGTTGTCGAAGACGAAGCAGTCGCCCTGCCATTTGGTTTCTTCCTGCGGCACTTCTTCGAGGTACTTCAGAATGCCGCCCTTGAGGTGATAGACCTCTTCGAAGCCTTCGCCGAGCATGTAGCTCGAGGCCTTCTCGCAGCGAATGCCGCCGGTGCAGAACATCGCGACCTTCTTGTGCACGGCCGGATCGAAGTGTTCTTTGATGTAGTCGGGGAATTCGCGAAAACTGGTGGTTTTCGGATCGATGGCGCCTTCGAAGGTGCCGATCGAGACCTCGTAATCGTTACGGGTGTCGATCAGCAGCACTTCCGGATCGCTGATCAGTGCGTTCCAGTCCTTGGGCTCGACGTAGGTGCCGACTTTCTTGTTCGGGTCGACGCCTTCAACGCCCAGGGTCACGATCTCTTTCTTGAGCTTGACCTTGGTGCGATAGAACGGCTGCTCGTCGCAGTACGATTCCTTGTGATCGATATCGACCATGCGCGGATCGTTGCGCAGCCAGGCCAGCAGGCCGTCGATGCCTTCACGGCTGCCGGAAACCGTGCCGTTGATTCCTTCTTCGGCGATCAGCAGGGTTCCTTTGATGCCGTTGTCGACCATCGCTTGCAGCAGGGGCTCGCGCAGGTTGACGTAATCTTCGAGGGTGACGAACTTGTACAGTGCCGCCACGACAATCGGTTGTGTCATGGGTATTTCTCCAGGTGGCTACCCTCGTAAAGGGTGAACCGGATGCGAAAAAAAACGCGCCGGGTGAGCGGCGCGTTGCGGATTCTAGCAAAAAACCTCAGTTCATTGCTGCAAGGCTCAATGCTTGCTGCCGCCGGCACAGGTCGGCGACGCCGGAGCGACGCCTGTCTCTGCCCATTCCTGCGGGGTGTAGGTGTGCAGCGCCAACGCATGGAACTCGCCCATCAGCTCGCCAAGCGTGCCGTAGACTTTCTGGTGGCGCTTGACCCGGTTCAGGCCTTCGAACTGCGCACTGACCACCACTGCCTTGAAGTGGGTCTGCAACCCGCGACTGTGCATGTGGCTTTCGTCCAGCACTTGCAGATGCTCAGGCTGAAGCAGCGCCAGCGTCGATTCGATGCGTTGTTGCATGGTCATCACGAACTCCGCTTACTTCTTCTTGGCTGGAGCTGCGCCTTTCGGTGCCAGCTCGTTGGTCATGTCGTCCAGCAACTTGTTGACCACCGGTACGGCGCTTTCCAGTTTGGCCTGGGTCATCTGAGCCGACTGCTGGGTCAGTTGCGGCATTTTTTCCAGGACTTTCTTGCCCAGTGGCGACTGGTAGAACGCGACCAGATCTTTCAATTCCTGCTCGCTGAAGTTGCTGGTGTAGAGCTTGACCATGTCCGGTTTCAGCTTGTTCCAGCCGATGGCCTGGTCCAGAGCGGCGTTGGCCTTGGCCTGGTAGGTATCCAGCACGGCTTTCTTGGATTCCGGCGCCTTGGTCTGTTCAAAACGCTGGGCAAACATCTGCTGCACCTGCATGTACACCGGAGTGCCCAGCTTGTCAGCGTGCGCCAGGGTCAGGAAAGTTTCGGCACTGGCGTTGTGGCTGGCGGTATCGGCAAGCACCTGGCCGCTGGCGCAGACCAGGGCAACCGCGGTGCAGATGGCACGAAGACGAGTCATCGAGTTTCCTTTTCAGCTAGGCGAGGTAAAACCCCAAGGGCGACCATTCTGCGCCTGAATAACGCTGCGGCTCAACCCCTGGCCCTTGCCGTGCTTGATTGGCGGGGATTTGCCGGTCAACAATCGACTGGATGGAACCACCTGGGCCGACACCGGCCTAAACTGCGCAAACAGACCAACAGGAGTGTGCACGATGAGCCGTATCGAAACCGACAGCCTGGGCCAGATCGAGGTCCCGGACGACGCTTACTGGGGCGCTCAGACGCAACGCTCGCTGATCAACTTCGCCATCGGCCAGGAACGCATGCCCTTGCCGGTACTGCACGCCCTGGCCCTGATCAAGAAAGCCGCGGCCCGGGTCAACGACCGCAACGGCGACCTGCCCGCCGACATTGCCCGCCTGATCGAACAGGCCGCCGACGAAGTGCTCGACGGCCAGCATGACGACCAGTTCCCGCTGGTGGTCTGGCAGACCGGCAGCGGCACGCAAAGCAACATGAACGTCAACGAAGTGATTGCCGGGCGCGCCAACGAACTGGCCGGCAACCCGCGCGGCGGCAAGACGCCGGTGCACCCCAACGATCACGTCAACCGCTCGCAGAGCTCCAACGACTGCTTCCCCACCTCCATGAGCATCGCCACCGCGCAAGCGGTGCAGACCCAACTGCTGCCAGCCATCGCCGAGCTGTCTGGCGGACTGGCCGAACTGTCGGCGCGGCACATGAAACTGGTGAAGACCGGTCGCACCCACATGATGGACGCCACGCCGATCACCTTTGGTCAGGAGCTTTCCGGATTCATAGCGCAGCTGGATTACGCCGAACGGGCGATTCGCGCGGCGTTGCCGGCGGTCTGCGAACTGGCGCAGGGCGGCACTGCCGTCGGCACCGGGCTCAACTCGCCCCACGGCTTCGGCGAAGCGATTGCCGCTGAACTGGCGGCGTTGTCCGGCCTGCCGTTCGTCACCGCGCCGAACAAGTTTGCCGCCCTTGCCGGTCATGAACCATTGACCACCCTTTCCGGCGCCCTGAAAACCCTCGCCGTGGCGCTGATGAAAATTGCAAACGATCTGCGCCTGCTGGGCTCCGGCCCACGAGCCGGGTTCGCCGAAGTGCGCCTGCCGGCCAACGAACCGGGCAGCTCGATCATGCCCGGCAAGGTCAACCCTACCCAGTGCGAGGCGTTGTCGATGCTGGCCTGTCAGGTGCTGGGCAACGACGTCGCGATCGGTTTCGCCGCCAGCCAGGGTCACCTGCAACTGAACGTGTTCAAACCGGTGATCATCCACAACCTGCTGCAATCGATCCGCCTGCTGGCTGATGGCTGCAGCAACTTCCAGCAGCATTGCATCGCCGGTCTTGAGCCGGATGCCGACGTCATGGCGAAACATCTGGAGCGCGGCCTGATGCTGGTGACGGCGCTCAACCCGCACATCGGCTACGACAAGTCGGCGGAAATCGCCAAGAAAGCCTACAGCGAAGGCAAGACCCTGCGCGAAGCAGCGCTGGAGCTGGGTTACCTGACCGATGAAGAGTTCGATGCCTGGGTGCGGCCGGAGAACATGATCGAAGCCGGCGCCAAGGGCTGAGTCATACCGATCCTTCCCGTGCCCCGCACGGGAAGGTCATCCGACCAACAGTTTTGCCCGCCGGGCCTTGAGCCCGGCAATCAACGAAGGCCCCAGCGCCACCAGCGCCGAACCCAGCACCACCAGCACCGCCCCGCCATACCCCAGCAGATTGATTTGCTCGGCATGCACATATTCAGGCCACACCCCCGCCGCCACGGCCACCGCACCGAACGTCACCAACGGCGTGATCGCCAGCGTCGCACTGACCCGCGAAGCCTCCCAATGCGCCAGCGCCTCGGCAAACGCGCCGTAGGCGATCAGGGTGTTCATGCAGCACGCCAGCAGCAGCCAGCCCTGCAGCGGGTTCAGCGACAGTGCTTCGAGCGGATGCACCCAAGGCGTCAGCAACAGGGCGCAGAACAGGTAGATCACCATCATCACCTGCAGCGAATTCCACACGGTCAGCAGTTGTTTCTGGCCCAGCGCATAGAAGGTCCAGACGGTCGAGGCCAGCAGCACCAGCAACACACCAGCGGTGTAATCAGACAAAGACGTGAGCAATTCCGCCAGACGCTGATTGAAGAACAACGCAAAACCGATCAGCAGCACTGCCAGACCAATGCCCTGACCAATACTGAAGCGTTCCTTGAACACGAACAGGCTGGCGATCAGCAACATGATCGGCCCCATCTGCACCACCAGTTGCGCGGTGCCGGGGCTGAGCCGGTTCAGGCCCATCAGGTAAAGCACGTAGTTGCCCACCAACCCGAGCACCGCCATCAGCACCAGCCAGCCGCCCTTCGGCCCGAGCACCTTGCGACTCGGCAAGCGTTTGGTCGCGGCCAGATAAATGAACAGGCAACCGCCGGACACCAGCAAACGAAACCAGGTCACCGTGACCGGATCCATCACCACCAGCACCTGTTTGAGCTTGATCGGCAGGATTCCCCACAGAAACGCCGTCAATAACGCCAGGAACATGCCGTACACCCAACGACCCGATGAAACGTGCATGAGAACCCCAAGCGCCAGAGACAGGAGCGCTCATTCTAGGCGCACAGACCCTGCGCGACACAGGGACAGTTGCGCTCCAGCCGCAAATGAAACTGTGCAGGTCGCAGCAGAAAATTGACGATGGGCCGTTGATCGGCCGGCCGGGCAAGGTAAGTGGTTCAGGCATAAGCTGATTGGATCCAGCCCGGGACAACACTCACCAAGGAGACCCCGACATGTTAGGCATGCGCGCCCAGGACACCGCCCCCGCCACGCACTTTCGCAGCGACCGCGTGTGCCGGGTCAACGGCGAACTGTATTTCAGCACCCGGGAAAACACCCTCGAAGGGCCGTTCGACAGCCCCGAGAAAGCCGAGCAGGAAATCCGCGCGTACATCGCGCGGATGCGATTGATGGATTCCGGCAGGCCGGCCTAGCGTACGGCCTCAAACAACCCGGTCGCGCCCATCCCCCCGCCCACACACATGGTCACGATTCCGTAGCGCAGATTGCGCCGCTGCAACTCGCGCACCAGATGCCCGACCTGCCGTGACCCGGTCATGCCGAACGGGTGACCGATGGAAATCGAGCCACCGTTGACGTTGTACTTCTCGTTGTCGATTTCCAGCCGGTCACGGGCGTACAGGCACTGCGAGGCAAACGCTTCGTTCAATTCCCACAGATCGATGTCTGCTACCTGCAAGCCCTTGGCCTTGAGCAGCTTCGGCACCGAGAACACCGGGCCGATGCCCATTTCGTCCGGCTCGCAACCGGCCACGGTGAACCCCCGGAAAAACGCCTTCGGCTTGAGCCCCAGTTGCAGGGCTTTTTCCAGGCTCATCACCAGCGTCATCGAGGCGCCGTCGGACAACTGCGACGAGTTGCCGGCGGTCACCGACCCGTCCTCGGCGAACACCGGTTTCAACCCGGCGAGACTTTCATAGGTGGTGTCCGGGCGATTGCAGTCGTCGCGATCGACGATGCCGTCGAGGATCTGCACGTCACCGCTGGTCTTGTCTTCAACGCGGTACTTCACCGCCATCGGCACGATTTCATCGTTGAACAGGCCGGCTGCCTGCGCCTGGGCGGTGCGGATCTGACTTTGCAGCGAGTAACGATCCTGCGCCTCGCGGCTGACGCCATAACGGCGCGCCACCACTTCGGCAGTCTGGCCCATGGTGTAGTAGATGCCCGGCGTCTGCTGCTTGAGCAACGGGTTGATCAGGTGATCGGTGTTGACGCTTTTCAGGGTCAGGCTGATCGACTCGACGCCGCCGGCGACGATGATGTCGCTGCAACCCGACGCGATCTGGTTGGCGGCAATCGCAATCGCCTGCAAGCCCGAAGAGCAGAAACGGTTGAGAGTCATGCCCGCCGTGCCCGTGCCCAATTGCGAGAGCACCGCCACGTTACGGCCGATGTTGTAGCCCTGGGCGCCCTCGTTGGAGCCGGCGCCGACGATGCAATCCTCGACGCTGGCCGGGTCAATGTCGTTGCGCGAGAGCAACGCATTGACGCAATGGGCCGCCATGTCATCGGGACGGGTCTGGTTGAACTTGCCGCGAAAGGACTTGGCCAGGCCGGTCCGTACGCTGTCGACGATCACCACTTCACGCATGGCATACCTCATTGTTGCAATCGGTTGAGAGTGGACCGAGCATAAGTCCACCCGATCGCCGACCGCGACAATCATTCACCTCGCGTATGCGGGCCCATCGGTTCAGTCCTTGTGCTTTTTGGCTCGCTTGTCGGACTTCTCGAAAGCCTCTTCCAACGCGCGGTTGATCGTGCGCAGCACCTTGACCCGGGCCCAGCGCTTGTCATTGGCCTCGACCAACGTCCACGGCGCAATTTCGGTGCTGGTGCGGTCGACCATGTCGCCCACGGCGGCACGATAGGCATCCCACTTGTCGCGGTTGCGCCAGTCGTCTTCAGTGATCTTGAAGCGCTTGAACGGGATTTCTTCGCGCTCCTGGAACCGCTCCATCTGCGTGTCCTTGTCGATCGCCAGCCAGAACTTGACCACGATCACCCCGGCATCGGCCAGTTGCTCCTCAAAGTCATTGATCTCGCCATAGGCGCGCATCCAGTCGGCGGTGCTGCAAAAGCCCTCAACCCGCTCCACCAGCACCCGCCCGTACCACGAGCGGTCGAACACGGTGAATTTGCCCCGCGCCGGAATGTGCCGCCAGAACCGCCACAGATAAGGCTGCGCCCGCTCTTCTTCGGTCGGTGCGGCAATCGGCACGATGCTGTATTGGCGCGGATCGAGCGCCGCCGCGACCCGGCGAATCGAACCACCCTTGCCCGCCGCATCGTTACCTTCGAACACGGCCACCAGCGCATGCCGGCGCATGCGTTTGTCACGCATCAGGCCGGACAGCCGCGCCTGTTCGGTGATCAGTTGTTCTTCGTAGTCTTTCTTCTCAAGACGCTGGGTCAGGTCGAGGCTATCGAGCAGGTTCAACTGGTCTACGGAAGTCCCCAGCGGTGCAGCGTTGACCTCATGGGGATGCACATCGGGACGCTTCAAAGCGTTTTGCAGGCCTTCGAGCAGAATCTTGCCGACCGTCAGACTGCGGTAATACGGGTCGACACCCTCGATGACATGCCACGGCGCGTAATCGCGACTGGTGCGGCGCAACACGCGTTCACCGTATTTGACGAACTTGTCGTAGGTCTGCGATTGCTGCCAGTCCAGCGGACTGATGCGCCAGCTGTGCAGAGGGTCATCGGCCAGCGCCTTGAGCCGCGCTTTCATTTGTTTCTTGGACAGGTGGAACCAGAACTTGAAGATCAGCGCGCCTTCATCGCAGAACATCTTTTCCATGCGCTCGGCGCCGGCAATCGCCTGATCCAGACGCGGGTCCTTGAACAAGCCGTGTACCCTGCCCTGCAGCATCTGGCTGTACCAGTTGCCGAAGAAAATCCCCATCCGCCCCTTGGCCGGCAGCATCCGCCAGTAGCGCCAGGCCGGTGGCCGCGCCAGCTCTTCATCGGTCTGTTGATCGAAGGTGCGTACTTCGATCAGGCGCGGGTCCATCCACTCGTTGAGCAACTTCACCGTCTCGCCCTTGCCGGCGCCTTCGATACCGTTGATCAAAACGATCACCGGGAAACGCTTTTGCTGCTGCAACTCGAACTGGGCTTCAAGCAACGCTTCACGCAGGGCGGGCACGGCGGCTTCGTAGGTGTCTTTGTCGATGGCGTGACCGATTTCAGCGGATTCGAACATGGGACGGCTCCTTCCAGGATTCAGCAAGACTAGCGGATTGGGCTCTGACGCGGCACAGAAATTCCCGCCGGCGGCGGATTGTCCTTGAGTCATCTGTGGCAAGGTTTGCCATGGATCAAGCGCCGCCCGCGTGATCGGCTAGAATGGCCGCCTTGCCGTTGCCGAGCCTGCCATGAAACCTGTAATGCCCCACGCCCAACTCGACTGGGATGACCAGGGACGCCCGCGTTCGCGAGTGTTCGACGATGTGTATTTTTCCGACCAGTCGGGGCTGGATGAAACCCGCTACGTGTTCCTTGAACAGAACCGTCTGGCCGAGCGTTTTGCCGCGTTGTCGGCGGGTGGGCGACTGGTGATCGGTGAAACCGGCTTCGGCACCGGGCTGAATTTTCTCTGCGCCTGGCAGTTGTTCGAACAGCACGCGGTGGCCGGTGCGCGACTGCATTTTGTCAGCATCGAAAAATTTCCGTTGAGCCCTGCCGACCTGCAACGGGCGCTGGCGTTGTGGCCCGACCTGAAGCGATTCTCCGATCAGTTGCTCAAGCATTACGTGGCAATCCATCAGGGATTTCAGCGCATTGTTCTGGATAACGGGCGCATAACCCTGACCCTGTTGATCGGTGACGCGCTGGAGCAGTTGCCACAACTGGACGGCCAGATCGACGCCTGGTTTCTCGACGGTTTCGCGCCAGCGAAAAACCCCGAGATGTGGACCGCCGAACTGTTCGCCGAACTGGCCCGGCTGGCGGCACCCGGCTCGACCATCAGCACGTTTACCAGCACCGGTTGGGTGCGACGCCTGCTCAACGCCGCCGGCTTCAAGATGAAACGCACGCCGGGCATCGGCCACAAATGGGAAATCCTGCGCGGCGAATTTCTCGGCTGGCCCGAGGGTGTTGCGCCACCTGCGGCGGCAAAACCGTGGTTCGCCCGCCCGACACCGTTGACAGGTGACCGTCGAGCCCTGGTGATCGGCGCCGGTCTGGCCGGTTGTGCCACGGCGGCCAGCCTCGCGGCGCGGGGCTGGCAGGTCAGTCTGCTGGAACGGCATGACGCGGTGGCACAGGAAGCGTCGGGCAATCCGCAGGGCGTGCTGTATCTGAAACTGTCCGCCCATGGCACGGCACTTTCGCAGTTGATCGTCAGCGGTTTCGGCTACACCCGGCGCGTGCTGGAAACCTTGCAGCGTGGCACCGACTGGGATGATTGCGGGGTGCTGCAACTGGCGTTCAATGAGAAGGAGCGCGAGCGTCAGGCACAACTGGCAGCCGCGTTTCCCGAAGACCTGCTGCAATGGCTCGATCAACCCGAGGCACAGGCCCGCGCCGGAGTCGGTCTGGCTCACGGCGGTTTGTATTACCCCGAGGGTGGCTGGGTACATCCGCCGGCGTTGTGTCAGGCGCAATCGGCACAGCCGGGCGTCACACTGCTTCCCCATCAGGAAGCCGTCGAGCTGCGCAAAGTGGGCGATCAATGGCAAGCCTTCGACGGTGAACGATTGATTGCAACAGCGCCCGTCGTGGTGCTGGCCGGTGCCGCCGAAATCAAGCGTTTTGCCCAAAGCGGCGAGCTGCCCCTCAAGCGCATTCGCGGGCAGATCACCCGCCTGGCGCAGACTGCGCAAAGCCAGGCGCTGGCCACTGTCGTGTGTGCCGAAGGTTATGTCGCACCGGCACGATGGGGCGAGCACACCCTCGGCGCCAGTTTCGACTTCAGCAGCGACGACCTGACCCCGACCACCGCCGAACACCTGGGCAATCTGGCGATGCTCGAAGAGATCTCCACCGATCTGGTCGCGCGCCTGCACGTCAGCGAGCGCGACGCCGAAAGTCTTCAGGGCCGGGCAGCCTTCCGTTGCACCAGCCCCGATTACCTGCCGATGGTCGGCCCGCTCGCCGACCGCGAAGCGTTTACCCGGATCTACGCCGCATTGAGCAAGGATGCACGGCAGGTGCCGGACATGCCTTGTCCCTGGCTCGACGGACTGTACGTCAACAGCGGTCATGGCTCCCGAGGTCTGATCACCGCACCCTTGTCCGGTGAACTGCTTGCGGCCTGGCTGGACAACGAACCGCTGCCCCTGCCCAGAAGTGTCGCAGAGGCGTGTCATCCGAACCGGTTTGCCTTGCGGCGACTGATCCGGGGCAAATGAGCGGATCATCGGGAGAATGATCAACCAGCGGGCAACACGCAGAGGTTGCCCTCCAGCAGCCGCAACACCTGGTCGGTCAGTTGCTCGAGCAAGGCGCTTTCCGTTCGCTCCTGTCGGGCGGCACACAGGTGCATCTCACTCAGGTAGTCGGCCGAGCTGAGTGTTTCAGCCTTCTCGAATAACGCCAGTGCTTCCTGTTGGTGAGGTGCGCGCGCATCGTCGAACTGCCGGGTAAAACTGCTTTTCACGTATTCACTCCAGAAGGGCTGGCGAACCAGAAACGCCAACCACTCGGAAGACAGCTCCGCGGTCTGGATTCGATTGATCGCCGCCACCAGATCCGCTCCTGTCACCTGCGCAAGCGAGGCATAACGCATGTGCGAAGGCTGCCCGGGCAGTTCAAGTGCCTGCGCCAGACCGGAGCGGTAAGCCAGCGTCACTTCCAGAGGATCAGCGGCCCCATGTGCCTGCGTATGTTCGGCTGCGATCCGGTCAATCTGCTCAAGCCGGAACAACCCTCGCGCCAGCTTCACGAGCGCCGCCGCAGAAGACCGTTGCCCCCTTGAGGCACGGGTCACATGGTGCACTTGCACCGCCACTTCCAGGTGGCTGAAGTTCAACGCCGCATTGTCCGTGCAATTGATCGGATTGGCCGCCAGATCGAAAATCTGCTCCCTCAGTTCGGTATCGGCCTGTGTCGCATCCAGCACCGTCCAGACCCGCCGGGTCATATCCTCGCGTACGCTGGCGGATTCGGCGGAATTGCCCAGTTCCGCCAGCAGACTGAACAGTCCTTCGGCCCTCGTATCATCCTTGATCGCGTTCCACGTCTGCAGATGCCGGGAGCCCTCCTCCCCTCCCGTTTCAGTCAGCCAGATCGAGCGGGCCTGGTTTTCGTCCAGTCGCGCGATATCGTTATCCAGATAGCCCATGCCGACTCCGAAGGTCTTCCGGTAGTCATCGAGGTGAATTCTGCTGGCAGCGGAAATCGGGTTGTGACGCAGATTGATGGTTTCACTGAAACGTCGGGGCGTTTCAAAAAGCCAGGCAGGCAGATCGCGTATTTCATTGTCACGCAGGTCCACCCAATCCAGGTTGGGTAGAAACTGCAGGCCTTCGGGCAGTTCTGTGGTGCGGGTATTGCGCAAGGAGAGGTGAGTCAACTCGAACAGACGACTGACATCCACTGTCGCCCCCAGGGGATTGCCACTCAGATTCAGGCTCTGCAGGGAGTACAACTTCGCCAGTTTCACCAGCGAATGCTCGGTCAATTGAATCCTGTTGTTGGCCAGGCTCAGTCGTTTGAGGTTGGGCATATGCGAAATGACCTCGGGCAACAAGGTCAGTTGATTACGGTCCAGTTCCAGCGATTCGACTTGCCTGAAGGCCTTGAGAAAGTAAGCGGCGTCGTTGTCCAGCTGCATGTCCCGCAGCGACAATTGCCTGACATGATCGAAATTCAGGCCGGTCGGCAAGGTCGGAAACTTGCCGAATTGCATGCCGTCGAGTTTCAGACCGTAGACGGGACGCTGAAAGTCATCAGGCAGGAAAACCAGACGTCGAAAACAGTCTTCGATTTCGAACGCCACGACCTGTCGACACTCGTGTACCTCATTCAGATCGCCGTCCAAGGCCTTCATGGCCGTTTCATCCTCGCTCCAGATGTCCAGAACTTCCTGCAGCCGGCGCAGATCCTCCTGCAACTGCCGAACCCGGATCGCCCTGGTCACTGGCTCGCTGCCCGCCTGGTCAAGAAACTCATCGGCTTGTACGTCAGTCATCAAGGGATAGAGTTTCTTCACTTTGCGCAGCAAACGTTGCGAATGCCTTGCCGGCCCGACGGGCGAATTGGCGAGCGTACACGCAGGCTCGGAAATCGCCGGTGGCATCCGACCGCCTGCCAACACCCGGGCACAGCCTTCACGCTCATCCAGAGCGCTTGCCAACAGTTTATGGCGCAAGCGCCAGCCATCTTCCGGCTTCGGCTGCGCAAATCCGATGGCCTTGCGCTGCCGCATTGGAAGGCCTTTGAGGATCGCGAGATAGACGTCCTCCGGTCCGGGCACCACTTTGCCGAGCGACTTCCTGTCGCTGCCGAACACTTCGTAACCATTGTCGAGTCGGACCAGCGTGCATGAATTCGAAGTCAAAAGCGGTTTCTCGCCTGACGTCTCCAGTACCTCACCGTTGAGTGTGTTGGCCCGCAGTTCAAGGTAGAACTCGGTATTCCAGCCAGCGAGCCGGGGTAACAGGCGCAGCGCCAGTTTCCTGGTATCGGCACTGGCGATGTCCGCCAGGTAAAAGCCGGCCAGCGCCCGATCCACACGGACATCGCTCAAGGCCTGACGGGCCCTCTGTGCCAGGCCCATGGGCACTCGCCCGGTGCTGCGCAGGTGCATCCGCTCGACAGTCGGCGTGCGCCTGAGCAATTCTCGCGCATACCGTACCGGCAGCCCGGGAAAGGCGCTGTGCAGCTTGACCGACTCACCGGCGAGAACACGATCGAACTGCCGGTACAGGTGCTCGAAAACCGAGCGACGATCAGCCTTGACCGCCGCCCCGATCACTTGCGCCAACTTGACGCTTGCATCAGCCGGGGCAATGTTCGCACCCACCAATGCTTCGGCTTCACTGGGGTAGATGCCGTCCAGAACGGTTTGCAGCAACTCGCCTTTTTCCAGTTGCTCATGGCTCACGACAATGCTCAGAGTGTCATCGTCAATTGACACGGGAGGATAGGTCGCGGTGAGACGGCCTTTTTCGTCCACGACCTTGATGTAGCGATCAGTCGGCCAGTTGGCGAGTTCGGGCAACGCGTGCAATTGCTCCTGAACATGACGGGCATCGGTTGCCTCGCCCCGTTCCATGGCGGAAACGAAATCACGCAATCTGCGTTCGATGCCAAAGCGCTCGATCATGTCGCGCAAACGCGGGGGCCAAGACAGATTGTCGTCACTCAGACGGTGCAACTCTTCGAATCGAGTGTCGGTCAACCGCCGGATCATCTCCAGGCGACTGTCCTCGAACCTGCCCAGGCTCGGGTCGATGCGCCTGAGGGTGTAGGCACCGCTCCACTGCTCGCTTTCCTCCCAGGCATGGCGCCAGCCTCCATGTCGATGGGGCTTGAGTGGCGGAGCGTAAGCATCGGGACGGACAGGATGCCGGATACTCCAGGTATCGGAAGCCGGATCATGCACCACCTCATAGAAGCGTTGGTCGACACGGGCAAAAAACCTGTCGTCGCCCCGGTACAAGTCCATGACTTCAGAATCGGGGGCAGCCCCCACCGGTAAGGATTGTTCATATGCTTGCAGGTCCGGCTTCCACAACCGTGACTGCCCCTTCCCGTCGAGAATGGCAGTGAATGGCTGGAAGAAATCAGGATGTTTTCGAACCGTTCTGATCGCCAGGGATTTCAAGCCTTTGATGCCGGCCCCCACGACGGCCATCAGGACAAGGTTCTCGGCGACGCTCAGCAGGTGTGAAAACGCTTCCTGACGATCTCCCCGGCTCCAGTCATCGACGCCTTCATATACCTGGGCGAGCATCTGCCCGATGGCAACGCCCATCATCAACTCTCCCAGCACCGGTACGACAAAACCCGCTACGTTAGCCACCGTCATGCCGGCGTCCAGGTAATGCAGCAGTCGCGTCCTGCGCGCCTCCTCATCGACATCTTCAGTCGGTACAGCGAGCACACGGGCATCGAGTTGCAGCTTGCCGACATGACTCTTGAGCATGAACTCGAACAGCGGACCAGGCATCTCCAATTGCCTGACGTGCCCCAGGCTGCCGTTATCCGCGAAGGTCTTGAAAAAGTCGAGCCTGTCGCCTTCGCCGATGCAATGCGTGAAATAGCTTCTGTAGCTGCCCACCCTCAGCCTGAACTCAAGATACGCCATGAACGCCGTGAAACGGGCGTACTCGTAAAGGGGTTGATCCGGCTCTCCCGGCATGTACACCAGGCACCATTGATCCGGGTTCAGCTCGACCGAAGACTCAGAGAACACCACCACACCCCAGATACAACTGCCGAGCAATTCGATCCCTTGCATGATCAGCGCACGCCCCTTGAACTGAAGGCTTCTGGCAGTGGCGACGCCACCGGCATCAATCAAGCGCTGTATCGTCTGCACCCCCTCCCGAGAGACGTGTTCCCTCAACATCGCCAGATGCAGGTCCAGTTGCAGCAGTTGTTTTTTCATTGCGGTGATGTCGAGAACCACGGGACCAGTGGCCGCCAGGTTTCCATCCACTTCCTTGACACCGAACACCTGCAGGAAATGTTGCTGATACCGCTGCCCCAGGTTCAGCTCTCGACAAAAGGCGGCGAACGATGTGGGCGTCAGGCCCGGAACCCCGGCAGGCGCGCTGGAGATCCGTATCTCACTGCCCTCGGGGAAATAATCGGGCTGCGCCTCGTCCTCCGTGAAGTTCTGCATCGCGGCCTCGAGCAGCGTGGGCGTGGCGAACGGAATGATCGCCGGACCGCCCCCCGGCGGGACCACGGGCTCGCATCCACAGTAATTGCCGGGCAATTGCAGATGATCTTTCTCGACATTGAACACTGCGGGCCATCGGGCGCTCAGAGCGCGGTTCAATACATCAATGCAAAAACTGTTCAGCGGTTGCAGCCGGTCAAGATGCGTCTCGACTTTCCACTGAATGGCCTGCAGATCACGCGCAGCCTTATCCAGCGCGGCCAGTGTGTCGGCACCGGTTTTGAGCAGCGCGGGAGGCAGGTTTTTCTGCAAGGCCTGGGCCGTGTCCAGATCGCCGGTGGCCTCCAGCAAAATGCTCAGTGTCTGTTCTTCCGTGAGGGTGGCCGGTGTCCCCGATAGCAGTGGAGTGGTCATGGGCAATATTCCTTTATTGCTATTGAGTCTCCCCACCCTAGCGATCCCGAGGGCGAATAAAAAACACGAAAACCTGCATGTTCGAGCCGGAAAACCAGCAGCAATCCGTATGTTTTGAATACATATCTACCACCCGCAACCTCAACCCAGATGTTAACGGCCCACCGGTCAGATCGATGTACTTATAACTGATCGTTCTAAAACTCCCACATCCGAGCCGGGTCAGTTTCTGGGTACCGGCCATTTCGGCGCGGTACAGCGACACCTTCCCCAACGGAAAAACCGGTAAGGACTTTATGTGCGGATTAGCTGGCGAGTTACGTTTTGATCAACAACCTGCAGACCTTGCAGCCATTGAGCGAATCACCCATCACCTGGCCCCTCGCGGCCCTGATGCGTGGGGCTTCCATGCCCAAGGGCCGATTGCCCTGGGCCATCGACGCCTGAAAATCATGGACCTGTCGGACGGTTCGGCGCAGCCGATGATCGACAGCCGACTGGGCCTGTCCCTGGCCTTCAATGGCGCGATCTACAACTTCCCGGAACTGCGCGCCGAACTCGAAGCGCTCGGTTATGCGTTCTACTCCGGCGGCGACACCGAAGTGCTGCTCAAGGGTTATCACGCCTGGGGCGAAGCGCTGCTGCCGAAACTCAACGGCATGTTTGCCTTCGCCATCTGGGAGCGCGATGCCCAGCGTCTGTTCATTGCTCGCGACCGTCTCGGCGTAAAGCCGCTGTACCTGTCGCGCACCGGCCAGCGCCTGCGCTTTGCCTCGGCGCTGCCGGCGCTGCTCAAGGGCGGTGACATCAACCCGATCCTCGATCCGGTGGCGCTCAATCATTACCTGAATTTCCACGCCGTGGTGCCTGCGCCGCGCACCTTGCTGGCGGGCATCGAAAAGCTGCCACCCGCGAGCTGGATGCGCATTGAAGCGGACGGCACCACCGAGCAGAAAACCTGGTGGACCCTGCCCTACGGCCCCCACGACGACGAGAAAAACCTGACCCTGGAAGACTGGCGCGACCGCGTGCTCGACAGCACCCGTGAAGCCGTGGCCATCCGCCAACGGGCGGCGGTGGATGTCGGCGTGCTGCTTTCCGGCGGCGTCGATTCGAGCATGCTCGTCGGCCTGTTACGCGAAGTCGGCGTGGAAAACCTGTCGACCTTTTCCATCGGTTTTCAGGATGCCGGCGGCGAGCGCGGCGACGAATTCCAGTACTCCGATCTGATCGCCAAGCACTACGGCACCCAGCACCATCAACTGCGCATCGACGAAAAAGAGATCATCGAGCAACTGCCCGCCGCGTTCCGCGCGATGAGCGAGCCGATGGTCAGCCACGATTGCATCGCCTTCTATCTGCTGTCCCGCGAAGTGGCCAAGCACTGCAAGGTTGTGCAAAGCGGCCAGGGCGCCGACGAGTTGTTCGCCGGTTATCACTGGTATCCGCAAGTCGACGGTGCAGCCGATCCCTATGCGGCTTATCGCGAGGCATTTTTCGACCGCAGCTACGACGACTATGCGGCCACGGTGCAGCCAAAATGGCTGACCGCCAATGACGCTGCCGGCGACTTCGTGAAGGAACATTTCGCACAGCCCGGCGCCGATGCGGCGGTCGACAAGGCCCTGCGCCTGGACAGCACGGTGATGCTGGTGGACGACCCGGTCAAACGCGTCGACAACATGACCATGGCCTGGGGCCTGGAGGCGCGCACGCCGTTTCTCGACTATCGCCTGGTGGAATTGTCGGCCCGCATTCCGGGCCAGTTCAAACTGCCGGACGGCGGCAAGCAGGTGTTGAAAGAAGCCGCGCGACGGGTGATTCCGAGCGAAGTGATCGACCGCAAGAAAGGTTACTTCCCGGTGCCGGGTCTCAAGCATTTGCAGGGCGATACCCTGAGCTGGGTGCGCGAACTGCTGCTCGATCCGAGTCAGGATCGCGGCCTGTTCAACCCGGCCATGCTCGACAAATTGCTGACCGATCCGCAAGGCCAGTTGACCCCGCTGCGCGGCTCCAAGCTGTGGCAACTGGCGGCCCTGAACCTGTGGCTCAGCGAACAAGGAATCTGATCGATGAAACCTCACGCCACGGCTTACAGCCAACGCCTGCTGCGCGGTCAGACACCGTCCTACGAACGCTTGCAGGCGCGTCTGGCCGAAGATGGCAGCGAGCCGGCTGCCGAGCCGATTGCAGTGCACTGTGGCTGGGGCCGGCTGCTGATCGGTCATACCTTTCCCGATCCGGCCAGCCTTGCTCAGGAACTGCTTAACGAACAGCCGGGCGAGCGCGATATCGCCTTGTACGTCGCCGCGCCGCAGCAGATTCTCGGGCTGGAACCGACCCAACTGTTTCTCGACCCGTCCGACACCCTGCGTTTGTGGTTCAGCGATTATCGTCAAGCCACCCGCGTTTTTCGTGGCTTTCGCATTCGCCGTGCACAAAGTGACGCGGACTGGCAGGGGATCAATCAGCTGTATCAGGCGCGCGGCATGCTGCCAATCGACGCCACCCTGCTCACCCCGCACCATCAGGGCGGCCCGGTGTACTGGCTGGCGGAAGACGATGACAGCGGCGCGGTGATCGGCAGCGTCATGGGGCTCAATCACCAGAAAGCCTACAACGACCCGGAAAACGGCAGCAGCCTGTGGTGCCTGGCGGTCGATCCGCAGTGTTCGCGTCCCGGTGTCGGCGAAGTGCTGGTGCGGCACCTGATCGAGCACTTCATGAGTCGCGGTCTGAGCTACCTCGATCTATCGGTGCTGCACGATAACCGCCAGGCGAAAAACCTCTACGCCAAACTCGGCTTTCGCAACCTGCCGACGTTCGCCATCAAGCGCAAGAACGGCATCAATCAGCCGCTGTTTCTCGGCCCTGGCCCGGAGGCGCAGTTCAACCCTTATGCGCGGATCATCGTCGAGGAAGCGCATCGGCGCGGCATCGACGTGCAAGTGGATGATGCCGATGCCGGGCTGTTCACCCTCAGTCATGGCGGGCGCCGGGTGCGTTGCCGCGAATCGCTGAGCGACCTGACCAGCGCCATCAGCATGAACCTGTGCCAGGACAAGAGCCTGACCCACAAAGTCTTGAAAGCCGCCGGGTTGAATGTGCCGTCGCAGCAATTGGCAGGTAACGCGGACGACAATCTGGCGTTCCTCGATGAACACCAGCGAGTGGTGGTCAAACCGCTGGATGGCGAACAGGGCCAGGGCGTGGCGGTCGACCTGCAAACCATCGAGGAAGTGCAGCAGGCCATCGAAGCGGCCAGGCAGTTCGACACGCGCGTGCTGCTCGAAAGCTTCCACGAAGGCTTCGACCTGCGGGTTCTGGTGATCGGTTTCGAGGTAGTTGCAGCGGCGATTCGCCGCCCGGCGGAGGTGGTCGGCGATGGTCATCATTCCATCGGCGCACTGATTGAAGCACAGAGCCGGCGACGGCAAGCGGCGACCAGCGGCGAAAGCAAGATTCCGCTGGACCACGAAACCCAACGCACCTTGCACGCCGCCGGTTACGACTACAACAGCATCCTGCCGGCCGGTGAGCATCTGTTCGTGCGGCGCACGGCGAACCTGCACACCGGCGGCACACTGGAAGACGTCACGGCGATTCTGCACCCGACCCTGGCCGAGGCTGCCGTGCGCGCGGCTCGGGCGCTGGAGATCCCGATGGTCGGCCTCGACCTGATGGTGCCGGCGGCGGATCAACCGACGTACGTGTTCATCGAAGCCAACGAACGGGCGGGGCTCGCCAACCATGAGCCGCAGCCGACGGCGGAGCGGTTTGTCGATCTGCTGTTTCCGCACAGTCAGCCGGCCGTTTGATCTCTCTTCAGCGTCATTCACGCGTTCAACGCGCGAATGACGCCCCGCAACAGGAGTTTCCATGACCACCCAAATTCCCGAACCGGATCTGAACTACCTGCAGAAAGTCCTGCTGGAAATGCTCGCCATCCCGAGCCCGACCGGGTTCACCGACACCATCGTGCGCTACGTCGCCGAGCGTCTGGAAGAACTCGGCATTCCCTTCGAGATGACCCGTCGCGGCACGATCCGCGCCACCCTTAAAGGCAAGAAAAACAGCCCCGACCGTGCGGTCTCGGCGCACCTGGACACCATCGGCGCCGCCGTGCGCGCGGTGAAGGACAACGGGCGTCTGACCCTGGCGCCGGTGGGTTGCTGGTCGAGCCGATTCGCCGAGGGCAGCCGCGTCAGCCTGTTCACCGACAACGGTGTGATTCGCGGCAGCGTGTTGCCGCTGATGGCGTCCGGGCATGCCTTCAACACAGCCGTGGACGAGATGCCGATCAGTTGGGATCACGTCGAGCTGCGTCTGGACGCCTACTGCGCGACCCGTGCCGATTGCGATTCGCTGGGTATCAGCGTCGGCGACGTGGTGGCCTTCGATCCGCTGCCGGAGTTCACCGAAAGCGGCCACATCAGCGCCCGTCACCTGGACGACAAGGCCGGCGTCGCGGCGCTGCTGGCCGCGTTGAAAGCCATCGTCGACAGCGGCCAGGAACTGATGATCGACTGCCATCCGCTGTTCACCATCACCGAAGAAACCGGCAGCGGCGCAGCGGCGGCGTTGCCGTGGGACGTCAGCGAATTCGTCGGCATCGACATCGCCCCGGTCGCGCCGGGCCAGCACTCCAGCGAACACGCGGTGAGCGTGGCGATGCAGGATTCCGGCGGGCCCTACGACTATCACTTGTCGCGGCACTTGTTGCGTCTGGCGGGTGAGCACGAACTGCCTGTGCGCCGCGACCTGTTCCGCTATTACTTCAGTGACGCCCACTCGGCGGTCACCGCCGGTCACGACATTCGCACCGCCCTGCTCGCCTTCGGCTGCGACGCGACCCACGGCTACGAGCGCACGCACATCGACAGCCTGGCGGCGCTCAGTCGCTTGCTGGGAGCGTACATTCTGAGTCCGCCGGTGTTCGCCAGCGATGCGCAACCGGCCACCGGGTCACTGGATCGCTTCAGTCATCAGATCGAACACGAAACGCAGATGGAGAGCGACACCCGTGTGCCGTCGGTGGACAGCCTGGTGGGGCAGCGTTCGGACAGTTGAGTCTGGCCCTCGGCGATCATTCGCCGTAGCATCCCGACATTGATTTAGCCGAGGTGCCCATGCTGATTCCCTACGACGCGCTTGAAGTCGACACCCTCACCCGCCTGATCGAGGATTTCGTCACCCGCGACGGTACCGACAACGGTGACGACACGCCGCTGGAAACTCGCGTACTGCGGGTTCGCCAGGCGCTGACCAAAGGCCAGGCGTTGATTGTCTTCGATCCGGAAAGCGAGCAATGCCAGTTGATGCTCAAGCACGACGTGCCCAAGCACCTGTTCGACTGAAAACGGTCAGCGGGCCTTGCCGCTGGCCTGTTTGCGCTGGATCCGTTCGTAGACCTCGGCGCGGTGCACGCCGACCTGCTCCGGCGCTTCGACGCCGAACCGCACGCTGGAGCCGTTGACCGCCAGAACGCGCAGAGTGATGTTGTCGCCGATGGAAATCAGTTCACCGACAACACGGCTGAGTACAAGCATGGGAGGTGTCCTTCAAGGTTTGCGAGCCTTGAAGATGCGCGGGTTTCGACCGCCCTACAATGCGCTGTGGGCAATTCAGTCATTCCCTACACAGCAAGGCGCGCAAGCCTTCAGACATTTCCTTCAAGCCAGCCATTCAAGTCGCAGTGAATCGTGGACCGAACAGGATCACACTCGCCCCGATCACACACAGCGCCACACCGATCCAGTCCGACCCCAACGGGCGGATGCGTTCGACCACCGCCAGCCAGCCAATCGAAGCAATGATGTAGATGCCGCCATAAGCGGCGTAGGCGCGACCGGCGTAGGTCGCTTCGACGCGCGTCAACAGCAGCGCGAACAGGGTCAGGCTGATCAGCGCCGGGATCACCCACAAGGCGCTCTTGCCCTGGCGCAACCACATCCAGAACGCGAAACAGCCGGCGATTTCGAACAGCGCGGCGAGGAAAAACCACAGGTAATTGAGCATGCAAGACATCTCGTCAGGGTGACTGTTGCGGCCACCCTAACGATGCGGCGAACCCCGGGCAAGTTCAGCCGTTGTTCTGTTTGGCCTTGGCGCGCATCTTTTCGGCCATTGCGGTCATTTCGTTGTACAGCAGCTGCGGATTTTTCTGTTTGAGCGCCCAGGCCATGCGCCCTTGTTCGTGGGGGAGAATCATGAACTCGCCGGCTGCGACCTGTTTGTAGATGTAATCGGCAATATCGCTGGCGGTGATGGGCGAACTTTCCAGCAACTTGCCGACCTGGGCTTTCATCGCCGGCGTCGGGCCACGGAAAGAATCCAGCAGATTGGTCTGGAAGAACGACGGGCAGACCACATGAACCCCGACTTCCTGTTGGGCCAGTTCGATCAACAGGCTCTCCGACAGCGCCACTACCCCGGCCTTGGCCACGTTGTAGTTACTCATCGCCGGGCCCTGCATCAGCGCGGCCATGGACGCGATATTGATGATCTTGCCCTTGCTCTGCTCCAGCAGCGGCAGGAACGCCTTGCAACCCTTGACCACGCCCATCAGGTTGATCGCGATCTGCCAGTCCCAGTCCTCCAGCGACAGCTCGCTGAAGAAACCGCCCGAGGCGACACCGGCGTTGTTGACGATGATGTCGATGCCGCCAAGTTTCACTTCGCAAGCCTGGGCAAACGCGGTCAGCTGGCTGTAATCGCGCACGTCGCAGCGCTGGATGAAGCCGTCGCCGCCGGCCTCGCGAACCAGCTTCAGGGTCTCTTGCAAACCGGGCTCGCTGACGTCGGACAAGGCCAGTTGCCAGCCTTCACGCGCCCAGCGCAGCGCGATTTCGCGACCCAGGCCTGAGCCCGCGCCAGTGATCATCATGCGATTTTGCATAGCAGACAGCCTTGTTGTTCCGGGGAAGATCCGCGGAGTGTAGCGAAGGATACGGGGCGACCCACGCTCCATCAGATTGCTGAATGGCGAGAGCAAACCGCGACAGCAAACGAAATAAGAGCGCGAGCCAAATACCTTAAAAAAACATTGAATTTTCTTTCATGCGCACCAGTCGGAATTTATAAGCCGGCTGGATTTAGTTCAACTTCCAGCTGCCCTTGAACACCAAGACTTCTCAGACGCTATCAACAAGGAAATCGACATGGGCACAATTCTTATCATTATCCTGATCCTGTTGCTGATCGGTGGTCTGCCGGTCTTCCCGCACTCCAGAAGTTGGGGTTATGGTCCTTCGGGCATTATCGGCGTAGTGCTGGTTGTACTGCTGGTGCTGTTGTTACTCGGTCGGATATGACTGTTTGACCGACAAAAAAAGAGGCCCTCTAGAGGGCCTCTTTTTTATTGCGCCGAATGATCAGTCCGGCTTGCCGTTTATGACACCGGCGGTGTTGTCGATCAGGCTCTTGGTGGCCGTTTGCAGGAACGCTTCGAGCTTGAGTTTCAGCTCGGCAGTACGCGGGGCGTCCGGAATGATTTCGGCAGAAGGGTTCGCGCCCAGTTGGTACTGGTAGATCTTCGGCGCCATTTCCTTCTCTTTCGGCAGCACCAGAATCTGGTCGGCGGTAACGATAGCGGTGGTCTGCTCGCTGCCCGACGGTTTGATCACACCAAAACCGGTGTCGCCTGCCGGCAGGTTCAGCAGATCGCGGCCCCAGCACTGATGGCGCACTTCGCCACCCAGACGACCCATGATGGTCGGCACGATGTCGATTTGCGTGCCCACGGTGTGGTCACGGGTACCGAATTTTTCCTGGATGCCCGGTGCGATCATCAGCATCGGTACGTTGAAGCGGCCCAGATCCATTTCGGTGATCTGACGCTCGTTGCCGAAACCGTGGTCGCCGACGATGACGAACAGGGTTTCCTTGAAGTACGGCTCTTTGCGGGCCTTCTCGAAGAACTGGCCCAGCGCCCAGTCCGCGTAACGCATGGCGGTCAGGTGCTCGTTGAGCGGGCCACGATCGGTGACGCGCTCGACCGGCAGCGGCGTCGGCAAGGCGTACGGCGTGTGGTTGGACAGGGTCTGCAGCAGCGCGTAGAACGGCTTGCCGTTTTCCCGCGACTTGAGCTCCACCAGACCACGGTCGAACATGTCCTGGTCGGACACGCCCCAGGTCGGATCGGAGAACACCGGGTTTACGAAGTCGTTACGGCCGACGAAGTTGGTCATGCCCTGGTTGCTGAAGAAACCGGACTGGTTGTCCCAGGCAAAGTCGCCGTTGTAGACGTAGACATCGTCATAGTCACGAGCGCTGAGCAACTGCGGCAGGCCGGACAGTTTGTGGCTGCCTTCCGGGGTCTGCATCAGGTATTCGAAACCCGGCAGGTTCGGGAAGCACGCCATGGTGGCAAACATGCCCTGGTGGGTGTGGGTGCCGTTGGAGAAGAAACGGTCGAACAGCAGGCCTTCCTTCGACAGCTTGTCGAGGTACGGCGTGATGTTGCCCGGCGCGCCCAGTGCGCCCACCGAGTGACCGGCCATGCTTTCCATCAGGATCACGACGACGTTCTTGATCGGCAGGGTCTTGTCGGCAGGCGGTGTGTATTCACGACGCACGGCGGCGATATCGGCATCCACCAGTTTGTCGTCCGGCATCACCAGCATCTCGCGCACCACTTTCTGCGCCTGATCCTGCGGCAGTGTGGCTTTCCAGATGTTGTCACGATCTTCGCCCATCCGGTCCTTGGCTGCCGCGATCAGCGACAGCGTGCCGTTGAGGCCGAGCTGGTTGGCGAAGTTCGAATCGGTGGTGTACACGTCACCCCAGCGCAGCGGCGGGCCCTGACGCAGGGTGCCGCGAGCGGCCACCACGCAGATCAGCAGGCACACCACGAACACCGCCAGACGCGCATACCATGGCGCCACTTGACGGGTGCCGACGTTGCCGCCGCTGAACGGGCCACGCGGCCGGGTCAGACGGTCGGCGCCCTTGAACGCCAGGGTCAGGATCAGCGTGCCCACGGCCCACGCCAGCAGGTAACGCACCACCGGGAAACCGTACCAGAGCATGCTCATCACGGTTTTCGGGTCTTCCTTCACGTACTGGAACACCAGGCCGTTAAGGCGCTGGTGGAATTCGCGGTAGAAGTCCATCTCCATCAGGCCGAGGAACAGCGCGATGCTCGAAGCGATGGTCAGCCACAGACGGAAGAACCCGCGCGCCGCCATGGCCCGGGCACTGAACAGCGCCAGCACCAGCGGAATGCAGACATACACCACCAGGCGCACATCGAAACGCAGGCCGTTGGCGAAGGCTTCGAGGAAAGTCGAGGCCGGGGTGTCGAGGATCATCTCGCGGTTGTAGACCAGCAGCGCGAGGCGCAGCACGGAAAACATCACCATCATGACCAGCGCGCACAGAAGCGTGTAGGCCAGATGCGATTTGACGGTCGGTTGCAGCAGGCGACTGGAAGATCGCTGCTGACTCAGGGCGTCCGGGTTTGCCATGTCGTTTTAGGACCCATTGGAAGTTGAAGTTGCAAAAAATACGGCTGCGCCCTGCCCTCTGTTGGCCATTCCAGGCCCCGGGGCTTGCGCGGAGCGCAAATGTTGCACGATCACCGACGGCATTGCCATTGATTAGTGCCCGCCGCCGGACGCTTTCATTCAAGGCATGCTGCATCGATACAGGTGCGAACAGTGCGGGCGAATTGTCTTGAAGCGTTTGTGAAAATTTCGTTCAACGCATATTCGGAAACACAATAAAACCTGCACAACAAAACGCCCCGAGTTCTTCGGGGCGTTTACGGAGGAACGCGGTGCTTACTTCTCGGCGCGTTCTCTCAAGGCTTTCAGGGTATTGAACGGTGCGTCGACCACAAACTTGTTGGCGATCATCGACGGCACGCTGCCGCCCGGCTCGGTGTGAACCTGATAAGTCACTTCAACCTGATCACCCTTTGGCACGAACTTCCAAAAGCCTTTGACCTGCGCGACACGCACAAAGCCCTTTTCTTCAGGGAGGTACTTCGGAACGCCTTCCAGATTACGGGTCAGGCTGCCATCGGCGCCTTCAACAGTAGTGACGTGCAGGATCGAATCGCGCGGAGTCACCGGCCATGGCGTGTTGAACTGAGTGTAGGTCCAGCTCTGATCGCCTTCGTGCTTGAGCAGTTTCTGGGTCTTGCACTCGTGAATCCAGGCGCAGGCACCGGAGACGTCTTCCTGCAGGGCGCGCAGTTTGGCGATGGTGGTCTTCATCACGGTCACGCCTTGATAAGACTTGTAGTCCGAACCCGGCACTTCGCTCAGGGAGACTTTGATGCCGTCTTCGTTCTTGGCGACTTTCCAGTCTTCAGCCTGAGCAGCCGAGGTGGCCAGCACGGCAGTCAAACCACACAACACAGCGATACGATGCAGCGAACCCATAGTCTTATTCCTTATTGTTGAAGTTCCGTTCGTTTGACACATCACGCCGCCGTCATCTGCTCCCACCAGCCGAGCAGTCTGATCGCATCTTCCTGGCTGCTGCCGCAGACTTCCGGATCGGCCTTGAATCCTGAACAGACCGCCGGACGCTCCGGTCGGCCGAAAATGTTGCACAGGTTATCGACCGACAACTGAACGCAGCGTTCACCGGCAGGTTTGCCATCGGGCATGCCTGGAATCGGCGAACTGATGGAAGGGGCAATACAGCAGGCGCCACAGCCTTCACGGCATTTCATGACGACGCGTTCCTCGCAGCGGGCAATGTGTTAAAGGGACGCGGGACAGGGTAACCGCTTAAACGGCTGTTTTAAATTCCCTGAGCCGGGGTTTTTACGCAGAAACGAAAATGACTGACCAGTCTCCGACAAAGCGTCTGGTCTGCGGGTCACCGACGGGGACGATTTATTGCTTGAACTCGAAATCCAGCGCCGCGCCTTCGACTTCCCGGCGCTCTTCATTGCGCAGTTGCAGCTGCATTTCGTTGCTGAGCAAGCGTCCATTGAGCTGGAACCCGCTGTTCTTGTCACCGAACATCTGCGGCAGGATCGCTTCGCGCTTGGGCAGCGTCACTGAGCCGGGGGGTTTCAATTCCTGAACCATGTCTTTGGGCAGACTCAAGTCGAGCTTCGCAGACGGCAATGGCGTCTTGGCCACTTCTTTCGCCGACTTTGACTTGGTAGCGACCGGTGCGCGCTTCTTGACCGGAGCAGCCTTTTTCTGCTGCGTGGTTTTCGCTGGAGCGATTTTTTTGGTCGTCGCCGGTTTCTTCGCGTTGGCAGTGGCCGGCGCCTTTTCCTGCGCTGCAGCCGCCAAAACACCGGGTACATGACCCATCAACAGCAGGCATAGCACAACCCAGGCGGCAGAAAATTTCGCTTTCATGAACCCAACGAAGCTGACGGCAGAGGGCCATATGCTCGCCTGTTGGACGCCACATGACAAGCTCCGCCATTGTTTCAGAATCCGCCGGCCATCTCCTGGCAGAGCTGTGTCGCCAACATGCCGAGGGTCATCAGCGCCCGTTCCGCCTCGCGATTCCACGGGATGCCGCAGTTCAACCGGATGCAGTGGTTGAACTGCTCGGTGTTGCTGAAGATCAGACCCGGCGCAATGCTGATGCCCTGTTGCAGTGCCCGCACGTGCAACTCCTGGGTGTTGACCCGCCCCGGCAGACTGACCCACAGAATGAATCCGCCGGTGGGCCGGGTCATCTGCGTGCCTTCGGGAAAATACTGCTGAACCGCCAGCTGGAATGCGCTGAGATTTTTTCGGTATTCCTGGCGGATGTACCTTAAATGCCGGTCATAGCCGCCGTTTTCCAGGTACGCCGCGATGGCCATTTGGGTGACGCTGCACGCCGAATGAGTGCTGAAGGTCTGCAAGCGCTGGATTTCCTGCTGGTACTTGCCGGCGATCATCCAGCCGATGCGCACACCGGGCGATAAGGTCTTGGAAAAACTCGAGCAATAAATCACCCGGTCTAGCCGGTCGTAAGCCTTGAGCGACTTGGTGCGCCCCTGCTCGAACATCAACTCGCCGTAGATGTCGTCTTCGACGATCTGGATATCGAAATCCGAGGCCAGTCGCAGCAGCTGTTTCTGCCGCTCTTCGGGCATGGTGCCGCCGAGTGGATTGCTCAGGCGAGTGGTCAGTACCAGCGCCTTGATCGACCATTGATTGGCCGCCAGTTGCAGGGCTTCGAGGCTCATGCCGGTGGCGGGGTCGCTGGGAATCTCGATGACCTTCAGGCCCAGCAGGTCGGCCAGTTGCAACAGGCCGTAATAGGTGGGGGATTCGGCGGCGATCAGGTCGCCGGGGCGGGTCAGCACTCGCAATGACATCTGCAATGCGTCGACGCAGCCGTGGGTGATTACCACTTCCGAAGGGTCAACGACCACGCCTGCATCGCGCATGCGAATCGCGACCTGCCGGCGCAGCGGCTCGAAACCCGGGCTGAACATGTAGCTGAACGCCCGAGGGCTGTGAAACCGGGTGACCTTGGCCAACTGCTGATGCAGGGCGCGCACCGGCAAATAATCGACACTCGGCACCGCCGCCCCCAGCGGGAACACGCCTTCACGACGGGATTCGACCAGCACTTGCTGAATGATGCTGCTGCGGGTGACCAGGCCTGGCCGTTCGACCCGGGCGATGTCCGGCGTGGGCGCCGTCAGTGCGGGAGTCTGGTGCACGTAGTAACCGGACTGCGGCCGCGCACGGATCAGGCCCTGATCCTCGAGATTGGCGTAAGCTTGCAACACCGTGGCATGGCTGACGTTGAGCTGCGAACTCATCTTGCGCACCGAAGGTACGCGCTCGCCCGGTTGATAGACGCCACGGCGGATATCTTCGGCCAGCTGTTGAGCAATACGTTGGTAGAGCAAGAGATTGGTCATGACGCAGCACTCGATTTCACGGGCGTTTTATTCTTGTGTGAAACAATACCGGAACAGTTTGGAAGTGTACTGGGACAGTTGCCATATTAGTCAACCATACAGTGC
Source organism: Pseudomonas sp. FG35 (assembly GCF_057809295.1). Lineage (NCBI taxonomy): Bacteria > Pseudomonadati > Pseudomonadota > Gammaproteobacteria > Pseudomonadales > Pseudomonadaceae > Pseudomonas > Pseudomonas sp. FG35. The sequence goes on along the minus strand of NZ_JBMDJR010000010.1, from coordinate 74,435 downwards.
TGTGTCGGTTAAATCTGTACTGCTTTGTGAGGTAATCGACAGACGTAAAAAAGCCCGGCGCTGCCTGACAGCCCGGGCTTTCCAGTAACGCCCCCCTCAGCGGGCGGCGCCGAGCTGGCCTTTTTCGTCGGAGAACACGATTTCCACCCGACGGTTCTGCGCACGTCCACGCTCGGAAGCGTTCGCGTCCACCGGGTATTCATCGCCGTAGCCTTCGACCTGAATGCGTTTTTCGTCGATGCCCAGGTCCGTCAACACGTTGGCCACCGACTGTGCGCGGTCGCGGGAAAGCTTGAGGTTTTCCTGCTTGCCGCCGGTGCTGTCGGTGTAGCCCTCGATGCGCACGATGCGTTTCGGGTTCAGTTGCAGAAACTGCACGATCTTCAGCACCACGCGGTTGGCCGAGTTTTTCAGTTCAGCTTCGCCGGTATCGAACAGCACGTCACCGAGGGTCATCACCAGACCACGATCGGTCTGGGTGGTGGCCAGCGCAACGATCTGCTCTTCCAGCCATTTGCCCTGCTGTTGCACGCTCAACAGTTTGGACTCGCGCAGGGCCAGTTGCAGGCGCTGGCGTTCAAGTTCCAGCTTCGCCACACGTTCTTCGTTGAGCACCTGATTGGTGTGCTCACGGGCGATTTCGCTGTAGCGCTGACTCAGGTAGGCGTAATGCACCACGTCCGAGCCGCTGCCCCAGTACGTCGACAGACGATCGGCGCGGGCCAGGGACTCACCGGCGCGGATCACATCTTTCGGCGCGATACGCAGCACGTTGGAATCTTCCTTGACCTTCTGGAAGTCGCTGCTGGCCTGCTGCAATGCCGTTTCGCTGTGCTGACCGGCGCAGCCGTACAGGCTGGCGCAACCGGCGAGGATCAGAGCGCCGAGAGTTTTGGACTTCAGGCTCATTGGGCATTCCCCAGTTGCTTGCGCAGTCGGACGATGCGGGTGTTGAGCACGTTCACTTGCTCCTCGCTCTTCTGGGTCAGGACTTTGGCCTCCGCCAGGCGTGCGTCGAGTTCGGCCTGTTCGAAGCGCATCCGCGCATTCTTGTAAGACTCACCCGCCATGCTGCCTTTGGCCCGGTTGAACTTGTCCTCGGCCAGTTTCATTTCCGGCACGTCTTCGGCGGTGGCGCCGACGGCCTTGGCTTGCTCAAGGGCCTGCTCGGTCAGACGCATTTGTTCGTTGGGTGCCGGATCGCTGGCGCAACCGGCCAGGGCCAGGACGGCCATGGCCGCGAAAAGAAGTCGATTACTCACTAAGAATCCCTACTGTTTTGGGGCGCTGACAGGTGGTTGCGGCGGCTGTTGCTGCTGCGCCTTCCAGCGCTCGATGTTGCGTTGCAGCGCGGCTTCCGTCAGGCCGGACGCGGGCAATTCTGTCATCTTTTTGGCCAGCTGTCCGCGCAACCACGGATCGTTGCAGGCCGAGTTGTGCGAAACCGCGAGGAACAGACCGGGGCGGTCGATGGGTTGTTCAAAGGCCAGCAGATCATTGGCCATGCCCAATGCCTGCGCGGCCGCCATGCCCGAGTAGCGACCGGCTAGTACATATTCCACCTCGCCCAGCAGAAGTTTCTGAAACGCCTGGGTCAGGTTTGCCGTACGGGTCAGGGTCAATTGCTGCTCGGCAAAAGTGCCAAATGCCGGGGTCATTCGAGACTTTTCCGACAAACCGCCGGTATGCCCGTGCAGGTCCCTGGCTTCGCTATAAACGAGGGTCGAGCCCTTGCGCGTCCACACCAGATAATCGTTTTCCAGCAACGGCGGGTGAATGTAGTCAAGGTTTTCCAGCTCATTGAGGTTCATTGGCGCGTCGGCCAGCATATCCATGCGCCCGCTGCGCACTTCGTCGAGGGCCTGGGAACGCTTGCCGGCGTACAGCAGATCGACTTTGATCCCCAGCTCCTTGGCCACCTGTCGCAACAGGTCCGCACTGGCACCGATCAGTTGCTTGGGGTTCTGCGGATCCTGCCAAAGGTACGGCGGCGCATCCGGGCTGCCGGTGACGACCAGCCGCTCGCATTTGCCCGCCGCCACCGACAGGCCCGGCAACAATGCCAGCGCCAGCAACCACGAGCAGCTCAACCGATGATGCAGATCCATGGCGAAACGCTCCCACTCAAATCCGAGACAAAAAAAAGCCCGACCAAAAGGTCGGGCTCTTTATAAGTGAAGCAGCCGGATTAGACCAGCTTCTCCAGCTCAGGTACGGCTTCGAACAAGTCCGCCACCAGGCCGTAATCGGCCACCTGGAAGATCGGTGCTTCTTCGTCCTTGTTGATCGCAACGATCACTTTGGAGTCTTTCATGCCGGCCAGGTGCTGGATCGCGCCGGAGATACCGACGGCGATGTACAGCTGTGGCGCAACGATCTTGCCGGTCTGACCGACCTGCATGTCGTTCGGTACGAAACCTGCGTCGACCGCGGCGCGCGAAGCACCCACAGCAGCGCCCAGCTTGTCGGCGAGCGCGTAGAGGTGTTTGAAGTTATCGCCGTTCTGCATGCCGCGGCCGCCGGAAACGACGATTTTGGCAGCGGTCAGCTCAGGACGATCGGACTTGGCCAGTTCTTCGCTGACGAAGCTGGAAGTGCCGGCGTTGTGAGCAGCAGCAACCGCTTCAACGGCAGCCGAACCGCCTTCAGCGGCAACCGGGTCGAAACCGGTGGCACGCACGGTGATCACTTTGATCGCTGCGGTCGATTGCACGGTAGCGATGGCGTTACCGGCGTAGATCGGACGCTTGAAGGTGTCAGCGCTTTCTACCGAGATGATCTCGGAGATCTGGTCAACGTCCAGCTGGGCGGCAACGCGCGGCAGGATGTTTTTGCCGTTGGAAGTAGCGGCAGCCAGGATGTGGCTGTAGCCAGCGCCCAGTTCGGCTACCAGCGGAGCAACGTTTTCCGGCAGCTGATGCGCGTAGGCAGCATTGTCAGCGTTCAGGACTTTGCTCACGCCAGCGATTTTCGCAGCGGCTTCAGCCACGGCGCCAGCGCCCTGGCCTGCAACCAGAACGTGGATGTCGCCGCCGATTTTGGCAGCGGCAGCCACGGTGTTCAGGGTGGCCGGAGCCAGCACCTTGTTGTCGTGTTCGGCGATTACCAAGATAGTCATGATCAGATTACCTTCGCTTCGTTTTTCAGTTTCTCGACCAGTTCAGCCACCGACTTGACCTTGATACCCGCGCTGCGTGCAGCTGGCGCTTCGACTTTCAGAGTCTTGTTGGTGGAGGCGGTGGAAACGCCCAAAGCGTCCGGAGTCAGCGTCTCGAGAGGCTTCTTCTTGGCTTTCATGATGTTTGGCAGGGACGCGTAGCGCGGCTCGTTCAAACGCAGGTCGGTGGTGACGATCGCTGGCAGTTTCAGAGAAACGGTCTGCGCGCCGCCGTCGATTTCGCGGGTCACGGCAACGCTGTCGCCGGAGACTTCGACTTTCGAGGCGAAAGTGCCCTGACCGTAGCCGCTCAGTGCAGCGAGCATCTGGCCGGTCTGGTTGTTGTCGCTGTCGATGGCCTGTTTGCCCAGGATCACCAGCTGAGGCTGTTCCTTGTCGACCACGGCCTTGAGCAGCTTGGCCACGGCCAGGGAAGTCAGGTCTTCAGCGGATTCGACGAGGATGGCGCGATCGGCACCCAGAGCCAGTGCGGTACGCAGCTGTTCCTGAGCGGTGGACGGGCCGATGGAGACGACGACGATTTCAGTCGCAACGCCTTTTTCTTTCAGGCGTACGGCTTCTTCCACTGCGATTTCGCAGAACGGGTTCATCGACATCTTGACGTTGGCGAGGTCTACGCCGGAATTGTCCGCCTTGACGCGAACCTTGACGTTGTAATCCACAACGCGTTTGACAGCTACAAGAACCTTCATGGATTCCTCGTTACTCTCCGGTGAAAAGAAAGTCGCCTAGGCGAACCTGGCGGTTGATGCTCATCGGGCACAAGGGCACCTCTAAAAACGCCGGCTGAACGGGATGACCGTTCGTCAGTCGTGACCGACGAGTCATGCCGCTTCGCGGTGTGTAAACTGCGCGCCGAACCTGCGCTGCGCATCACCGGTTACCGCCTACGCCCTGTCTTTAGAGGTGCTCTTGAAACCACCATTCAGCCTACGGCGAGCGCAAAACCGCCCGTATCTTGACCGGAACGCCCATTCTGGTCAATACGCCAAAATGCCCTGTCATAAGCCGCGCTTCTTTGATTTCTCTGGGCTGGAGCCGATTCAAACAAACGTTTGTATTGGACGCTAGGAGTGGTGTAGATATAATGCGCCGCCTAGAGAGAAAGGTGGTTTGCCCATTATTACCCTTGACGTTAACGTAAAGGCAATAACGGATACGACACCGAACCTCCAAATTAGAAAAAAAACTGTTGAGCCTTGAGTAGGAGATAGCCTGTGGAACGCGAATACATGGAATTCGACGTGGTCATCGTCGGTGCCGGCCCCGCTGGCCTGTCCGCCGCCTGCCGTCTGAAGCAGAAGGCCGCCGAAGCCGGTAAGGAAATCAGCGTCTGCGTGGTCGAAAAAGGCTCCGAAGTCGGCGCACATATCCTGTCCGGTGCCGTATTCGAACCACGGGCCTTGAACGAACTGTTCCCGGACTGGAAAGAACTCGGCGCCCCGCTGAACACGCCAGTCACCCGCGATGACATCTTCGTGCTGAAAAACGCCGAAAGCGCGCAAAAAATTCCTGACTTCTTTGTGCCCAAGACCATGCACAACGAAGGTAACTACATTATCTCCCTCGGCAACCTGTGCCGCTGGCTCGCTCAGCAGGCCGAAAACCTGGGCGTGGAAATCTACCCGGGCTTCGCCGCTCAGGAAGCGCTGATCGATGAAAACGGCGTGGTGCGCGGGATCATCACCGGCGACCTCGGCGTCGACCGCGAAGGTCATCCGAAAGAAGGCCTGTACACCCCGGGCATGGAACTGCGTGGCAAGTACACGCTGTTCGCCGAAGGTTGCCGTGGCCACATCGGCAAGCAACTGATCAAGCGCTATAACCTGGACAGCGATGCCGACGCCCAGCACTACGGCATCGGGCTGAAGGAAATCTGGGAAATCGACCCGGCCAAACACCAGCCAGGCCTGGTGGTGCACACTGCCGGTTGGCCGATGGACATCATGGGCACCGAGAACACCGGCGGCTCCTTCCTCTATCACCTGGAAAACAACCAGGTGGTGGTCGGTCTGATCGTCGACCTTTCCTACAGCAACACCTACCTGTCGCCGTTCGACGAATTCCAGCGCCTCAAGCATCACCCGGTACTCAAGCAATATCTGGAAGGCGGCAAGCGCATCAGCTACGGCGCACGTGCGATCTGCAAGGGTGGCCTGAACTCGCTGCCGAAAATGGTCTTCAAGGGCGGCGCACTGATCGGTTGCGACCTCGGCACTCTGAACTTCGCCAAGATCAAAGGCAGCCACACCGCGATGAAGTCCGGCATGCTCGCCGCTGAATCCGTGGCCGACGCGCTGTTCGCTGAAAAGGACGGCACGGAAGAGCTGACCACCTACGTCGACGCCTTCAAGAAGAGCTGGCTCTACGAAGAACTGTTCGCCAGCCGCAACTTCGGCCCGGCGATCCACAAGTTCGGCGCTATCGTCGGCGGCGGTTTCAACTGGCTGGACCAGAACATCTTCGGCGGCAAACTGCCGTTCACCCTGCACGACACCAAGCCGGACTACGCCTGCCTCAAGCTCGCGGCCGACTGCAAGAAGATCGACTACCCGAAACCCGACGGCAAGATTAGCTTCGACAAGCTGAGCTCGGTGTTCATCTCCGGTACCAACCATGAAGAAGAACAGCCGTGCCACCTGAAACTGACCGATCCGACCATCCCGCTGAGCAAGAACCTGCCGCTGTACGACGAGCCGGCGCAGCGCTACTGCCCGGCCGGCGTGTATGAAGTGATCACCAAGGAAGACGGCGAGAAGCGCTTCCAGATCAACGCCCAGAACTGCGTGCACTGCAAGACCTGTGACATCAAGGATCCTTCGCAGAACATCACCTGGGTGACGCCGGAAGGCGCTGGCGGCCCGACCTATCCAAACATGTAAGTCGAATTGCTGAACATCAAGGCTCCCGAAACGGGGGCCTTTTTGTTCCCCGCGATTTGGTGAAAATCACGCAGCACGCTCATCCCCCGGACTGCGTTCGAAATAGCGTTTGTATTCGCGACTGAACTGCGACGTGCTCTGGTATCCCACCCGATGCGCCACCTGCGCCACCCCCAGTCCTTCGGCGATCAACAACGTCTGCGCCTTCAACAAGCGCAAACGCTTCAGGTACTGCACCGGCGACAGCAACGTGCTGCGTTTGAAGTGTTCGTGAAAGGTCGAAACGCTCATGTTCGCGCAACTGGCCAATGTCTCGACGTTCAACGGTTCGGTGTAATGCGCATGCAGATGACTGATCGAAGCCGCCACCCGGGCGAACTGCCCCTGCTGCTCCACCAGCGCTCGCAACACATCCGCCTGGGGACCGCGCAACGCCACAAACAATAACTCTCGCACCCGCGCCGGTCCGAGAATCTGGCATTCCAGCGGATCGTGCAGACAACGCAGCAAGCGTTCGACACAACCACGCATGTCATTGTCGAGCACCACCGAGGTCATCGACTCAGGTGTCTGCGCCGGAATATGCCGCCCCGGCGCCAGCCCCATGGCCAGCACCAGTTCACCGAGCAGCACCCGGTCGATCGCCACCGATACGCCAAGCAGCGGTGCGTCCGGCAACGCGTAGGTCTCGCACTCAAAGGGCACCGGCAAAGCCTGAATCAGGTAATGCCCGGCGCCGTATTCCATGGTGCGCGGCCCCAGATACGCCAGTTTGCTGCCCTGGGCGATGATCATCAGGCTCGGCTCATAAATGTGCGGGCCACGGGCGACGTCGCAACTGGCGCGCAACACCTGCACGCCTGGCAGCCCGGTCTGGCTGTAACCATCGCGCAGCGCCAGCGGTTCGATCAGCGAAACCAGGGTGGCGTTGGCATCAAGGTGACGGGTCAATTGCATCGGGTGGCTCTTCAGAAAAAATCACGGAAAAAGGGATAAAAGCATCATCGCAGATCCTTTTGCCAATGCGGCCGATCAACCCCGCATGCCGGAGGATTAGGCATGACACCCGGAGGAATCGCCATGGCCGGACGACCGGACGGCGCCCAGAATGCGCCGCCTCACCTGTCACTGCTTTTGCGAGGTTTCACATGTACACCGCCATCGGCTATGCCGCTCAAACGGCCACCACCCCCCTCGCCCCGATGAAGTTCGAACGCCGCAGCCCACGGGCCGACGACGTCGCCATCGAGATCCTGTACTGCGGCGTCTGCCACTCCGACATCCACCAGGCGCGCAACGAATGGGGCATCGCCGTTTACCCGTTGATGCCCGGCCACGAGATCGTCGGAAAAGTCACCGCCGTCGGTGCGAACGTCACCAAACACAAGGTCGGCGACCTGGTCGGTGTCGGCTGCATGGTCGACTCTTGCCGCACCTGCGAAGCCTGCCAGTCGAACCTCGAGCAATACTGCCTCGAAGGCCCGACCATGACCTACGCCACTCCGGACCGGGTCGATGGCAGTAACACCATGGGCGGTTATTCGGACAGCATCGTGGTCAGCGAACACTTCGTGGTGCGCATTCCCGAGAAGCTGGATCTGGCGGCTGCCGCGCCGATTCTCTGCGCCGGCATCACCACCTACTCGCCACTCAAGCACTACGGCGTGAAGGCCGGCGACAAGGTCGGGATTCTCGGCATGGGCGGCCTCGGCCACATGGGCATCAAGTTCGCCAAGGCCATGGGCGCCGAAGTGACGCTGTTCACCCGTTCGGCAAGCAAAGCCGAGGAAGGTCGTCGACAGGGCGCCGATCACGTCATTGTCTCCACCGACGAAGAGCAGATGAAAGCCGCTGCCGGCCGTTTCGACTTCCTGCTGGACACCATTCCGGTGCAGCACGATCTGAACCCGTACCTCGACACCCTGCGCTTCGACGGCGTGCACATTCTGGTGGGTCTGATCGAACCGATCGATCCGCCGGTCCACGCCGCGAAACTGGTGCTGGGTCGTCGCGTATTGGCCGGTTCGTTGATCGGTGGCGTCGCCGAAACCCAGGAAGTGCTGGATTTCTGCGCCGAGCACAACATCAGCTGCGACATCGAAATGCTCGACATCCGCCAGATCAACGAGGCCTACGCCCGCATGATCGCTGGCGATGTGAAGTACCGCTTCGTGATCGATATGGCGACTCTGAAGCTCTGATTCCTCAGACCTTCAAGCCAAGCTCCGCCGAGAGCCGGGCCGTGACCCCTTTGATCAGGGGAATCAGCTCGGCCATTTTTTCCAGCGGCATGTACGGCACGGTGCTGGCGATGCTGATGGCCGCGACGATGCGCTTGCTCGCGTCGCGGATCGGCGCCGCCACGCAGCGGATCGACGGCTCGTTGTCTTCCAGATCGAACGCATAGCCACCGGCCACGTACTCGGTCATCCGCTGCTCAAGCTGCTCCCACGACTGCTGGGGATGCTGGGGCCAGAACTGACTTTTCCCAGCCGCCGGCAGGCTGATGTCATACAGACGCTGCCAGTCCTGCGGCGCGTCATCCAGCATCAGCGCCTTGCCGATCCCGGTCCGCGCCAGCGGCATGCGATGGCCGACCCGCGAGCGCATTTCCGGGCCGTTGCGCCCCGGATTCTTCAGCAAATAAAGCACCTCGTCGCCTTCACGAATGCCCAGGTGAACGGTGTCGCCGGTCAGCGCCGACAACTCGTCCAGATAAGGCCCGGCCAGGGTCACCAGCGGTAACTCTTCGCGCGCCTGGAAACCCAGTTCGATCAGCTTCGGCCCCAGCAGATAACCGACTTGCGGCACGACGCGCAGGTAACGTTCGTCCACCAGACAACTGGCCAGACGATGGGTGGTGCTGCGCGTGGTGCCGATCAGGCGGGCGATCTCTTTGAGATCACGGGCGCCACTGGCGACGGCCTGCACCACACCCAACCCGCGAAGCAGGGTCTGGGTGCCGGTCGGCGCGGCGTCCTTGGCGGTTTTCGGGGCGTCTTCCTGCATATCCAGCCTTTAGCGTTGAGCGAGGGAACGGGCGGCATTATGGTCGCCCGACATAGCCGACTACAACTCGATGCGCTCGACCTTGCCCACCAGCAGCACGTAGGACAAAGCACCGATCAACGCCAGAACCGCGATGTAGGTGATCGCCGGAGCGAACGAATCGCCGCTGGCCAGGAAGCCGATGACAATCGGCGTGGCAATCGCCGACAGGTTGCCGATGAAGTTGAACACCCCACCGGTCAAGCCCAGCAACCGCGCCGGCGCCAGTGTCGAGACCAGCGACCAGGTGATCGACGCCAACCCGTTGCCGAAAAACGCCAAGGCCAGGAAGGCAATCACCAACGGCGTCGACTCGACGAAGTTGGCACCAATGATCGAGGTGGAAATCAGCAGCCCGCCAATGATCGGCAGCTTGCGCGCAAACCCGACGGTGCAGCCGCGACGGATCAGGAAGTCGGAAAAGAACCCGGAGCACAGCACGCCGATGAACGCGGCGAGAAACGGCAGCGACGCCAGCAGACCGGACTTGATGAAGTCCATGCCGCGATACTTCACCAGGTAGGTCGGGAACCAAGTCAGGAAAAACCACAACGTCGAGTTCAGGCAGAACTGGCCGAGGTAGATCCCCCACAACTTGCGTTTGCTCAGGACAATGCCGAGATCGGTCCAGCTGAATTTCGCCTTCACCTTGGCGGTTTCGGCGGCGATGTCCACCAACCCGCCGCCCTCGCGGATCAGGTCGATTTCACCTTGGTTGGCGCCTTTGAAATCACGCGGCTCGCGATACACCGCGTACCAGATCGCCGCCCACACGATGCCCACAGTGCCGGTCACGACAAACACCATGTGCCAGCCGAATTCATGTTGCAGCCACGCCAGCACCGGGGTCAGAAACGCCAGCCCGACAAACTGCCCGGAGGTGTAGAAACCGATGGCCGTGGCCCGCTCACGCTCGGGGAACCAGGTCGTCACCACGCGGCTGTTGATCGGATACGCCGGCGCTTCCAGCGCACCGACCGCCATGCGCAGCACGAACAGCGCGATGAAACTGGCGGCGAACCCGAGCATCACCGTAGCCAGCGACCACAGCAACAGTGCGACGCTATAAAGGATGCGCGGCGGCACCCGGTCCACCAGCCAGCCGCCGGGGATCTGCATGGCGGCGTAGGTCCAGCCGAACGCCGAGAAGATCAGCCCGACGTGCACCGGGTCGATGCCCAGATCCGTCGTCAGAGCCGGGGCGGCAATCGACAGGTTGCTGCGGTCGAGGTAGTTGATGACCACGGTGATGAACAGCAACACCATGATGAAAAATCGCTTGCGGCTGGGCGTGACTAACGTCGCTTGCCCGGTGAGGGTTTGCGGTTGCATGGGGAGCGCCTCTTTTTATGTTTATTGAGGTCGAGGGTTATGCAGATCTCCGCTCCCTGGAGATCTGACTTACTGGATGCGGCAGAGAGTCAGCGACTCACCACTCGGCAAAACTGCCATCGGCATGCCGCCAGATCGGGTTGCGCCAGCGATGACCGACCGCCGCGCGTTCGATCACGTATTCCTCGTTGATCTCGATCCCCATGCCCGGGCCGTTCGGGATTTTCACGAAGCCCTTGTCGTAGTCGAACACCCGCGGATCCTTCACATAATCGAGCAAGTCATTGCTCTCGTTGTAATGGATGCCCAGGCTCTGCTCCTGGATAAACGCGTTGTAACAAGCGGCGTCCAGTTGCAGACACGCCGCCAGTGCAATCGGACCCAGCGGGCAATGCAGTGCCAGCGCCACGTCGTAGGCTTCGGCCATGTTGGCGATCTTGCGGGTCTCGGTGATGCCGCCGGCGTGGGACGCGTCCGGCTGGATGATGTCGACGTAACCTTCGCTCAACACCCGTTTAAAGTCCCAGCGCGAAAACAGCCGCTCACCGAGGGCAATCGGGGTGCTGGTCAGCGGAGCCAGTTCTTTCAGCGCTTCGTAGTTTTCGCTGAGCACCGGCTCTTCGATGAACATCAGTTTGTACGGGTCGAGTTCCTTCATCAGCACCTTGGCCATGGGTTTGTGCACCCGGCCATGGAAGTCGACGCCGATGCCGACGTTCGGCCCGACCGCATCGCGCACGGCGGCAACGTTGGCCAGGGCCAGATCGACCTTTTCGAAGGTATCGAGGAATTGCAGTTCCTCGGTGCCGTTCATTTTCACCGCCGTAAAACCTCGGCCCACCGCCTCTTTCGCGGCCCGCGCAGTGTCCGCCGGGCGGTCGCCGCCGATCCACGAATACACGCGGATCTTGTCCCGCACCTGACCGCCGAGCAGATCGCTGACCGATACACCGAGGGCCTTGCCCTTGATGTCCCACAGCGCCTGATCGATACCGGCCAGCGCGCTCATGTGGATCGCGCCGCCTCGGTAGAAGCCACCGCGATACAGCACGGTCCAGATGTCTTCGATATTGCGTGGGTCTTTGCCGATCAGGTAGTCGGACAATTCCTCAACCGCAGCAGCGACCGTGTGGGCGCGGCCCTCGACCACGGGCTCGCCCCAACCGGTCACGCCTTCGTCGGTTTCGACTTTCAGGAAGCACCAGCGCGGCGGGACGATGAAGGTGGTGAGTTTGGTGATTTTCATCTGCTTGTCTCTCTTGTTAGATGCAGCGCACGCAGCGCCGGAAAAGTCTTAGCGAAGGGCTTTCCAGGCCGCCACGTAGGCCTTGGCATTGGTCGCCACTTGCTCAGTCGTCATGCCCGGCTTGAACAGCCCGGAACCGAGGCCAAAGCCTTTGACGCCGGCGTCGATAAACGCCTGCATGTTGTCCGGCGTGATGCCACCGACCGGCGCCAGGATCGTCCCGACGGGCAACACCGCCAGCCAGGCTTTCACCACCGCCGGACCCATCTGTTCGGCCGGGAACAGCTTGAGAATGTCAGCACCCTCCTCCAGTGCCGCAAAGGCTTCGGTCGGTGTGGCAACGCCCGGCGACAGGTACAGCCCCGCCGCTTTCGCCGCCCGCAGCACCTTGGCATCGCTGTGGGGCATGACGATCACCTGGCCGCCGGCCTCCTTCACCAATTCGACCTGTTCCGGGGTCAGCACCGTGCCGGCACCGATCAGACAATCGGCGGGCAAGGCCTTACGCAGAATACGGATGCTTTCGTACGGCGAGGGGGAATTGAGCGGTACTTCGATGACGCGAAATCCGGCCGCATACAGGACTTCTCCGACAGCGGCGGCTTCCTGCGGATGCAGGCCGCGCAGAATCGCGATCAGACCGTTTTGCGCCAGTGCTTGCTTGAGCATGTCAGGCCTCCAGTCAGGGTTAACGGGATGAGGAATCGATCAGTCCGGCGGCGAGCGCCAGTTGCCACAGTCCACGCTCGGTGGCTTGCTCGGCCAGGGTCAACCGGGCAAAACCGCAGGTGTCGAGGGCACGGCTGTAGCGGGCGCACAACTGTGCGTTGCCGATGAGGATGATCGAAGGAAGATCTGTGCTGTTGCGTCGGCGCCGTTGCACGGCGGCCAGCGCCGTCAGCTCGTGGCCGATCAGCAGGCCGGACAGATAGTCCGGTTGCGCGGTGGCACTGAGCTCACCGGACAGCCCCAGGCTGCGGGCGCTGAACAGCGTCGACAGCACGCCAATCTCGCCCTCTGCCGACAACGCCACCTGTACGCCGCGATCGAAGGCGGCGGCGTCGAACGTCGCGCTGTGCTGTTGGGTACGGCCGAGAATGCTGTGTTCGCTGAGCACGGCGAACACTTCGCCGGTCATGAAGGTGTCGAAACGGGTGATGCAGCCGTCGGCCACTTCCACCCATTTCGAATGACTGCCGGGCAGGCCGATCAACAGATCAGTGCCCGCCTCGACCGGCAGATTCTGCAGGACGCCGAGGACCTGGGTTTCCTCGCCGCGCATCACGTTCGGCAGCGCCGAACGCTGAATCACACCCGGCACGATATGCACGTCGACACCGCGAAGACTGTGAACGGTTTGCAGGGATTTTCCGAGATCGGCCACGTTGGCCGGCGTATCGCGGTAGGACGCTTCGCGCCAGCCCTGGGCGCTGCCGACCATGCCACAGGCAATCACCGGCAAGTCGGGTTGCGCGTCGAGCCAGTCGCCGCACGCCTCGTCGAACGCCAGTTCAAAACCATCAGCGCATTCACGACCGTTGATGACCCGCGGCGTCTTCGGCAACTGCATGATCCCGAACGACAGCGACCGCTGCGCCAGCACCTGCCCGCCCGCTGCGAGTTTGTAAGCACGTAGTGAGGTCGTCCCCCAATCGAGCGCGATCAATTGCGCCAGCATCGCTTCACCTGTTTTGTTATTGGCAGTGAGTGAGCTGGACTATAGACCTCTCAGGCGGGAAATCTCAATATGTAATTTTGCATCCCATATTTTGGGATTTGCCTTTCTTAAAAGCCCGGACAGCGAATTGAGCAACGAGCACCGCCTGTCCGGACGGATCGCATCCCGTTTAAAACTTATCGATCTCTCTTAACAGATCTGCCGTTGGAACTTTCATGTCCTCCGACAAATATATTTTATAGGAGTAGGAATTAATTCTGACCTTACAGACAATAGACTCTCGGCCCACTAATAAAGACCTCAATGCCTCACCTTCAATGATTTTTTCACTGGTATCGTTTTTTCTTTTGAAAAATAAAACATCCGCCCTGTAAACCGGCCCGGCACTTGAAATTTCAGGCTCGACAAAACCCTCTCCGTATCTACCCGCAGAGTGAGGTGCCGAAAAATCAAAATCGTCCTCAAAAGAACACAGCAGCGTCTGGCTTATTTTTGATTTAAAAAGATTGACAACATCAACATCAGACGTAAAACGCACCTGATAAATATTCCTATCCAAATAACGTTCAACACCAACGTATTGTAAATGAGCAATGGGCTTACCATGATTCATCGCACAGGAAGTGCAAAGCAAGAAAGCCATACATAAAATTATATTACGCACATTTCCGTCCTTTAAAATGAGTAACAACAACCTGCATCAAAGCGTCTCTGGCCGAGAGGCCACTTTGCAGGACTGATGTGAAGATGACCCAGGCATCGGCGTGATTCACATTCACTCGCCCGTTCATATTGGGCCCACTTTTCATATCCCATTGCTCTCCAAAATCGGCTACGAGATCGGAAAAATTCCAGTCTTTGGCATCGGCTCTGACGTTAACCCAATATTCCGCCTTCGGCTTCGGCTCCTGACGGTAGATGTTAGAAACTCCCCACACAATTTTTCCTTCGCCAACCGGATCGAGTGTAACCAGACACGGAATTCGATATCCCTTATCAGTCAATACAGCTGACAGGTGCGCACCATTCCATCCGCCCAAGCTATGCCCAATGATATATACAGGCGTGGTCACATCAGCAATCTTCTCCAGCACATTCTTTTTCAGATCATCTTCACTAATAAAATAGTTATAACCAACATGGTGGATATCATAATTATCAGAACAAATACCCTCAGCCTCCATATCCCTGACGAACACCTTCATGACGTCAGCAACGTTATTATTGGGGCCTGTGCCGTAATAACTTTCTTTATCACCCGCACCACCCACAAAAAACAGAACAATCTTTTTGGGAGTGATCGTGGCCTGCTTGACTGTTCCGTCCGTTTTGCAGGTCAGGTCGTGGGTCACGACCAGTCTTTTACAGCCTTTCAGAGCAGGATTTTCAGTAGTCATATCTTCCTACTCCACGAACAGCTTGATCGACTCAGGCAAATGCGAACTCACGGTATGGGTAAACCCCGCGTCATTGGTTACGCCGTGCTCCACGCTCCCATCAGCGCGTTGAATCGCGTAAGGGTGATTTGGCATGGGCTCACCAGTAATTTCGTTAATCACCTGCATCCGATCATTGAAATGCACCGGCATCGGCGACAACCCGCTAAACGCCGCCCCTCCCCCGCTCTGTCCAATAATCACCGTCCCCGACCCACCGACCACGACATTGCCGTGCCCGCCGGTGCTGTCGAGCATCGCGGCATTCAGGCCGTTGATGAAGACCGTGGCGGAAACACCGCCGGTTATCGGGCTGCCACACGCCGATTTATCGGTCATGCGCGCGGCGGGGAGCCCGTCGAAGAACACGTCCGGCGAGCCGGAGACGATCGGGTTGTTGCCATGACCAGGCAGTGGGCAGCCGGTTGGGTCGGTGACGCGTGCAGCGGGTTTACCACTCAATTCAAAGCTCCTTGCTTCAGAGGTTCCAGGTGTGGCTGATAGAGGTCGACATCGGTCGCGGCGAAACGCCAGCGGTTGTCGACGGAATCGAAAAGCGCGTGACAATGCTCGCGGCTGTTCGGGGTGAGGGTTTGCAGTTGTTGCCAGGTTTCATCGGCAAACCAGTTCAGCTCGGTAGATGTGGCGTCGTCGAGCTGGTTGAGCAAGGTGTTGTAGCCGGTCAGTCGATGCTGGTCGTAGGTGGTTTGCACTAGGCGTCATCAGCTCGGCATCGAGGCCCGAGAAAAACGCACGGATGGCTTTGCCACCGAGGCGGTTAACGGTGCAGAGGATGTCCACCAGTTGGCGGTTCGGGTTGTCGCTTGAACCGAGTTTTTTGACCAGACCGTACAGGCGGATCGACGCCCGTAGTCCGCTCATCGCCGGTCACTCGTTGACGCAGCGAAGGCTCCACGGGCGTGGAGAAAGAGTGCCAGAGGCATTGCAGGTGTCGTCCGTGAGCGCGCAAAAATGGCGCGTAGAATGCCGGACCAGAGCGGTTTGGACAATCGAATCAATAATCAGATTGCCACTATTTATTCAGCCCTCGGCAAACTCCCGCAATACCTTGCCATCCATGCGATACCTCACCCACTCTTCCTGCGGCTGGGCGCCGAGGGATTTGTAGAATTCAATGGCCGGGGTGTTCCAGTCCAGCACGCTCCATTCGAAGCGGCCGCAGTCGTTGGCGCAGGCGATTTTTGCGAGGTGGCGCAGCAGGGTTTTTCCGGCGCCGCCGCCCCGTTGTTCCGGGGTGATGTAGAGGTCTTCGAGGTACAGGCAGTTGCTGCCCAGCCAGGTCGAATAGCTGAAGAAGAACACCGCAAAACCGATCGGCAAGCCGTCGCGCAGGCAGATCAGGCCATGTGCCGTGGCGCCTTCGCTGAACAGGCTGCGTTCAATGTCCGCGACGCTGGCGATGACTTCGTGACGGGCCTTTTCGAAGTCTGCCAATTCGGTGATGAACGCGAGGATTTGCGGTGCATCGCTGGGGGTCGCCGGGCGGATCTCGATCGTCATGGACGGGCCTTGTCGGAAAAAGTAAAACGCCATACTAAGGCGGCGCGCGGCGCTCGTCACATGGCAATCCACGGATTAGGCTAGCGCGGCCGATGACTCGCAAGGACTCCCATGAACAATCTCGTTTTTTCACCTCTCACGGAGCTCGCCGCCGAACTGCTGCCCCACGCGCTGGAACCGTCGGAGGACGGCGCCCACGATCTGTCGCACCTGCAACGGGTCTGGCACAACGCGCGCACCTTGCAGATCGAGGAAGGTGGCGACCTTGAAGTACTGCTCGCGGCCGTGCTGCTGCACGATTGCGTGGCGGTGGAAAAGAACTCGCCACTGCGCTCACAGGCATCGCGTCTGGCAGCGGAAAAAGCTTCAAAGGTGCTGACAAACCTGAACTGGCCCGAGGCCAAAATAGATGCCGTCACCCACGCCATCGAAGCCCACAGCTTTTCCGCCAACATCACCCCGCTAACCCTCGAAGCCCGACTGATGCAGGACGCCGACCGTCTCGATTCCCTCGGCATGCTCGGCGTCGCCCGCACCTTCTACACAGCCGGACGGATGGGCAGCGCGCTGTATGACCCGCACGATCCCGAGGCCCGGGACAGGGACTACGACGACAAGCGATTCTGCCTCGACCATTTCCAGATCAAACTGCTGCACCTTGCCGACGGTTTCCACACCGCTGCCGGTCAACGTCTGGCACAGCTCCGCCATCAACGCCTGAAAGGCTTCATGGAGCAATTCAATGAAGAGATCGGCCTCGAAAGCGCTCAGCCCTTCTGAACCGTTCGTCGCTCATCAGGCACCAATCTTTCACGAGGGCAGACCAACGTGAGGTAAGGATTTCAATCACTGGAGACCCCCTATGATCCCGTCAAGGTTGACTGCGCTCGTATTCGCAACCCTCCTCAGTCCGGCGGTATTCGCCGCCTCGACTACCGCCGCCGGCACCGGGCCGACCGATCCGGTTACCCAGCCAAGAGCCCCCGCCATCAACAGTGCCCCCGGTATGAATACCGACGGTTCGGGTGTACCGCTGATCAATCAGCCACCCGCGACGGGAACCGATCCTCGCACCCAGGGCAGCGATCCCGGTCGCCAGGGCGGCATGAACACCCCCGACGCTCCGGCCGCCCCCGACAACGCCGGTCCCGGCGTCGGCTCGAAAACCACCACGGGTGGTTCGGGTTCTGAAGGCGCAGGACAGTGATCCATGCTTCATCCACGCAACGTGTCTTATCCACTTCCCTGAAGAGGTAACCATGAACGTCGATAAAAACCTGGAAAAAGAAGTCCTCACCCGCCTGTTGCATGCCCATCCGAGCGGCCTCGGCAAAGAGGTGCTGGACAATTATCGCGGCGAGAAAGTCGTGGCCAGTGCCCTCGCCGCCCTGCAGGAGCGTGGACTGATTCACCACGGACACATCACGTGCAATGAAGCGGGAGAGCATTCGCTGAATCTGCCGATCAAGCTCAGCGCTGCGGGTGTGGAAGCGGCCCGTAAACTCGATACCTGACGCCTCCAGTCACTGGCGCAGGCAGTGGTTGAATGCGCCGCCTGCGCCAGACCTCATTCAGAGATTCATCCAGCCACCAGGAGACTCGCCATGCCTCGTGGAAGCAAAGCCAAATACACTGAAGAACAGAAGCGCAAAGCCGAACACATCGAAGACAGTTATCAAAACAAAGGGATGTCCAAGGACGAAGCCGAGGCCCGCGCCTGGGCGACGGTGAACAAACAGTCCGGCGGCGGCGAGAAGGCCGGAGGTTCCGGGCGTCGGAAACCGGCCAGCGCCAAAGCTGCGGATCGCAAGGAGTCGGCGCGGCGCGCGACAGCAAGCCGCGAGGGACATTCGCGCGATAGCAAGGCTTCACGCGAAGTGCAGACGGTCGACAGCCTGCGCAAGGAGGCCCGGGAGCGGAAAATCCCCGGGCGTTCGTCGATGCGTAAAGATGAGTTGATTGCGGCGTTGCGCAGAGCCGGCTAGGTCCAGACTGGATGTAACGGATGAAGGCCTTATCGCTGGCAAGCGCTCCCACAGAAATCAAAGGGCTGGCAAAAACTGCACCCCCTACTGAAACCTATGGGAGCTGGCCTGCCAGCAATTGCGATCGTTCAGTCAGTGCATTTTTTGCTGATCAGCACATCAACCTCCGCCGTGCCAGGAGCGGTCGCCGGGCCCCAGCGAGTGACCGCTAACGCAGCCGCAGCGTTGGCGCGCCTTGCGGCTTCGTGAGCGGCCAGTCCTTGTGCCAGCCCGGCGACGAATACGCCGGCATGCGCATCGCCCGCGCCGTTGCTGTCCACTGCCTGCACCTTGAAGCCCGGCACATGCTGACGTTCACCGCACTGATGAATCCAGCAACCCTGCGGGCCGTCGCGCACGACCATCAGCACCTCAAGTGGCAGGTGCATGGTCAACCGGTCCAGCGCGGTTTCGATATCCGCCGCGCCAGTGAAGCGCAGTGCCTCGACGCTGTTGCTGGTCCACACATCAATGCGCGGCAGCAACGCCTGCATCATCGGTGAGTCCGGCGATTCCACCAGCGGGCCCGGATCGAACACCACGTTGATCGTCCTCGGCAGCGCCAGCGTCCAGTCCAGCAACGCCTGGGCCTTGCCGCTGTGCAGCAGGCTGTAGCCGCTGACGTAGACGTAGTCCCCCTCCTCGGCGGTGACGCTGTTCAGCTCCGCCGTCGTGACCTCGCCTTCGGCGCCGATGTAGGAAATGAAACTGCGCTCGGCCGACGCATCGGTCAGCGCCACGCAGATCCCGGTGTCACGTTCTGCAGGTTGTTCGATGCCGATGCGGATGCCTTCGGCGTTCATCGCCTGCCGTGCCAGATCACCGAAACGCCCATTGCCATGACGACCGAGATAGACCACCGGCAAGCCGTTGCGCGCAGCGGCAGCCATCACATTGAAGCCGCCGCCGGCTTCGAAACTGGCGGACTGCGCCAGCACGTCACCGCCGATCTGCGGCAGCGCATCCACGGCCATGACCAGGTCAATGATGACTTGGCCGGTATGCAACATCTTAGGCATGAGCATTCTCGGATTGCGCGGCGCGGCGATCTCTCGCCCCGCCGAGTACGAAGTAAATGCCGCCGGCGACCACGAACGTCACGATCCAGCCGAGGCCGTTGTGGCCCAGCCACGAGTCGGACAGGAAGCCCTTGAACCAGACATTTTCAGCCGTGGTGCCGATGGTGGTAAAACTGAAGCCCAGCACGATCGCGATCGCCCACGCGCCGAATGCGCGCCACTCGATGCCGCCGCTGTACCAGTAGGCGCTGCTCGGACTGACGTCGAGCAGGTCTTTGGGGCTGTAGTAGTGACGGTGAATCAGGTCGACCACGAAGATCCCGACCCACGCGGTGATCGGCACCGCCAGCAGGGAAATGAAGGTAATGAACGGGCCGTAGAAGCTGTCGGCGATCAGCATGAAGTAGATCGAACCGGCGAATATCGCAACGATGTCGACCACTACCGCGTACACGCGCTTGACCTTCAGGCCAAGGGTCAGCGTGGTCAGACCGGCGGAGTACACCGACAGGTTGTTCGACAGCAGCAGACCACCGAATGCGGTGATCAGGTACGGCACGGTCATCCAGGTCGGCAGCATGTCGCGGATCGCCACGATCGGATCAGTCGCCGACGCCAGATCGTTGTTGCCCACCGACAGCAGGCCGCCGAGGGTGATCAGCAACACCAGCGGAATCCCCGCGCCGAACGCTGCCGAAGCCACCAGGCGCACGGCTTTGACGCTGCGATGCTGATAGCGCGACATGTCGGCGCCAGCGTTGGCCCAGCCGATGCCGGTACCGGCGGCCATGGTGCCGATACCGATGATCATCGCGCTCATTGGTGCCGGCGTGGCGTTGAACACCGCGCTCCAGTCGATGGTCGCGCAGAGGAAGCCGCCGACCAGAATGTTCAGTGCGCCGAACACATAGGTCGCCCACTTCTGGATCACCAGCAAGGTGGCGTGGCCGAGGCCGGACACCGACAGGGTCAGCAGCACGAAAATCGCGATGAAAATCAGGGTCAGCACCGGCGCGCTTTTGGCTTCCACCGGCGAGCCGAACAGGATCGAGCACAACGACAGCAGCACGAACGCCGCCGTGGTGGTGTTGACGGTTTCCCAGCCCAGGCGCGACATCAGCGACACCAGCGTCGGGCCGATATTGCCGCGCACACCGAAGATCGCCCGCGACAGCGTCAGGCTCGGCGCACGACCGCGACGGCCGGCGATCGAGATGATCCCCACCACCGCGAACGAACCGGCAGCGCCGAGGATCGCGACGATGATTGCCTGCCAGATCGCCAGGCCGCGAAACGCAACCAGCGTGGCGCCCAGCGGCAGGCCGAGGATGGAAATGTTGGCAGCGAACCAGACCCAGAACAGTTGCAGCGGATGGCCGTTGCACTCGCCTTCCGGCACCGGTTCGATGCCCCGGGTTTCCAGTTGCCCGGCGCTTTGCCCGGTGTTCGATGAACTCATGAAAAATGCTCCTGTTTGCCTTTATTGTGGTTGTGGCAATGACGCAGAACGACAAGACATCCCGCCCCTTCCTGGGCCTGTCTGCGCGATCCATTGCGGGTGAGTATTCAGGATTTGCGGCGCGGCCATCTCGAGCAAGCTCGCTCCCACAAGTACGGCGTTACCCCTGTGGGAGCAAACTTGCTCCGGGCGGCGATCCGACGATAACGTCAGTTCAATCAGCGCAAGGCCAACAGCCCTGTCACCAACGGTTCCAGCTCCAGACCATTGACGGCCTTCACCGTCTCGATCATCGGCACCGGCCAGCTCTGCAGGCCCAGGCAGGCCCCGAGCATGGCGCCGAGAATCGCGGCGATGGTGTCGGTGTCGCCACCCAGGCTCGCGGCCATGCACAGCGCATCGAACGGCGTCATTTCACCGACCGCGACTTGCTGCGCGAGGGCGAACGACACTACGACCGATTCCTGCGACGCCACCGAGGTGCCGATCACGTCGTACAGCAGATCCGCGAGCAACACCGGGTCGCTTTCGACACTGATGCTGCGCGCCCAACTGATCCGCGACGCGATACGCCCGCCGGCCACCCAGTGCCCGTGAGACTCCGCTTGCTGGGCGATCTGTTGGCCGAGGTTCAGCGCCTCACCCAGATCCAGACCGTTGATGCCGGCCGAAACCACCGCCGCCACCGCCGCTGCGCTGGAAATCCCCAGCGTAGTGTTGTGAGTGACCTGACAGGCCTGCACCACCGCCGCGATAAAGCGTTCGGAGTCGGCGACATCCGCCGCGATCCCCACCGGGGTGATGCGCATCGCTGCGCCGTTGGTGGTGCCGTAACGTCCGGCCTCTTCCGGCGAGTGGCCGGCGAGGATCATTTCGATCGCACGTTTGGTCGACGGACCGAGCAAGTCCTGCGAGCCCTTGGCCTGCATCTCGGCTTCCCATTCGATCAGCCGTTGCGCGAGCACCGCCGGTTCGATCCGGCCCTTGCCTTCAACCAGCAACTCGCCGACCAGAATCGCCTGTTCGGTGTCATCGGTAATCGAGCCCTTGGGCATGTTCGCGGCAATCGGCTGCAAGGGGCCGGCGTCCTGCAGTTCGGTAATCTGGCCGAAGCGCTGCTTGATGGTTTCGCGGTTCAGGGATTGGGTCGGCATGCCCAACGCATCGCCGAGGGCCAGGCCGTAAAACGCGCCCAGGGCACGGTCAAGGGCGGTCATTTCGATTCTCCAAATTGCAGGTGCAGCCGGAAATGCACCGGGTCGAGCAGGCTTTCGACCTGTTCCATGAAACGGTTTTGCCGGTCATACGTGGTGCGCAGCGCCTTGAGGAATACCGTGCCTTCGGGACGGCCGAGCAGTTTGGCATCCACGGCGTTGAGCGGTTCGGCACCGATCCACTGATCGCCGCGCTCGCCGATGTAGCCGTAGGCGGCCAGGGTGATGGTCAGCGAGTTATCGATCAGGCCCACTCGCGGCAGGCTTTCCAGGCCTCCGCTGGCGGGCATCAGAGAGCGTTCAAGGGACACCGCCGTGCCATCGTTGGAACGGCGGCGACGTTCGAGAAGAATGAATTGATCGGAGCCGAAACGCGGCAACAGATCCTCGCGGGTCACGGCTTCCAGGCGCAACACGTCGGTATTGATCAGCGCCCCGCTGTCGGCCAGGGCCTGGGCCCAGCCGCTGCGCTGGTCGAGTACCACCCCGTCAAACGTGACGATGGAACCGACCCCGCTTTGCGTGGCGATGTAATTGCGCCGCTTCAGTTCGGCCAGCGCTTCGCGCAACGTGCCTCGGCTGACGTTGAATTCCTGAGCCAACTGATGCTCGCCGGGCAACAGAAAGCCGTCCTCCATGAGGCCGCTTTCGATGCGTCGGACGAGCTCGTCGACCACCCGTTGTTTCTTGTCAAATCGTACCTGTCTAATCATGTACAAAGTGATAACCGAAACGGGTTGAGACGGGCAAGGGAAATTTTGGGTGGGGTGACGGAAGGCGGGAAGATCAAGAGCGCCCTCATCGGAACGCCGCCCGCCTAGCCCTCTCCCGGAGGGAGAGGGAACTGAATGGGGGATATTTGGGAGATACGCCGACCTGAGCCCGCTCGCTGAATCCATAATCGACTGAATTATTCAGGTCAATGTAGAGCGCAAGACACCTCGGTCAGCTCCCTCTCCCTCCGGGAGAGGGCGGGGGGTGAGGGAGCTCTTGATCTCAGCGCTGTTTCAGACGGTCAATGACAACAGCCAACAGCAGAATCGACCCACGAATCACATACTGATAAAACGTGTCGATATTCTTCAGGTTCATCGCATTCTCGATAATCGCCAGAATCAAGACCCCGGCAATCACATGCCGGATCATCCCGATCCCGCCACTCAGCGACACCCCGCCCAGCACGCAAGCCGAAATCACCGTCAGCTCAAAACCCTGCCCGATCATCGGCTGCCCTGAAGTCATCCGCGAAGCCAGAATCACCCCCGCCAACGCACCAATCACCCCATGCACCGCGAAAATGATGATCTTCGTGCGATCAACATTCACCCCCGCCAGCAGCGCCGCTTCCTGGTTGCCGCCAATGGCCATGGTGTTGCGCCCGTAGGTCGTGTAGTTCAGCAGCCAGCCGAAAAACAGGAAGCAGACGATGGTGATCAGGATCGGCACCGGCACGCCGAACAACTGGCCGTTGCCGAACACGAAGAACGATTCCTGGGACACGCCCACTGCTTTGCCGTTGGCAAAAATGTAGGCCAGGCCACGGACGATCTGCATGGTCGCCAGCGTCGTGATCAACGCGTTGACCCGCAACTTGGCGATCACGATGCCGTTGATCAGGCCGACGATCAGGCCCATCACCAGCGCGGCGCTGACGCCGAGAAACACGCTGTTGGTGTCGCGCATCACCACCGCCGCGACCACCCCGGCGCAGGCGATTACCGAACCCACCGACAAGTCGAAATGCCCCGACGCCAGGCAGTACAACATGGTGCACGCGGCGATCCCGGTAGTGGAGATCGCCAGGCCCAGGCCACGCATGTTCAGCGGCGAGAGGAAGTTGTCGATCAGCAAGGTGCAGGCGACAAAAATGCCCACCGCCGCCAGCAGCATCACCCAGTCGTCGAGGAAGCGCCGCATATCCAGAGGTTTGCGCTCGGTCGGCAGAGTTTCGTTTTGGGTTGTCATCATAGTCACCTCTCAGTTCGCCACGCCGTCAGCGCGGTGGCGCGGCAAAGCCAGTTGCAGCAGGTTGGATTCGTTGGCCTGGTCGCGGCTGACTTCGCCACGCAGGGCGCCCTCGCACAGCACCAGAATGCGGTCGGAAATACCCATCACTTCCATCAGATCGCTGGACACCACGATTACCGAAATACCGTCGGCGGCCAGGTTATGGATGATCTGGTAGATCTCGGCCTTGGCGCCGATGTCGATACCCCGGGTCGGCTCGTCGAGCAGCAGGACTTTCATCGGCATCGACAGCCAGCGGCCGAGAATCGCCTTCTGCTGATTGCCGCCGGACAGGAACTTGATCTGTTGCCCGGCGTGGGGCGTTTTCACTTTCAGGGCCTTGATCTGTTTCTCGGCGTTGCCCTTTTCCCAAATCCCGCGCAGCAGGCAGCCGAGCCCGGAATGCGCACCGCGCGCACTGATGTTGATGTTCTCGGCGACACTGGCAAGCGGAATGATGCCTTCCTTCTTGCGATCCTCCGGGCACAGCAGAATCCCGGCGGCAATCGCATCGCGGGGCGAACGCAGCTTCAGTTCATGGCCGCGCAATTCCAGGCGTCCGGCGGTGTTGCGCTCCAGACCGCTGAGCAGCCGGAACAGCTCGGTGCGCCCGGCCCCGACCAGCCCGAACAAACCCAGAATCTCGCCCTTGTGCGCATCGAAACTGATCGGCTCGTGCAGGCCCGGGCCAAGCAAGCCATCGACTCTCAGCGCCACGGCACCGCGCGGGCGACCGCGATAATCGTAGATGTCCTGAATGTCGCGACCGACCATGCAGGTCACCAGTTGATCGTGGGTCAACTGGCTCATGTCGTCGAAGGTGCGCACGTAGCGACCGTCCTTGAACACCGTCACCGCGTCGCAGATGCGGAACACTTCTTCCATGCGATGGGAGACGTAGAGCACCACTTTGCCCTCGTCGCGCAGCCGGCCGATGATCGCCATCAACCGGTCGATTTCCCGCGCCGAGAGGCTGCTGGTCGGTTCGTCGAAGGCAATCACATGCGCGCCACGGGACAGCGCCTTGGCGATTTCCACCAGTTGCCGCTGGCCGAGGGACAGGCGTCCGACCTTGGTCTGCGGGTCGATTTCATCGGCCAGGCCTTTGAGGCAAGCCAAGGCTTGCTGGCGCAGCGCACCACGATTGATCAGGCCGAAACTGGCCGGCAGGTGACCGAGAAACAGGTTCTCGGCCACAGTCATTTCCGGCACCAGATGCAGTTCCTGGTGAATCACCGCCACGCCGCTGCCGATGCTGTCGGCAGTGGACTTGAAGGCCATCGTCCGCTCGCCGATCTGCAGCTCGCCGCTGCTCGGGATGTAGGCACCGCCGAGGATCTTCAGCAGGGTCGATTTGCCGGCGCCGTTCTCGCCCATCAAGGCGTGAACCTGCCCGGGATGCGCGACGAAACTGATGCCGTCCAGCGCCTTCACGCCCGGGAAGGTCTTGCCGATCCCGTTGAAACGCAGGCTGCCGCTGGCGCTGTGTTCTTGTGTCTGTACTTGCGCGTGCATTTAAGCCACCTCATCACACCGTTCAAGCGGCCCGGCTGGCCGGGCCGCCGCTGCCGTCAGTTCCACAGACCGATCTTCTCCAGCTCCTGCTTGAAGTTGTCGCGGGTGATCAGGGTGACGTCGTCCATTGCGGTGTACTTCGGCGGTTCTTTGCCGGTGGTGACCCACTCGTACATCATCTCGGCGGTCTTGTAGCCTTCGATGTGCGGGCTCGGCAGCATCGAACCGTAGAAGCCGCTGTTGGGCTTTTTCAGCTCGCCGATGGCGTCGGTGCCGTTGATGCCGATACCGATCACGTTGGCCGCGGCAAAACCGGCGGCTTCAGTGGCGCGCACGCCGCCGAGCACAGTGTTGTCGTTCATGCCGCCGATGATCAGGTTCTTCGCCGCACTCGGCAGCTTGACCAGCGCCGAGTTGGTGGCGTCCATGCTGCCTGGTACGTCGAGGGTTTTCAGGGCGGCGGTCAGAATGTGATCTTTCGGCATGCCCGCGTCTTCGAGGGCCTTCATCGAGCCGTCGGTGCGCTTCTTGCCGGTGTCGAGTTCGTTGTAGGTGTTGACCACCGCGTAGGTGTCTTTCCAGTCCCAGTTACGCTTTTTCGCCTCGGCAGCCATGGCGGCGCCCTGCTTCTGGCCGACTTCGAAGGCGGCCATGCCGAGGTACGGTACGTCTTCCATGAACTTGCCGTTGGCATCTACGAAACGGTCGTCGACGGCGATCACTTTCAGGTCGTTGAGCTTGGCCTTGGCCATGATCGCCGGGCCGAGCGACACGTCCGGCGGGCAGATGACGAAGCCCTTGGCGCCGTTGGCCGCAAGGCTGTCGATAGCGGAGAGGGTTTTCTCGCCGTCCGGCACGGCGATCTTGATCAGCTCGAAGCCTTTGTCCTTGGCGGCTTTCTCGGCGAAGGCCCATTCAGTCTGGAACCACGGCTCTTCGGCCTGCTTGACCAGGAAGCCGATTTTCACCGGATCGGCGGCCAGCAGGGCACTGCTCAGGCTGAACGCAGTGACCGCCAGCGCGGTACTGCACAGGGTACGAATCCCGAAACGACGTTTCATAAGCAGACTCCTTGTTATTTTTCTTGAGCGTTATTTGAAAAACGTTAAAGCGGTCAAAGCGTTTCCTGCGAATCATGACGACAATAGTCATATCGTATGATGATTGAATTTCAGGCGGACCTTTCCACCTGAAATCCGCTTTTGTCAGTCGTGGTACATCACCGAGCGACCACCATCGATGGTGATGCACGAGGCATTGATGAACGGCGCTTCATCACTGGCCAAGAACACCGCAGTCATCGCCACTTCAATCGGCTGACCGATGCGTTTGGGTGGATGCAGATCGAAAGCGCGCTGACGTTCGGCGTGCGGGTCGGCGAAACCGTTCCAGTAATCGACGTTGAGCTGGGTTTCGATGTAGCCCGGCGCAATCGCGTTGACCCGAATACCCTTCGGCGCGTACTCGATGCCCAGCGCGCGGGTCAGGCCGAGCAGGCCATGCTTGGCCACCGGGTACGGGAAGCAGCCGGGAATGATGTTCGTCGAATGGGTCGAGGCGATGTTGATGATGCTGCCGATGCCTTGCTCGATCATCTGCGGCAACACGGCTTTGCAGCCGTACCAGGCGCCGTCGAGGTCGATGGCGAAGCAGCGTTTCCAGTCTTCTTCGGTCATTTCCAGCGGATCACGGAACACATTGACCCCGGCGCAGTTGACCAGCACGTCGATGCGACCGTGCAGCTCGATGGCCAGTTTGGCCATGGCATGCAGATCCTGCTGACGCGATACATCGGCCTTGATCGCTTGTACATCGGCGCCCTGCTCGCGCCAGTGGGCGGCGACTTTCTCGACCTTTTCGGCCTGGATATCGCTGATCACCAGTTTGGCCTGCTGCGAGGCGAAGGTCGCGACGATTGCTTCGCCGATGCCTTGGGCGGCGCCGGTCAGCAACACAACCTTGTTTTTCAGACGCTCGCCTTTTGGTGGCTCGGGCACCGGTGGCAGGGACAGAGGTTCAGCCATGAATCAGGACTCCTGTTCGAAAGCATAAAAAAACCGGGCATCTGACGATGTCCGGTCTGGAAGGCTTGTGGAACAAAACAGGCGCGCGCACGCCGCGGTACCGAAACGGCCCGAAGCGCTGACTCCGCTGTGGAGTGCGATGAAAATTCGCTGCATCACTTCACCTGTTTTGTTCTTTTTAAGTGTGAGTGCGTGTTACTGCTGGAGCCGACTATAAACCCGACCGCCAAATAATCTCAATATATAATTTTGCATCCCATATTTTGGGATTTAACCAGCGAATCGCGTACAGAGCTTTCCGGCGACGTCCACTCGCAAAGACAGCACGGCGCCGTCCAGCGGGTGGTTCAGCGGACTTTTAGCGCTGGTGATGTACAGGGTTTTCAGGTCGGCGCCGCCGAACACGCAACTGGTCGGGCGGCTGATCGGCAGTTCGATCCTGCGGTCGATCTGGCCATCCGGTGTCAGGCGCAGCAGGCAGCTGCCGTCCCAGCGGGCGTTCCACACGTAGCCTTCGGCGTCCATCGCCGAACCGTCCGGGCCACCGTGCTGATCGGCGCTGTACCAAGGCTGGGCAGTGTCGAGGTTGCCGTCAGTGTGAATGAAATAGCGGTACAAGGTGCTGTCGAGGCTGTCGCCGAACAGCAGCGTGGTGCCGTCGTCGCTCCAGAGCAGCGTGTTGGGAATGCCCAGCCCCCGTAACAAGGGTGTGACCCTTTTATCCGGATCAATCCGGAACAGCCCGCCGGAACGACGGATGATCGGCAGATCCTCGCCCTGCTCGCCAATGTTGTTTTGCATGGTGCCGAGCCACAACCGGCCCTGGCCATCGCAACGCGCTTCGTTGGCACGGTTGCCCGGTTGCGGATCGGCGACGCAGAACAGCGTCAGTTGCGGTTCAAGCCCGGGGGAATCCAGATCAAGCCGGTAGACGCCGCTGCTCAGAGTCACCAGCGCATCACCGCTGGCGCAGGGAATGAACGCCGAAACGTGTTCCGGCATCTGCCAGATCTGCACGTTCTGCCCGATCAGCCGCAGCGCCTGCCTGCCGGCAATGTCGACCCAGTACAGTGCCTGGGTCGGTGCGTCCCAGAACGGGCCCTCGCCCAGTTGCGCCCGATGCTCTGTCACCGCAGTCCACGTCATGCAACCTCCTGTCTTGTTGTTTTTGTCAGCTGGCTTTCTTGTCGGCCATCACCTGCGGGTAGAACCGCTTGATGGCCAGGTCGGCATTGTCGATCAGGGTCATGCAGGCCCACACCCCCCGCGCGGCATCCCGGGCGGCGATGGCATCGGCCATGTCTTTATGGATAGGCAGTGTGCGGCGCAATTCGTCGGGATCGGCCGCCGAGACTTCGAAGGACACGGCGAGCAGCGCACCGAGGGCCGGCACCATTTGCTCGATGAATTGATTGTGGCTGGCGGCGAGAATGCATTCGTGGAAGAACTGGTCGGCGCGGTTGTAATCGATGCCGCTGTCGACCGCCCGTTCCAGCGCGTTGTAGGCCTGCCGCACGGCTTGCACCTGTTCAACGGTCGCCCGCTCGCAGGCCCAGCGCACCGCCATCGGTTCGATGGTGCGGCGCAGGTCGAGCAGGTCATCGACGAAATTTTCCGGCAGGCCGCTGCGTGACAGCCAGCCCACGACTTGCGGATCGAACAGGTTCCAGCGCTTGATCGGCAGCACCCGCGTGCCGACTTTCGGCCCGACTTCGAGCATGCCTTTGGCGACCAGAGTCTTGATGGCTTCGCGGATCACGGTGCGGCTGACCCCGAGCTGCTCGCCCAGATCGGCCTCGACCTTGATCGCCTGCCCCGGCTTCACCTGGCCGGCAGCAATCCAGGCGCCCAGCCAGTCAACCGTTGATGCGTGAAAACTGCTCGACATGGACACCCCGAAGCGATTCGCTGTGGGTGCCTACGCTAATCATCATACGATTGAGAGTCAACGACAAAAAACCGCAGCCTGTTTTCACAGACTGCGGTTTTTTATGGTTCGAGGCCGATGCGGAAGAACTCGCCGCCGCTCCAGACGCCGAGCCAGCGTTGACCTTCGATTTCACGGCTGACTGCGAGCTCGACCAATTGGTAGAACACGTTGCGGTGGATCAGCGCTTCGAGGTTGGTGCGCACATGCACGTAAGGGGCAGGTTCTTGCGTTGCAGGATCGATCTCGACGCGGATCGGATGTTCCGC
The DNA here is from genome assembly GCF_057809295.1 of Pseudomonas sp. FG35. NCBI lineage: Bacteria > Pseudomonadati > Pseudomonadota > Gammaproteobacteria > Pseudomonadales > Pseudomonadaceae > Pseudomonas > Pseudomonas sp. FG35. The sequence continues at coordinate 44,656 of NZ_JBMDJR010000010.1, read as the reverse complement.
GCCGGCCTCGGTGATTTCATCGACATTGGTGGTAAAGCGCAGCAGTTGCGCCTCCCCCTCGCCTTCCACCTCGACGGCAATCGCCACGAATGGCGCGTCGTCGACCTTGATTCCGACTTTCTCCACTGGAGTAATCAGAAAGTAATCATCGCCGTCGCGGCGGATGATGGTGGAGAACAGCTTGACCATCGGCTTGCGCCCGATCGGCGTGCCCAGGTAGTACCAGGTGCCGTCGCGGGCGATGCGCATGTCGATGTCGCCGCAGAAATCCGGGTTCCACGAGTGCACCGGCGGCAAGCCTTTGGTTTTGGGGATTTGCCCCAGCAGGTCATTGGCTTTTTGCGGGCCACTCATGGCGTACTCCTTGAATTACTGGTCCCCGACGCCCAGCAGGCTACGCGCGTATTGCGCAAGCGGTGGGCCGATCAGGTCTTCGGGCTTGTTGTCGTGGAACGTCAGTAAACCGCCACGACTCTTGATCCGTGCAGTATCAATCAAATACTGGGTGCTGGTCTCGATCAACATGATCTGAATCACGCCGCCGTCGATACCGAGGCGATCCACGGCTTCCTCGTCCAGCCATTCATCGGAGTTGCCGATGCGGTCGTCGGCCTTGGCGAAACGGGTGTACAGCAGGTAGTGAGCACCGGCATCGCGGGCCTCACCCATCGCCTGGTCGAGGCCTTCCGGCGCACGGGCGCGGCGGACCATCGGGAAGTATTCGACGAAACCTTTGAAGGCTTCTTCGGCGACGACGTTTGGACGCGGGTAAGAACCACCCGGGGGTGCGAACGAGCCTTGCGCAATGTAGATGAACGAATCCGGCTGAATGCGGAAATTGTTTACGCGACGGCTGTCGCTGTGATCCAGCAGCCCCGCGTCGCTCATCTGGTAGCGAGTCCCTTCGGCCATGTCACTGACAGTCATACAGCCGCCCAGCGCCAAAACGGCCAGCAGCAAAACCAGGCTACGCATCCTAATCCTCCAGAAGCCGGTGACGGAAAACCGGCGAATGGCCGTAGGATGCAGCTTTTGCGCCATTTCCAGATCTTCGTCGATTGTTCGATCGTAATCGCGAGCAGGCTCGCTTCCACAGGAGTCAGCATTTACCTGTGGGAGCGAGCCTGCTCGCGATGAGGATTTTCAGCCGCCGATGATCTTCATGACGGTCGCACCGCCGGAGAACGCGACTTCCTGCTTGTCGCCCAGCGCCTTGACCAGCAACCGCTGCAACGCCGGCAGCGCCTCGTGACGTGGCTTGTCGAGCAGGTCACCGACGTAGTGGCGGTTGCTCGACGACAGGCAGCCATGCAGCCATCCGGTGGACGACAGGCGCAGGCGCGAGCAGGTTCGGCAGAACGGCACGCTTTCGTTGGCGATCACGCCGAAATTGCCCAGACCGGGAATCGCATAGCGAACTGCCGTGGCATCCACTGGCGCATCGGTTTGCGCGTACTCGTAATGTTCACCGATCAGACTCAGCAACTGTTGCAGGCTGACGAACTGTTGCAGGAAGGCGTTGGAATCGGTGGCCAGGTGGCCCATGCGCATCAGCTCGATGAAGCGCAGCTCAAAACCGCGCTCGAGGCAGTAATCGAGCAGTGGCATCACCTGGTCGAGGTTCTGCCCGCGCAACGGCACCATGTTGACCTTGATCTTCATCCCCGCCGCGGCCGCCTGATCCATGCCATCCAGCACGGTGGCCAGATCACCGCCACGGGCAATGCTGCGGAACGCGCCGGCGTCCAGGGTATCGAGGGAAACGTTGATGCGTCGCAGGCCGGCATCGACCAGCAACGGGAGCTTTTTCGCCAGGAGCTGGCCGTTGGTGGTCAGGCTGATGTCTTCCAGCCCCATCTTGCCGACGGCGCTCATGAACGATTCGAGTTTGGGACTGACCAGCGGCTCGCCACCAGTGATGCGCAGGCGCTCGATGCCGGCGGCTTCGATCAGATAAGCCACGCCACGTGCCATGGCCTCGGCCGACAGTTCATCCTGCGCAGCCACCAGCCGCTTGCCGTTGGGCACGCAGTAGGTACAGGCATAATTGCAGGCTGAAGTCAGACTGATCCGCAAATTGCGAAAACGCCTGCCTTGACGGTCAACGATCATGAAGCACTCCGGCGATGGAAAATCGAGCGGCTAAAACTTGACTCACAATTCAAGTTTTAGCAAGCCCTATGCCTGAGTATATTCCTGCGGTACTGCGCCATGTAGCGAAAAACACGGCGCATAAGGCGACTGAATGATTCAGCCGCTTGGCGTTTCAGGGTCGCGCTTGCGCTTGTTGCCCATGCGCACGCCGATATCCATCAGGAACTGGAAGAAACCTTCCTGATCTTCCAGCACATTGCTCCAGAACGGCGAGTGATACAGCGCCACCGCGCCGTGCACCAGCGCCCAGGATGCGCAGTAGTGGAAATATGGCGGCACGTCTTCGAGCTTGCCTTCGCTGATGCGGCCCTTGATGAGCAGGGTCAGGCGTTCAAAGTTCGAGGCACGGATCTTGTGCAGCTCCTCGACCATCTCAGGGACCTGATTGCCCTTGACCACCTTCTCTTCCAGGCGATCGAACAGCCGATAGCGCTGCGGGTCGCGCATGCGGAATTCAAAGTAGGCACGGGACAGCGCTTCCTTGTCCTTGTCGACATCGGCCGAGTGCAACAGCTCGTTCAAGTCGCGCTCGTAATCGAGCATCAGGCGCAGATAGATCTCGGCCTTGGACTTGAAATGCTTGTAGATCGTGCCTTTGCCGATACCCACGGCATCAGCAATCATCTCGACGGTGACACTGTCTTCACCTTGTTCGAGGAACAGCTTGAGCGCGGTATCGAGAATTTCTTGCTCGCGGCGACGAAACTCACGGACCTTACGAGGTTCTTTGTGCATAAGAAAAGGTCTGTAGGGGTCAAAATTCGAAGCCGCGTATTATGCCTAACTTGCGCAAAAATGCACGGATCATCCGACCATATCTGTGTTTCTTGTTCATTTCACGAACGTTTCGGGGGGAATGAGAACATAACCGAAGCGAACGTATTCCAAATTTGTTTAAAAACCCCGGCCGGCCAACTGGACTCGGCGCCAGACTGATCAATACTTGAACTGTCGGGCGACATCTCCCCCAAGTGTCGCGCCGGTAAAGGTACCAAGGGACCGCGTGCCTTTGTTTTACTCCTAATGGTCTTAACCCGGATTCACCCCCCAGAACCCGGGTTTTTTTTGCCTGCGATTCAGGCTTTTACATGCGCCAGCGGAAACAGTCGCTTGAAGTTCTCGGTGGTCTGCTCGGCAAAACGCTCGTAGTTCTCGCCGCGCAGCATCGCCAGAAACTCTGCCACTTCCCGCACGTATTGCGGCAGGTTCGGTTTGCCGCGATACGGGATCGGCGCCAGGTACGGCGAATCGGTCTCAACCAGCAGCCGATCGGCCGGAACCTTGCTCGCCACATCGCGCAACGCATCGGCGTTGCGGAAGGTGACGATGCCCGACAGGGAAATGTAATAACCCATGTCCAGTGCCACCTTGGCCATGTCCCAGTCTTCGGTGAAGCAATGCAGCACACCCGCCTGAGGCAACGCGGCTTCGCGCAAAAGTTCGAGTGTGTCGGCGCGGGCGCCACGGGTGTGGATGATCACCGGTTTGCCGGTCTGCTGCGCAGCTTGCAGGTGCAATCGGAACGATTCCTGCTGCAGCTCGGCGGCTTCCGGCTCATAGTGATAGTCCAGACCGGTTTCACCGATCGCTACCACTTTCGGGTGATTGAGCTCGTGCAGCAGCCAGTCCAGCGCCGGCGCCGCGCCCGGCTGCACATCCAGCGGATGCACGCCGACCGAGCAATCGACGTCGTCGTAACGCTCGGCCAAGGCTTTGACATCGGCCGCGTTGTCGGCGCTGACGCCGATGCACAGGAAATGCCCGACGCCGCGTTCGCGGGCCGCATCCAGCGCGGCATCCAGGGAACCGTCGTGAGCAGCGAGGTCGAGGCGATCAAGATGACAATGGGAATCTACGAGCATAAAAAGGACTGCAACTTACATCGTATGAGTGGGACGGTCGGATTTCAGGGCTCCGGCCAGATGAGTTTCGATGCGACTGCGCGCAGTGTTGTCGCCATCGTTGAATTGCACGCCGACGCCGGCCGCGCGGTTGCCCTGGGCGCCTTTGGGGGTGATCCAGGCCACTTTGCCGGCCACCGGAATCTTCTCCGACTCGTCCATCAGGTTCAGCAGCATGAACACCTCGTCGCCCAACTTGTAGCTCTTGTTGGTCGGGATGAACAGGCCACCGTTCTTGATGAACGGCATGTAGGCGGCGTAAAGGACCGACTTGTCCTTGATGGTCAGGGACAAGATGCCGTTGCGCGGCCCCGGGCTGACAGGTTCATTCATGTTGACCTCCACTGCTGATGTTCAGAGTCTAGGTACACATTCTTATCTTTGGCCAGGCAAGCTCGCCCATTGCACCAGCAACGCTTCCAGCAGCAACGCCGCATTGAGGTTGGCCTTGCTCAGGACTTTCTGACGCTGGGCGAGGATCCAGTCCTGAATATCCAGCACTTTAGGCTGGGCACTTTTCTGCGCCAGGTACTGCACGACCTTGCGCATGTCGGTCAGGCCGAGGCCTGCTTCATCCTGGGTCAATTGATAGCGCAGGATCAGGCTCGACCAGTCGCAGAACCAGTCGAACAGCCGCAGCATCGGAATGTTTTTCCACTCCTCGGCCAGTTGCGTCGGCGATTGCTGCTGCTTGAGCAGCTTCTTCACGCCTTCCACCACCTGCGCGCGCTGTTCACGTACGCCCTGCCCCTGCAACGTGACGGCGGCCAACGGCGAGCCGGCGGCCAGGGTCAGCAGTTCGACACGTTCGTCTTCGGAACATTCCGGCAGTGCCTGAGCCAGCCATTGCAGGCTCACGGATTCGCTCGGCAGCGGACAGGCCTGTTGCACGCAGCGGCTCTTGATGGTCGGCAACAACCGGCTCGGCTGGTGGCTGACCAGCAACAGCACGGTATCGCCGGACGGCTCTTCAAGGCTCTTGAGCAAGGCGTTGGCGGCGTTGATGTTCATCGACTCCACCGGCTCGATCAGCACCACCTTGCGCCCGCCCAGTTGCGCGGTCTGCACCACGAAACTGACCAGATCGCGCACCTGGTCGACCTTGATCGCCTTGTCCGCTTCTTCCGGTTCGAGGATGTAATTGTCCGGATGGCTGCCGGCCTTGAGCAGCAGGCAGGATTTGCATTCGCCGCAGGCTTCAGGCGTCGGACGCTGGCACAGCAGGCTGGCCATCAGCCGCTCGGCCAGCGCGCGCTTGCCGATCCCGGCCGGGCCGTGCAGCAGATAAGCGTGGGCATGCTGAGTGCGCCCCGCCAGTTGCTGCCAGAGGCTGTCCTGCCACGGATAGGCCTCAGCCACGGCTCAGCTCCAGCAAATTCGGAATCAGGGTATCCAGTGATTGTTGAACCTTGACCAACGGCTGACCGGCGTCGATCCGCACGTAACGCGCCGGATCGTCTTCGGCACGCTTGAGGAACGCATTGCGCACGGCCTCGAAAAACTCACGGCCTTCCAGCTCGAAACGATCCAGACGACCTCGGGCACTTGCGCGGGCCAGGCCGATTTCCACCGGCAGATCGAAAATCAGCGTCAGGTCGGGACGCAGGTCGCCCTGCACGAAAGTCTCAAGCGCCGCGATGCGCTCCAGCGACAAACCGCGACCGCCACCCTGATAGGCATAAGTCGAATCGGTGAAACGGTCACACAGCACCACCGCACCACGGGCCAGTGCCGGGCGAATGACTTCGGCCAGATGCTGGGCACGGGCGGCGAACACCAGCAGCAGCTCGGTGTCCGGGTTCATCACTTCGTCGACCGGGGCCAGCAACACCTCACGAATGCGCTCGGCCAGCGGTGTACCGCCGGGCTCGCGGGTCAGCACCACTTCGATACCGGCGGCGCGCAGGCGCTCGGCGAGGTATTCGCGGTTGGTGCTTTTGCCGGCGCCTTCCGGGCCTTCCAGGGTAATAAACAAGCCAGTCACAGGCAGTCCTTAATCAAAGTCATTGCGTGTTTTGGGGAGCGGAGGCTTCCGGTTCCGGCGTCGGCGCAGGCGCTTGAGCGGGCGGCTGCGGCAACGATTCCGGTGCAGTATCGGGTGAGGCGGCAGGTATCGCCTCCTCGGCTTCCGGAGCGGCCTCGGGCGCTGTTGCAGGCGCCGGGCTCGAGCGGTAATCCGCGCGCCGCTTGAGCTGGTATTCGCGCACCGCGTTGTTGTGCGCGTCCAGATCATCGGAGAACACGTGGCTGCCATCGCCACGGGCCACGAAGTAGAGGCTGGTGCCATCCACCGGGTTGAGAGCCGCGTGAATGGCTTCACGTCCGACCATGGCGATCGGCGTCGGCGGCAGGCCGGGAATCATGTACGTGTTGTACGGCGTGGCTTCCTTGAGATGGGCGCGGGTCAGTTTGCCGTTGTAGCGGTCACCCAGGCCGTAGATCACCGTCGGATCGGTCTGCAACTGCATGCCCAACGCCATTCGGCGCACGAAGACGCCGGCAATCTGGCCACGTTCTTGAGGCACGCCGGTTTCTTTCTCCACCAGCGACGCCATGATCAGCGCCTGATAAGGCTCGGTGTAAGGCACGTCGGCGGAGCGTTTCTCCCACTCCTTGGCCAGCACTTCGTCAAGGCGATCAAAGGCTTTTTTCAGCAGTTCGGTATCGGTCACACCGCGCACGAAGCGGTAGGTGTCGGGGAAGAAGCGCCCTTCAGGGAACAGGCCCTTGTGACCGATTTTGGCCATCACATCACTGTCGCTCAGACCGTTGAGGGTCTGCTCGATCTTTTCATCTTTGGCCAGCGCGGCGCGCACTTGATGGAAATTCCAGCCTTCGACCAGGGTCAGGCTGTACTGAACCACATCGCCGCGCTTCCACAGGTCGATCAGGCCGTTGACGGTCATGCCCGGCTGCATGCGGTATTCACCACTGTGAATCGGCGTGCCGGCCAGATTGAAACGCCAGTAGACCCGCAGCCAGAACGCGTCCTTGATGACGCCATCGGCTTCAAGTCCAAGAAAAGTACGGGTCGGGGTGGATCCCTTGGGCACATCCAGCAGTTCTTCCTGCGTGATGTTCAGGGGCTGTTCCAGTGCCGAATGAATCTTCCAGGCGCTGGCGCCCAACAGCAGCCCTGCCAGAACCAGTCCGGTTTCCAGCAGCAGCAAAAGTTTACGTCTCACGAATCAGGCATCCAGTAGCGCGCGGGCAATGGTTTGCAGTTTACGGGTGAGCGGGCCAACCGGCCAGCTCAGAGCAGCACAGGCGCGTACCGGCCAGACGCCATACACGCTATTGCAGACAAAGACTTCATCGGCCCATTGCAGCTGTTCGAGGGGGATGTCGGTGATTTGTACGGGAATGCCCAGGGACTTGGCCTGAAACAATATTTCTGCGCGCATCACACCGGCTACGCCGCAGCGTTTCAGGTCCGCCGTGATCAGCACACCGTCACGCACCAGAAACAGATTGCTGAACACACCTTCGATTACCCGACCGGCCTGGTCGAGCATCAAACCTTCGGCATGCTCACTGTCCTGCCATTCGGCGCGGGCAATGACCTGCTCCAGTCGATTGAGGTGTTTGAGCCCGGCAAGCAACGGCTGAATCGACAAACGCGTGCTGCACGGGAAAAGGCGAACGCCCTGCTCGGCGTAGGCAGCCGGGTAAGCGGCGGGAGGATTGCCTTGCAGAATGCGTCGGCCCTGCGCCGAAGGATCCGGTGCATAACCGCGCAATCCGTCGCCACGGGTGAGGATGAGTTTGAGCACGCCCTCACCCATCGCGGCGGCATAGGATTGCAGCTCATGGCGAACCCGCTCGATGTCGGCGGCAATGGCCAGACGTGCACAGCCGTCGGCCAGACGCGTCAGATGCCGATCCAGCAGCAATGGCTGGCCACCTCGCACGGCGATGGTCTCGAACAGACCGTCGCCGTAAGCCAGGCCGCGATCTTTCAGCGACAGAGCGTCAGCCGGCAGACCGTCGACCCAGCAGTCCATCAGCCGGCGAACCGACGGAACGCCAGCGTGCCGTTGGTGCCGCCAAACCCGAACGAGTTGGACAGCACGACATCGATATCCATATTGCGCGCGGTGTGCGGCACGAAATCGAGGTCGCAGCCTTCGTCCGGCTCTTCGAGGTTGATGGTCGGTGGCGCCACCTGGCTGTTGATCGCCAGGACGCTGAAGATCGCCTCGACCGCGCCCGCCGCACCCAGCAGGTGACCGGTCATGGACTTGGTGGAGCTGACTGCCAGTTTGTAGGCGTGATCACCGAACACCGACTTGATCGCGTTGGCTTCGGCAAGGTCGCCGGCCGGGGTCGAAGTGCCGTGGGCGTTGATGTATTGAACTTGATCGACGTTGATCTTCGCATCGCGCAGCGCGTTGGTGATGCAGCGTGCAGCACCGGCGCCGTCGGCGGGTGGCGAAGTCATGTGGAAGGCGTCGCCACTGGTGCCGAAACCGATCAGCTCGGCGTAGATGGTCGCGCCACGGGCCTTGGCGTGCTCGAGCTCTTCGAGCACCAGCGCACCGGCGCCGTCGGACAGCACGAAGCCGTCACGGCCCTTGTCCCACGGACGGCTGGCGCGGGTCGGCTCGTCGTTGCGGGTCGACAGCGCACGGGAAGCACCGAAGCCGCCCATGCCCAGACCGCACGCGGCCATCTCGGCACCGCCGGCAATCATCACGTCGGCTTCGTCGTACATGATGTTGCGCGCCGCCATGCCGATGCAGTGCGTACCGGTGGTACACGCCGTGGCGATGGCATAGTTAGGCCCCTGTGCACCCAGGTGGATGGACAGGAAACCGGAAATCATATTGATGATCGAGCCAGGCACAAAGAACGGAGAAATCCGGCGTGGGCCAGTCTCGTGCAGGGTGCGGCTGGTTTCTTCGATGTTGGTCAGACCGCCGATACCCGACCCCATGGCCACGCCGATGCGTTCACGGTTGGCATCGGTGACTTCCAGACCGGCATTGCGTACGGCTTGAAAGCCGGCCGCCAGACCGTACTGAATGAACAGGTCGAGCTTGCGCGCTTCCTTGACCGACAGGTATTCCTCGACATTGAAGCCCTTTACCGAGCCGCCAAAGCGGGTGGAATAGGCAGAAAGGTCGGTGTGTTCGATCAGACCAATGCCACTGCGGCCAGCCAGAATGCCCTGCCAACTGCTCGGCACATCCGTGCCCAGTGGCGACAACATACCCATACCGGTGACTACGACGCGTCTACGCGACACAGCACTCTCCTTTTTCAAATGACGACTTTGCATCAGGCCTAAAGAAAAAACCGCACGCCATGATGGCAGTGCGGTTTTTCCATGACAGCAAGCAACGATTACAAACTATTACGCCTGGTGGCTAGTAACGTAGTCGATTGCAGCTTGTACAGTAGTGATCTTCTCAGCTTCTTCGTCAGGGATTTCGGTCTCGAATTCCTCTTCCAGAGCCATCACCAGCTCAACGGTGTCAAGGGAGTCGGCACCCAGGTCTTCTACGAAGGAAGCGGTGTTGACCACTTCTTCTTCTTTAACACCCAGTTGCTCGGCAACGATTTTCTTGACGCGCTCTTCGATGGTGCTCATACCTTGTTTTCACTCCTAATGGACAAATTCAGGCAGCTGGCCAGTGGGTAAGTGTATAGAAAGACTTTTCAGCTTTTCAACTGAAAGCTTCACTCCTCAAACCCTGCGGCCCTCTGCCTATAAATAGATTGCAGCTTTATAACGGATTTTAGACAGCTCGTATGACATTTTTTTGAAGCAATCCGTCACATTTGAATTACATGTACATCCCGCCGTTAACCGGGATTGTAGCCCCGGTCACGTATGCCGCACCGTCGGATGCAAGAAAAGCGACCACGGACGCGATCTCTTGAGCTTGTCCCAGACGACCCAGCGGAATCTGCGTCTGCAAGGCTTCACGCTGTGCTTCAGGCAGCTCGCGAGTCATATCGGTGTCGATGAACCCTGGGGTTACCGAGTTGACCGTAATCGAACGCGAACCGACTTCACGCGCCATGGCACGGCTGAAACCTTCCAGACCGGCCTTGGCGGCTGCATAGTTTACTTGGCCAGCGTTGCCCATGGCACCCACCACCGAGCCAATACTGATAATTCGGCCCCAACGCGCCTTGGTCATGCCGCGCAGAACGCCCTTGGACAGGCGATACAGACTGTTCAGGTTGGTATCGATCACGTCGTACCACTCGTCGTCTTTCATGCGCATCATCAGGTTATCGCGGGTGATGCCGGCATTGTTGACCAGAATCGCCACCGGCGCACCGAATTGCTCCTGGATGCTCGCCAGCACTTTGGTAACCGATTCGTCGCTGGTGACGTTCAGTTCGAAACCTGCGCCCTGTATGCCGTTTTCCTTCAGGGTCGCAGCAATGCGCTCGGCGCCCGAAGCGGAAGTCGCGGTGCCAACAACAATGGCGCCCTGACGACCCAGTTCCAGTGCGATAGCCTGGCCGATGCCACGGCTTGCGCCGGTGACCAGTGCAACTTTACCTTGCAGACTCATGCAAGCTTCTCCTGATTCAGACAGCCGCTGCGCGAGCAGCAGCGAAAGCGTCTGGGGTATTGAGGTTGGAAGTCGAAACGCCTTCGGCGCAACGTTTGTTCAGACCGGCCAGCACCTTGCCAGGGCCGCACTCGACCAGATTGGTCGCGCCTTTGGCGGCCAGGGTCTGTACGGACTCAACCCAGCGGACCGGCTTGTAAAGCTGCTCCAGCAGATCACGCTTGAGGGTTTCCAGATCCGCCGGCACCTGGGCGCTTACGTTCTGTACCACCGGGATCTGCGGCGCCTGCCAGTCGATGGCAGCGATGGACTCGGCGAAACGCTCGGCAGCCGGGCGCATCAGTTCACAGTGCGACGGCACGCTGACCGGCAGCGGCATGGCACGCTTGGCGCCACGGGCCTTGCAGCCTTCGATGGCGCGCTCAACGGCTGCCTTGGCACCGGCGATCACCACCTGGCCCGGGGAGTTGAAGTTCACCGCACTGACCACTTCGCCTTGCGCCGCTTCAGCACAGGCCGCCAGCACGTCGGCATCTTCCAGACCGAGGATGGCAGCCATGCCGCCCTGACCGGCCGGAACGGCTTCCTGCATCAACTGGCCACGGCGCTCGACGAGTTTTACCGCGTCAGCCAGGCTCAGACTGCCGGCAGCGACCAGCGCGCTGTATTCACCCAGGCTGTGACCGGCAACGAAGGCCGGACGCGCGCCACCTTCCGCCAGCCACAGACGCCACAAGGCGACCGAAGCGGTCAGAATGGCCGGCTGGGTTTTGTCGGTTTGATTGAGCAGCTCTTCCGGACCCTGCTGGGTCAGCGCCCACAGGTCATAGCCCAGAGCATCGGATGCTTCTTTGAAGGTTTCGAGGATCAGTGGATGTTGCGCGCCCAGCTCGGCCAGCATGCCGAGGGACTGCGAACCCTGTCCTGGAAAGACGAATGCGAGGGAAGCAGACATGTAACAAGCCCCTAATGATCTTGTCGTCGGAAAAATGGCATCCCGCTAGAGGGACGCAAGAAACTGACAGTTGGATGGCCCTTTGAACCGGGCGGTCACATTTAAGCATTGTCCGACGAAAACGCCTAAGACAACAAATCCTCCAGACGGCCGTGCAGGCGCTCGGGAAGGTTTTCCTGAATCTCGATCAGCGCCCGCTGAATGGCACTTTGAAATCCCTGAACTCCGGCCGAACCGTGACTTTTCACGACAATACCCTGCAAACCGAGGAAGCTTGCGCCATTGTGTCGCGCGGGTGCCAGATCAGCCTGCAGTCGCCTCATCAATGGCAGCGCCAGTGCGCCGACCGCGCGGGAAGCAAGATTCTTTTTGAACAACGCCTCGATGCGTGCAGCGATCATGGTCGCCAGGCCTTCGCTGGACTTGAGCAGGATATTGCCGACGAAACCGTCGCAAACCACCACGTCCGCCTCGCCGCGATACAAGCCGTCACCTTCAATGAAACCGATGTAATTGATGCCCCGGGCCGCCTGCAACAACGTCGCAGCCAGCTTGACCTGCTGATTGCCCTTGATGTCTTCGGTGCCGATATTCAGCAGCGCAACGCGCGGGCGGGCAATGCCCAAGGTCTGCGCCGCCACGGACCCCATCACGGCGAACTGCAACAAGTGCTCGGCACTGCAATCGACGTTGGCGCCCAGATCGAGCAACTGGCAGTAGCCTTTCTGAGTAGGAATCGCAGCGACCATGGCCGGACGATCAATCCCCGGCAGGGTCTTGAGCACAAATCGCGACAGGGCCATCAACGCACCGGTATTGCCGGCACTGACACAGGCCTGAACCTTGCCGTCACGCAGCAACTCGAGGGCGACACGCATCGACGAGTCCGACTTGCCACGCAGGGCCTGGGCAGGTTTTTCGTCCATGGTGATGACTTCGGACGCCGGAACAATCGTCAGGCGCGCGCGATCGGCAGCCGATTGGCCAGTGATCAGTTCTTCAAGAAGGGAGGGTTGACCGACGAGGGTCAGGTGCAGCGAGGGCGTAGCAGAAAGGCAAGCAAGGCTGGCCTGAACAATGCTGCGGGGACCGAAGTCCCCGCCCATTGCGTCAATCGCGATGACTTGAGCGGACAAGTGATTACTCGTCAGCGCCCTTGTCGATCACTTTACGGCCACGGTATACGCCTTCTGGCGATACGTGGTGACGCAGGTGAACTTCACCAGTGGTTTTTTCTACAGACAGGGTGCTAGCCTCGAGAGCGTCGTGCGAACGGCGCATGTCACGGGCAGAGCGGGATTTTTTGTTCTGCTGAACAGCCATAATTGATTAACTCCTAAACGTTTGGGTCACGCTTTAACTGCGCCAATACACTGAACGGGTTGGACCGCGTTACCTCGTCCTCGCTCGGTTCGGGCTCATCTGCTCCCGCCGGCTGCTGGCATTCTTCCGGATGATGAGCAGGCACAATGGGCAAGGCGAGCAGAAGCTCCTCCTCGATCAGTGACTGCAGATCCAATGGATCTTCGCCCAGTTCCAGCACGTCATAACCTTTCGGTAACGACTGGGTATTCGCACCCTCCTTCACAACAGCGTAACTGCATTCGCTGTGGATCGGCAGGGTGACCAGCTCAAGACAACGCTGGCAAACCATTTTGACTTCGGTGTCGATAAAGCTGTGGATCACCACAGATTTACGTTCATCTCGTTCAAAAACGAATTTGGCCTGCACCGTACCGACATCGTCGGAAAGCGGGTCGCAGAGTCTCTTCAAATCGGCCAGCAGCAGTTCACCTTGAAGGGTGGTGCCACGGTCAGCCAATTTGCGCGGGTCAACGTGAGGTGGAATCGGGTCATTCAACATAGGCGCAGCATTATAGGGATGCACCCACCCATGTCAAAGGAAATTGTGCCCTGTCCGTCACTTGCGCGGCTCCGCTAGAATCTGTCGCCTGCCTCTGGAGATGCGAATGCTGCCTTTATTACTCGCTTCAAGCTCGACCTATCGTCGGGAATTGCTCAGCCGCCTGCGCCTGCCGTTCGTCTGCAGCTCGCCGGATATCGATGAAAGCCATCGCCCGGACGAGTCGGCAATCGAGCTGGTCAAGCGCCTCGCCGAACAAAAGGCCCGAGCTTTGGCCGACAGCCACCCTGCTCATCTGATCATCGGCTCCGACCAGGTTGCGGTACTCGGCGAGCGCATCATCGGCAAGCCACACACCTTCGAGAACGCTCGCGAACAACTGATGGCCGCCAGTGGCGCCAGCGTGACCTTCCTCACCGGCCTTGCCCTGCTCAACAGCCAGACGGGCCACTGTCAGGTCGACTGCGTGCCTTTCACCGTGCACATGCGCGTACTGGATCAGGCCCGCGTCGAGCGCTATCTGCGCGCCGAGCAGCCCTACGACTGCGCCGGCAGCTTCAAGGCCGAGGGACTGGGCGTTAGCCTGTTTCAATCCACTGAAGGCCCGGACGCTACCAGCCTGATCGGCCTGCCACTGATTCGCCTGATCGACATGCTGCTGGCGGAAGGCGTACAGATTCCCTGACCCACAAAAAACCGGCCCTCAGGCCGGTTTTTCTTGCAGCATTCGATCAGCGTAACGACGGGCCGTTGAAACCCATCCACATTGCCAGTTTTTCGGCAACGCTTGCTCCGAGCTTCTTCGAGAAGCGGTCGAACGGCGATTCCTGAACGGTGAAGTCCACCAGCTCTTTTTCGCCAATCACATCACGCGCCACCGAACTCGCATTGCCCAAGCCATCGATCAAGCCCAGCGGTAACGCTTGCTCACCCGACCAGACCAGCCCGGAGAACAGCTCCGGATGCTCCTTGTCCTTCAGTCGATCGCCACGCCCCTGCTTGACGCTGTTGATGAACTGCTTGTGCGTGGTATCCAGCACACTTTGCCAGAACGCCGTCTCTTCCGGCTTCTGCGGCTGGAACGGATCGAGGAAAGCCTTGTGCTCGCCGGAAGTGTAAGTGCGGCGCTCGACACCAAGCTTCTCCATGGTGCCGACAAAGCCGTAACCGGCTGCCGTCACACCAATGGAACCCACCAGACTGGCCTTGTCGGCATAGATCTGATCCGCCGCACTGGCAATGTAATAGGCACCGGAAGCGCCCAGGTCGGAAATCACCGCGTACAGCTTGGTGTCGGGGTGCAGGCCGCGCAGACGCTTGATCTCGTCATACACGTAACCCGACTGCACCGGACTGCCGCCCGGACTATTGATGCGCAGGATTACGCCCTTGACCTTCTTGTCCTCGAACGCCGCGCGCAGACTACCTACGATATTGTCGGCACTGGCAGGTTCTTTATCAGCGATCATGCCGGTAACGTCGATCAATGCGGTGTAGTTGCCACTGCGCGTGGCGCTTTTCTCCATATCCATCAACGGCGTAAACAGAATCAACGCAACAAACAGATAAATAAAGGTCAACAGCTTGAAGAAGATGCCCCAGCGCCGCGAACGACGTTGCTCCTGCACGCCGGCCAGCAGGGTCTTTTCCAGGAGCTTCCAGCTTTTCGCATCACCGTCGTCGGCAGTTGCCTTGGCCGGTGCTTTCCATTCGTCGGTCATGCCATCCACCCCAGCAAAAACGTATTAAGCCTGCTGCCCCAGCCAGGCATGCAATTCGGAAAAATGGTCGATCGACAGTCGCGGCTCGAACTGTTGCAGCGATTCGATCGATTGCGCGCCATAGCTGACCGCCACCGAATCCATCCCCGCATTGCGCGCCATCAACAGATCGAAGGACGAGTCACCGACCATCAGCGCCTGCTCGGCACGCACACCGCAGTGAGCGAGGATCTGCTCCAGCATCAGAGGGTGCGGCTTGCTCGCAGTTTCATCGGCAGCACGGGTGATATCGAAATAATCTTCCCAGCCATTGGCCTTGAGCACCCGATCCAGCCCGCGACGATTCTTGCCGGTCGCGACCGCCAGGTGATAACCCTGCTCGCGAAAAGACGCCATCGACTCGACTACGCCTTCGAACAACGGCGAAGGCACCGCTTCTGCAGCGATGTAGTGATCGGCGTAATACTCGCGGAACAAGGTCATTTCGGCATCGCTGATTTCGGGATACAGCGTGCGGATCGCCTCGGGCAAGCCCAGACCAATAATGCCTTTGACTGCAAAATCATCACGCAACTCGAAACCTGAACGCCCGGACGCCGAGTGCATCGCCTCGACAATCCGATGAATGGAATCGGCCAGCGTGCCGTCCCAATCAAAAATCAGCAGTTTGTAATCAGATGGGCGCACTCAATCGCTCCACAGTCTTGGCCCACATTTCATCGACCGGCGCCTGCAACTTGAGTTCACCGCCATCGGGCAGCGGCACAGTCAACATGTAGGCGTGCAAGAACAGGCGCTTGCCGCCCAGATCACGGATTTCCTTACTGAAATTGTCATCGCCGTATTTAGTGTCACCAGCAATGCAGTGTCCGGCGTGCAACGTGTGGACGCGGATCTGGTGCGTGCGACCGGTAATCGGCTTGGCCTCGATCAAAGTGGCAAAATCGCCAAAGCGACGCAGAACCTTGAACACGGTCACAGACTCCTTGCCCTCCTCCTCGTCGACCTCGACCATGCGCTCACCGGAGCGCAGATTGCTCTTGCCGAGCGCCGCGCGAACTTGCTTGATCGAGGTCGCCCAGTTGCCGCGAACCAGCGCCATGTAGCGCTTGTCGACACCGTCACCGCGCAACGCGGCATGCAAGTGACGCAGCATGCTGCGCTTCTTGGCGATCATCAGCAGACCGGAGGTATCACGATCGAGGCGGTGGACCAGCTCGAGCTCCTTGGCATCGGGGCGCAACTGACGAAAGGCTTCGATAACACCGTAATTCAGGCCGCTGCCACCGTGAACCGCAATCCCGGCGGGCTTGTTGATCACGATCAGAGCCTTGTCTTCGTAGACAATCGAGGCTTCCAGGCGCTGCAACAGGCCTTGGGCCAAAGGCACCGGTTCGTCACGCTCAGGCACGCGCACCGGCGGCACGCGCACGATATCGCCGGCCTGCAGCTTGTATTCGGGCTTGATCCGACCCTTGTTCACGCGCACTTCGCCCTTGCGCAAAATGCGGTAAATCAAGGTCTTGGGCACGCCTTTGAGCCGGGCGAGGAGGAAATTGTCGATTCGTTGGCCGGCATATTCCGGCGAGACCTCAAGCAGTTGAACGCCTGGAGTCGAGGGGGCAGTAGTCGTCATGGCGCGGATAATAACAATTTTTTATGGAATTGAAGCACTTAATCATTGCTGCTATAGTCGCGAACGCCGCCAAAAGCGGCCTGGACAGCGGAACCACGGTCAAAAACCGGCCCTGACCAACGCAATTCACCAGGACGCGAGGCCGTCCTACGGGGCTTTTGCTACGTAACGGTGGAGTTTGCAGCTGTAACAAGCGCAGGTGACATGAGGCCTGAATCACGCCGCAAAGCAGAGTTTTCACTCGCCACGCGAGCCATATTCACGGCCAGTTCACAAAGTGCAGTCAGCCGCGGATGACCCCGAGCGAAGGCTCCGGAAACACCGCCTGAATTAGCCATGATGCGTGACCTCCCCTTTCGGAGCTCACGGTAAATGCCAACCCGCTGCGGATTCTGCGCGCGGCAGCACCCGAATTATCAGGGATACGTGTAGGGTGGAGATGCACAACCGCTGGACTGTGTAGCAACAGGCTTTATCAAGACGCTTCATCTCGTCCACAGCCACCGGTTGATTCCTCCTCCTGACTGAGTGCTTAAGTAGCCACAGCAAGCAGGACGCGTACGTCGCGATAACGGCCCAATTGGCCGGACATCGCTGGACACGGGAATGGCCAACCACTCCCGACGCACCTGACACCGACCGTGAGAAGTCGTGTGTGCCGAACGCCGTTTCCGGCAGCCCGGAAACCGACGGTACTACATGAAAAGAATGCTGATTAACGCAACTCAACCCGAAGAGTTGCGTGTTGCACTGGTAGATGGCCAGCGCCTCTACGACCTGGACATCGAATCCGGTGCACGCGAGCAGAAGAAGGCCAACATCTATAAAGGCCGCATCACTCGCATCGAACCAAGCCTTGAGGCTGCCTTTGTCGATTTCGGCTCCGAGCGCCACGGCTTCCTGCCCCTCAAAGAAATCTCCCGCGAATACTTCAAGAAAGCCCCTGAAGGCCGCGTCAACATCAAGGACGTCCTGAGCGAAGGCCAGGAAGTCATCGTTCAGGTCGAAAAAGAAGAACGTGGCAACAAGGGCGCAGCCCTGACCACCTTCATCAGCCTGGCCGGTCGTTACCTCGTTCTGATGCCGAACAACCCGCGTGCCGGCGGCATCTCCCGTCGCATCGAAGGCGAAGAGCGCAACGAACTGCGTGAAGCGCTGAACGGTCTGGTCGCTCCGGCCGACATGGGTCTGATCGTGCGCACTGCAGGCCTTGGCCGCAGCAGCGAAGAAATGCAGTGGGACCTCGATTACCTGCTGCAACTCTGGACCGCTATCAAGGAAGCCTCGCTGGATCGTTCCGCGCCGTTCCTGATCTACCAGGAAAGCAACGTGATCATCCGCGCCATCCGCGATTACCTGCGCCAGGACATCGGCGAAGTGCTGATCGACAGCGTTGAAGCCCAGGACGAAGCCCTGACCTTCATCCGTCAGGTGATGCCGCAGTACGCCAGCAAGATCAAGCTTTACGAAGACAGCGTTCCGCTGTTCAACCGTTTCCAGATCGAAAGCCAGATCGAGACCGCTTTCCAGCGCGTCGTCGAACTGCCGTCCGGCGGCTCCATCGTCATCGATCCGACCGAAGCCCTGGTGTCCATCGACATCAACTCGGCGCGCGCCACCAAAGGCAGCGACATCGAAGAAACCGCCCTGCAGACCAACCTTGAAGCCGCCGAAGAAATCGCCCGTCAGTTGCGCCTGCGCGACATCGGCGGCCTGATCGTCATCGACTTCATCGACATGACCCCTGCCAAGAACCAGCGCGCCGTGGAAGAGAAAGTCCGCGAATGCCTGGAAGCCGACCGCGCTCGCGTGCAGATCGGTCGCATCTCGCGCTTCGGCCTGCTGGAAATGTCCCGTCAGCGCCTGCGTCCTTCGCTGGGCGAAAGCAGCGGCATCGTCTGCCCGCGTTGCAGCGGCACCGGCATCATCCGTGACGTCGAATCGCTGTCCCTGGCGATCCTGCGCCTGATCGAAGAAGAAGCCCTGAAAGACCGTACCGCCGAAGTTCGCGCTCAAGTGCCGATCCCGGTGGCCGCGTTCCTGCTCAACGAAAAACGCAACTCGATCACCAAGATCGAACTGCGCACCCGCGCCCGCATTGTCATCCTGCCAAACGATCACCTCGAAACCCCGCATTTCGAAGTTCAGCGTCTGCGTGACGACAGTCCAGAAGCCGCGACCAACCAGTCCAGCTACGAAATCGCTGCCGCCGCTGCCGATGTCGAAGACGTTCAGCCAGCCGCCGCGACCCGCACCCTGGTTCGCCAGGAAGCCGCGGTCAAGACCGCTCCGGCTCGCGCCAACGCTCCGGTTCCGACCGAAGTCGCCGCACCGGCCCCGGCACCTGCTCCGGTTGCCGCGCCAGAGCCAAGCCTGTTCAAAGGCCTGGTGAAGTCGCTGGTCAGCCTGTTCGCCACCAAGGAAGAGCCAGTTGCTCCGGTGGTGGTTGAAAAACCTGCCACCGAGCGTCCGGCCCGCAACGAAGAGCGTCGCAACGGTCGTCAGCAGAGCCGTAACCGTAACGGTCGCCGCGATGAAGAACGCAAACCGCGCGAAGAACGTGCACCGCGTGAAGAGCGCGCACCACGTGAGCCGCGAGAAGAGCGTCAGCCGCGCGAACCACGTGAAGTCCGCGAGCCACGCGAATCCCGTGACGAAGCACCGGTAGCCCGCGAAGAACGCGCACCACGCGCCCCTCGTGAAGAACGTGCACCACGTGCTCCGCGTGAAGATCGCAAGCCGCGTGGCGAGCGTGAAGAACGCGTACGTGAACTGCGCGAGCCGCTGGATGCCGCTCCGGCCGTTGCTGCCGCCGCCACCGCTGAAGAGCGTCCGGCCCGTCAGCCACGTGAAGAGCGTGCGCCACGTCCTCCGCGCGAAGAGCGTCAACCGCGCGCCGAACAGGCCGCTGCTGCCGTCGCTGAAGAAGAAATCACCACCAACGAAGAGCAACTGCCGGAAGACGGTTCGGAGAACGCCGAAGGCGATCGTCCACGCCGCCGCTCCCGTGGTCAGCGTCGTCGCAGCAACCGTCGCGAGCGTCAGCGTGATGCCAACGGCAACGTGATCGAAGGTTCGGAGGAGTCCGAGTCCGGCGAAAACGCCCAGGCGCCAAGCACTGCCGATCTGGCTGCTGGTCTGGCTGTTACCGCTGCTGTTGCCAGCACCGTGATCAGCGCTCCGGCTGAAGCTCAGGCCCACGAGCAAGCTGAACGCGCCACCGCTGCAACCCTGGAAACTGCTCCAGTAGAAGCGCCGGTTGTTGAAGCAACCACTCCGGTAGAAGCAGCTGCCGCTCCGGAAGTCGAAGTGGCTCCGGTTCGCGAAGCTCAGCCTCAGGTTGAAGCAGCTGCCGAACCAGCGGTGACCTTCGAAGCACCAGCCGTAGTTGAAGAGTCGGTTGTCGAAACCGTCGCTGAAACCGTGACCGAAACCGTGCGTGAAGTTCGCGAAGAACAGACCGCGTTCAACTGGGTCGCCGAGCCGGCTGTCACTGAAACACCAGCGCCAGTGGTTGAAGCGCCTGTTGTTGAAGAAGCCAAGGCTGCCGAGCCAGTGGTGGTTGCCGAACCGACTCCTGTCGCAGAAGCACCGGTCATCGAGGCGCCAGTGGTTGCCGAAGCGCCAGCCCCTGTGGTTGAAGCTGCTCCGGTCAGCGCCCTGACCCCAAGCGGCCGCGCGCCGAACGACCCGCGTGAAGTGCGTCGTCGCAAGCGTGAAGAAGAGCGTCTGCAGAAGGAAGCCGAACTGGCTGCCGCTGCCGCCGCTGCTGCTCCAGCTGCCGAAGTGGTCGAGGCGGCTCCTGCCCCGGTCGCTGAGGAAGTGGCCGTTGAAGCCGTGATTGCCGAAGCACCACGCTCCGTTCAGGAAGCGGTCGAGCAACACGCAGAGGCTCAGGAAAAAGAACACGAGCCTAAACCCCTCGTCTGATTCCAGAAGCCACTAAAAAGCCCCGTCTGGTGATCCAGGCGGGGCTTTTTTATATCTCAAGGTTTTATCAGGACGGCGGGAAAACCAGCGCGTCGGGCACATCGATATCCCACAACACACCCGGATCATCCACCGCGACTTCAATCACCCGCCCTTGGGCGAACAACGGCCGCGCGCCCCGATCACCGGACAATGCCATCAATCCTGCGGCGAACGAGCGACCAAACCCGACCGGATGCCCATAATCACCGTTCAACGTCGGTACGCTGACCGCATCCTCGGCAATCGCCGCCACGACCCGCTCAATACTCGACGGCAGGATGAACGGCATATCCCCCAGCACAATCAGCCAGCCATCGGCATCCGGGCAAGCCGCCACACCCGCCGCGATGCTATCGCCCATTCCCATGGACTCGATCGCGACAATGTCACACCCGTAAGCCTGCGCCATGCGCATCGCCTGCGGTCGCGCCTCGGTCGTTACCAGCACTCGCTGATCAAGGCTCGCCGGCAGATTCACCAGCACCTGCTCGATAACCGAACGCACCGCGCCATCGCGCCCGGTGCAATCGGCCAGCAGCTTGTCCTTGTCGGCGCCCGCCACTTTGCGAAAGCGGCTGCCCTCGCCCGCTGCCAGCACAATCACTCCGATGGATCGGCTCATACACTCTCCACTGTCTTCTTCTGCTTGAGCTCGACACCATTCTTGATCGCGACGATTTCCGCCAACAGCGACAGGGCGATTTCCGCCGGGGAATGGCTGCCAATATGCAAACCGATCGGCCCGTGCAAACGGGCGATGGCCGCTTCTGACAAGCCTAGCTCAGCGAGATTTTCCCGACGCTTGCGGCTGTTGATCCGCGAGCCGAGCGCACCGACGTAGAACGCTTTGGAGTCGAGCGCCGTGAGCAGCGCCATGTCGTCCAGACGTGGATCGTGAGTCAGCGCGACAATCGCCGTGCGCTCATCGGTCTGGATATTCAGCACCGCTTCATCCGGCATGCCGGGGACAAACCGCCCATGCTGCTCTTCCCAGCCATAGACGAATTCGGTGCGCGGATCACAGATCAGCACTTCGAAATCCAGCAGCCGCGCCATCTCGGCCACGTACCGCGACAACTGCCCGGCGCCGATCAACAGCAGGCGCCAGCGCGGGCCGTAAATGGCACGCAAAGTCTGGCCGTCGAAACTCAAGGCGTCGCTCTTGCCGGCCGGTCGCAGCACCACCTCACCAGTGCCGATGTTCAGCTCGCGAGCGACGATTTCGTGGGCTTCGCAGCGATCCAGCAACTCGGCGACCCACGCCGGATCGCCGACTCGCTCCTCAGTCAGGCGCAGAGTACCGCCGCACGGCAGGCCGAAACGCGCCGCCTCTTCCTGCGTCACGCCGTAGGTAATCAACTGCACCGGCGGCCCGTCGGCGGGAATCCGTCCGTCGTGCAGCCGGGCGATCAGATCGTCCTCGACGCAACCGCCGGACACCGAGCCGATCACCACGCCATCTTCGCGCAACGCGAGCATTGCGCCGGGCGCTCGGGGCGCGGTGCCCCAGGTCTGCACCACGCTGAATAACATCACTCGCTGCCCGGCACGACGCCATTCGAGCACACTGCGCAGGACATTCAGATCGGCGCTGTCCATCACGCTTGCGCCTTTTGCCAGCCCTGCAACTGGTAACGCACCGGCAGGTTGCGAATGCGCTGACCGGTAGCGGCGAAGATCGCGTTGCACAGCGCCGGCGCAATCGGCGGCACGCCCGGCTCACCGACACCGCCCAACGGCACCTCGCCCGGCGGCGTCACCAGATGCACCGCAACTTCCTTCGGCGCCAGCGACATACGCGCCACTTCATACATATGGAAGTTGTCTTGCTGCACCTTGCCGTCCTTGAAGCTGATTTCGCCCCACACGGCGTTGCCCAGGCCCATCACACAAGCGCCTTCGAACTGCGAACGGATGCGCTCGGGGTTGATCTGCGGGCCGCAATCCACGGCGATATCGGCCTTGTGCACGATCAGCGTGCCGTCGTCCTTGACCTCGACTTCGATCACCGCCGCCACATAGGTGACGAAGCTGTAATGCACGGCCAATCCGAGACCACGACCCTTGGGCAGTTGACGACCCCAACCCGCCGCCTTGGCTGCCGTTTCCAGCACGGTGCGCATGCGCCCGGTGTCGATCGGATAACGCTCGGGGGATTCGCCGTAATTCCATTCTTCACTGAGCGTGCGTGGGTCGATCTGCCGATCCGGGCCGAGCAGTTTGATCTGGTACTTGAGCGGATCTTCCTTGGCCTTGTGCGCCAGTTCGTCGACGAAACTCTGGATCGCAAAACCATGGGGAATGTTCGACACCGAGCGATACCAGCCGACCCGCGTATGCACCGTGGCCTCAGGGTTTTCCAGGCGCACGTTGGGAATCGCGTAGGCCATGTTGGTAAAGCCCATGCCCAGTTCGAATGCGGCCTCGTGGTTCATGCCCGGCGCAAACAGCGCGGTGATGCTCGGCGCTACCGTGCGGTGCAGCCAGGCGGACGGCAAGCCGTCCTTGCCCACACCGGCCTTGAGGTATTCGGCGGACACCGTGTGGAAATACGAGTTGTGGATATCGTCTTCCCGGGTCCATTGCACGCGCACTGCCTTGCCAGGGAATTCCTTGGCGAGCGCGGCCGCTTCAACGACGAAGTCCGGTTTGGACTTGCGCCCGAAACCACCGCCCAACAGCGTGACATTGAAGGTGACGTTATCGAACGGCAGCCCCAGGCGTTCGGCGATCCGCTCGCGGGTGACCTGCGGCGCCTGGCTCGGTGCCCAGGCCTCGCAGGTGCCATCCTTGTAACGGGCGATGGCGACCATCGGCTCCATCGGTGCCTGGGCCAGATGCGGCAAGTAATAAGAGGCTTCCAGCGTGCTGGCGGCGCTGCCGATGGCTTTGTCGATGTCACCGGTATTGCACACCACTTTGCCCGGTTTCAGCGAAGCGGCTTCGATCTCTTTGCGATAGGCGACCGAGTCATACGTGGCGTTCGGGCCATCGTCCCACTCGATCTTCAGCGCTTCACGGCCCTTCAATGCCGCCCAGGTGTTGCTGGCCACCACGGCCACGCCGCCCAATGGCTGGAATTCGGAAGGCAATGGCCGAGGCTCGATCTGGATGACTTTGAGGACGCCCGGCACTTTCAGCGCGGCGCTGTCGTCCACCGATTTGACCTTGCCACCGTACACCGCCGGACGCGCAATCACCGCAAACAGCATGCCGTCGAAATGCACGTCAGCCCCGTAAACCGCGCGACCATTGACGATGTCGGCACCGTCGATGGCTTTGGTACCTTCCTTGCCGATATAGCGGAATTCCGACGGCTGCTTTAGCCGCAGGCTGTCACGGGCCGGCACCGTCAGCGCACTGGCCGCAGCGGCCAGCTCACCGTAACCCAGCTCGCGTCCGGACGGTGTGTGAATGACTTTATGCAGTTGCGCGCGGCATTCGCCGACCGGCACCTTCCACTGGGCGGCGGCCGCTTGTTCCAGCATGGTCCGGGCGGCGGCGCCGCAACGGCGCATCGGTTCGTACCAGTGACGCATGCTGCGCGAGCCGTCAGTGTCCTGGTTGCCGAAGCGCACTTCATCACCCGGCGCCTGCTGAACCTTGACGTGCGCCCAGTCGGCTTCCAGCTCATCGGCAACCACCATGGTCAGGCTGGTGCGCACGCCCTGGCCCATTTCCGAACGGTTACAGACCACGGTCACCGTGCCGTCGGCGGCAATGCTGACGTAGACCTTCGGATCGTCGATCCAGCCGTTGGGCATGCCGTCGGCGCCGAACTGCTTCGGTTTGTCTTCGGCCAGCGCATCCTGCCAGCCCCAGCTCGCCGCCAGCACCAACGCCCCGGTGGCGCCGACGCCCTTGAGGAAGCCCCGACGGCTCAGGTTGCTCAGGGCGAAATCGTTCGGTAGACGGCTCATGCCTTGGCCTCCTTCAGGTGAGTGGATGCCTGACGGATCGCGGTCTTGATCCGGTTGTAGGTGCCGCAGCGGCAGATGTTGCCGACCATCGCCTCTTCGATCTGCTCGTCGCTCGGGTTCGGGTTGGTCTTGAGCAACGCGGTGGCGGACATGATCTGCCCGCCCTGGCAGTAACCGCATTGGGCCACGGCGGTGTCGAGCCAGGCTTGCTGGACGATCTGACCGACCGGGTCGGCATGCAGGTTGTCGATGGTGGTCACGTTCTGCCCGACCACCGAACCGATCGGGGTGATGCAACTGCGCGCCGGCGCGCCGTCGATATGAATGGTGCATGCACCGCACAGGCCCATGCCGCAGCCGAACTTGGTGCCGTTGTAACCGGCGACGTCACGGATCGCCCACAACAGTGGCATGTCCTCGGTGACATCGAGTGGATGATCTTGACCATTGAGTTTCAGGGTAATCATGGGCACGCCCGCATATTCTTGGAGGTTATGGGGTCGAGCCATCTGCCACCGCAGGGACGGTAGTGGTTCGCGCAGATCGGCTCAGGCTAATCAGGCTCTCTTGTACCGACGGGAACGTCTGCACCGGGCCTTTGGTGAAGCAAATGGCTGGTATCGTTAGCTGGCTACGTTAACCCGCGATTAACAAAAAAGCCCTGCACTTTTTTAAATAGTGCAGGGCTTTGGGTCCAGACTTGAAAGCGTAGCCTCAATAGCGATTGGGCTCCATTTCCAGTTCGACATTGAAACGTTCTGCAATGTCTTTCTGGATGCGCTGGGCCAGATCGAGCAATTGCAGCCCGGTCGCCGCGCCGTAGTTGACCAGCACCAGCGCCTGCAATTTATGCACGCCGGCATCGGCCTCGCGGAAACCTTTCCAGCCCGCTCGCTCGATCAACCAGCCGGCCGCGAGTTTCATCTGCCCGTCCGGTTGCGCGTAGGCCACCAGATCCGGGTGCTGCGCCTTGATCTGTGCGACCACGGCCGCCGACACCAGCGGGTTCTTGAAGAAGCTGCCGGCATTGCCGAGCACCGCCGGATCCGGCAGTTTTTCACTGCGGATGCTGCAAATGGCGCGGCTGACATCCGTCGGCGTCGGCTGCTCGATGCCCTGCTCGGTCAGGCGCTGCCGCACCGGGCCGTATTCCAGGTGCAGATGCGCGACTCGATTCAATGCGAAGCGCACTCGCAGGATCAACCAACGACCCGGCTGCTGTTTGAACACGCTGTCGCGGTAGGCGAACCGGCACTCCTCCAGACTGAAGTCACGCAGCTCGCCGGTCTGGCGATCCAGCGCCGTCAGGCCGGCGAACACATCCTTGATCTCGACACCGTAGGCACCGATGTTCTGCATCGGCGCGGCGCCGACAGTGCCGGGGATCAGACTGAGATTCTCCAGCCCGGAAAAACCCTGCGCCAGCGTGTGCTGCACGAACGGGTGCCACGGCTCGCCAGCTTCGGCTTCGATCACCACGCGGTTGCCGTCGTCGCTGATGACGCGGATGCCACGGCTGGCCATGCGCAGCACCAGCGCCGGGATGTCCGCCGTGAGCAACAGATTGCTGCCGCCGCCGATCACCAGCAACGGCACATCATGGGCACTCGCATATGCCAGGGCTTCGCGCACATCGGCGTCGCTGTGGGCTTCGGCAAACAGCTGCGCGCGAACGTCGACGCCGAAGGTATTGAAGGGTTTCAGGGAAACCTGCGGCTGTACCTGCAAACTCATAACCGCCCCTTCACTTCGATCAGCAACTGATCGCAGGCACGCTCGATCAGATCCAGCACCTGCTCGAAACCCTGATCGCCGTCGTAGTACGGATCCGGCACCTCGTCGACCACGCCTGCATAGCGGCGCAGAAACAGGTCCAGCTCGGCCTTGCCGGTGGACGGTTGCAAGGCCTTGAGGTTGCGCAGGTTGCTGTTGTCCATGGCGAGGATCAGGTCGTAACTGGCGAAATCGGCGCGGCTGACCTGCTGCGCGCGTTGCGCCGACAGGTCATAACCGCGCAGCTTGGCCGCAGCCTGACTGCGCTTGTCCGGCGGATTGCCGACGTGCCAGTCACCGGTGCCGGCGGAGGCCACTTCGACCTGATCCGCCAGCCCCGCTTCGCGCAACTTGTGGCGCAACACGCCTTCGGCGGTGGGCGAACGGCAGATGTTGCCCAGGCACACGAACAGAACGCGCATCAGGCCTCCAGCAGGCGACGGACGCGCTCGAGGTCTTCGGCGGTGTCGACCCCGGTCGGCGGCGCGATCAACGCGTCAGCCACATGAATCCGCACGCCGTGCCACAGGGCACGCAGTTGTTCGAGGGATTCGGTGTTTTCCAGCCAGCACGGGCCCCAGCTCACAAAGTCCTGAAGGAAACCGGCGCGGTAGGCATAGATGCCGATGTGGCGACGATACGGTACGCCTTCCGGCAGCACGTCGCGGCGCTTGGCGAACGCATCGCGAGCCCATGGCAGGGTCGCGCGACTGAAGGTCAGCGCCAGACCGTTGAGGTCGCTGACGACCTTGACCACGTTCGGGTTGAACAAGGTTTCCACGTCTTCGATCGGCTCGGCCAAGGTGGCCATGCGCGCTTCGGTGTGGGCCGCGAGGTTGGCGGCGACCTGATCGATCACGCTCGGCGGGATCAGCGGTTCGTCACCCTGCACGTTGACCACGATGGCATCCGGCTCCAGACCCAGCTTGGCAGCCACTTCAGCCAGACGATCGGTGCCGGAGTTGTGATCTTCACGGGTCAGCACCACTTCGGCGCCGAAGGCCTTGCAGGCCTCGACAATCCGCGCATCGTCGGTCGCCACCACCACACGGCTGGCGCTGCTTTTGCTCGCCTGCTCCCAGACGTGCTGGATCATCGGCTTGCCGGCGATGTCCAGCAGCGGCTTGCCCGGCAGGCGGGTCGAGGCGTAACGCGACGGGATGACAACGGTGAAGGCGGTGGTCATTTATCCAGACGCTCGTCGGTGGTCAGGGTACGGGCTTCGCTTTCCAGCATGACCGGGATGCCGTCGCGGATCGGGTACGCCAGACCGGCGCCCTTGCTGATCAGTTCGGTCTTGTCGGCGCTGAGTTTGAGCGGGCCTTTGCAGACCGGGCAGGCGAGGATATCGAGCAATTTGGTGTCCATGAACATTCCCTGGATAAAAACGGATTAAGGCAAAAGACGATCCGGCAACAGGCGCATCAACTGCGTGTCGAACCAGGCCACGAAGGCCGGCGACGGCACGGCATCGACCGTCAGATACCACCAGTCGTCGGCGGCGAAGGCACGGCACTTCACCGCGTCCTTCTCAGTCATCACCACTGGCAATGACGGCGTGAAACTCAAGGCCTGCACGCTGTATTCGGCGTGGTCGGCAAACGCGTGGGGCACAGGCCGCCAGTCTAGCGCTTCGAGGGTATTGAAGAAACGTTGCGGATTGCCGATCCCGGCTACCGCGTGCACGGCCTGACCGGGCGGAAAATGATCGAGCGGCCGGCGTTCGCCGCTGCGCAGATTGACCAGCGCCGACGGCTTGAGGCGGAAAGCGAATCCGCCGTCGCGGTCCTCAAGGGCGCCGTTGAACAGCACACCGTCAACGCTTTGCAGGCGCTCTGCCGGTTCGCGCAGGGGGCCGGCGGGCAGACAGCGCCGGTTGCCAAGCCCTCGGGCGGCGTCGATCAGCACCAGTTCCAGATCCCGCGCGAGGCGGTAATGCTGCATGCCGTCATCGGACAGGATCAGGTCCAGCGGCTCGCTGTCCAGCAGGGCTCTGACGGCGGCGCTGCGATCGGGGTCGATCATCAGCGGTACGCCGGTGCGCTGCACGATCAGCAGTGGTTCGTCGCCGGCGATGTCGGCAGTCTGATCGGCTTGGACTCGCCATGGCAGTTGCGCCGGTTTGGCGCCGTAACCACGACTGACCACACCGACCCGCAGCCCGTGGCGTCGGCAGTGCTCGATCAACCACAGGATCATCGGCGTCTTGCCGGTGCCGCCAACGGTGATATTGCCAACCACGATCACCGGCACCGGTGACTGATAGATCTCACCTTCGCCGTCGAGAAAACGCTGACGCTTGCCGGCCACGACGCGGCGGTACAGCCACTCCAGCGGCCGCAACAGCGTCAGGGCCGGGTGCCCTTGGTACCACGCGGCGAGCAGACGATCGGACATGGCCATCAGGATTTGGGCGCCGCCTCGACCGTGGTCATGCGCAGATGGCTGAAACCGAGCTTGCCGGCCGCGTCCATGGCGGTGATCACGGATTGGTGCTGAGTCTTGCCGTCAGCACTGATTGACAACGGCATGTTGGTGTCGCCGTTGGCTTCTTTCTGCATGGCTTCCATCAGGGTCGCCAGATCGTTCTTCGGCAGAATCTTGTTGTTCACCGAGAACACGCCTTCGGCGCTGATGGCCACGTCCAGTTGCTTGACCTGCTGATCCTCGGCCGGCGAACCGCTGACCGCTTCCGGCAGATCGACGCGCAACTGGGTTTCGCGGGTGAAGGTGGTGGTCACGACGAAAAACAGCAACAGGATGAACACCACGTCAATCAGCGACGCGAGGTTGATGTCGATGGTTTCCCGGGGCTTGCGACGGAATTTCACGCTTTGCCCCCGGCCAGATCGACGTCACGGTCGCCCTGCACCACTTCCACCAGTTTGATCGCTTCCTGTTCCATGCCCACCACCAGTTCATCGATGCGGCGTTGCAGGAAACGGTGGAAGAACACCGCCGGAATACCGACCATCAGGCCCGCTGCGGTGGTGATCAGGGCCTTGGAAATACCGCCGGCCAGGACCGAAGCGTTGGTGGTCATGCCGGCGCCGGTGAAGGCACTGAAGATGTCGATCATGCCCAGCACCGTACCCAGCAGACCCAGCAGCGGCGACATGGCAGCGATGGTGCCCAGCGCGTTGACGTAGCGTTCCAGCTCGTGGATGACCCGGGCGGCGGCTTCTTCAATGCACTCTTTCATGATCTCTCGACCATGCTTGGAGTTGGCGAGGCCCGCGGCGAGGATTTCACCCAGCGGCGAGTTGGCGCGCAATTCCTTGAGTTTTTCCTTGTTGAGCTGCTTGTCCTTGATCCAGACCCAGACCTGACCCAGCAGATGCTCCGGGGTGACGCGACTGGCGCGCAGGGTCCACAGGCGCTCGGCGACGATCGCCATGGCGGCGATGGAACTCAGAATGATCGGCAACATCATCCAGCCGCCGGATTTGACCAATTCCCACACAGTGACAGCCCCCTCGAAAAAGTGCGCCATTTTACCATACCGGTTCGCGATAAAGACTCGTCGCCCCGACGACCGTGCTCAACGGTACTCCGCCCCCGGCAACGGCGGGTCGCGCCAGAACCGGCGTTGTTGACGCATCGACCGGGCCGGCTGAAACCGCCCCAGTTGCAGATGAATGGCACCCTGCTCGGCGCTGTCATGGATTTGTATGCCCTGTTTGCGGTAGCGGGCGATGACCGTCGGGTGCGGGTGGCCGAACGAATTGCCCTGCCCTCGGGAAATCAGCACGGCCTGTGGCTGCAAAGCCTTGAGCAAGGCCATCGACGAAGAACTGCGGCTGCCATGGTGGGGGGCTTGTAGCCATTGGGTATGAACTGCCAGTGCGCTGTTGAGCAGGTCCCGTTCGGCGGCGCTGTCGATGTCACCGCTCAGCAGCAACCGTTCGCCATTGGCTTCGATCTGCAACACGCAGGAACGCTGGTTGCTGTCATGGGCGTCGGTCCACTGCCATAGATGAAAGGCCACGCCGTCCCACTGCCATTGCCGACCACTTTCACAAGCCTCGGCGTTCAGCGCTTCGGCTAGCCCCGACGGATCGCCGCTGATGACCCGACTGACCGGCAATCCTTTCGCTACGGCGAGTGCGCCACCCGCGTGATCGGCATCGGCATGGCTGAGCAGCATCAGGTCGAGTCGCTCGACGCCCAACTTGTGCAGGGCTGGCAACACCACCCGCTCGCCGACATCGAAATCGCCGAAGCGCGGGCCGCTGTCGTACAGCAAGGCGTGATGGCGCGTGCGGATCAGAATCGCCAGCCCTTGGCCAACATCAAGCTGCCAGACATCCGCCACGCCTTCGGCCAGTCGCTCCCGGGGCGGAAATGCCAGCACCAGCAGCAACGGCCAGCCCAGCGGGCGCAAAGGAACGCCCCGGGGCAGCAATAACAGCACTGCACCGATGCAACCCAGCGCCACGATCCAGCCCGGCATCGATTCTGCAACCCACGCCGGCCAGCGTCCGGCAATCAGGGCCAGCGCCCGGAACAATCCATCGATCAGTCCGCCCGCCAGCCACAGCAGCCCTTCCCCGACATAAGGGATCGGCAGCAGCAATGTGCCCAGCAACGCTGGCGGCAGCACCGCAAAACTGACGCATGGCACCGCCAGCAGATTGGCCAGCGGCCCGCTGAGACTGATCGGCAGGCTCAGCGCCAGCAGCACCGGGCACAAACCAATCGCGATCAGCCACTGCGCGCGCGTCCAGGTCTGCCACCAGCGCCACGGCCCCAGACGGCCGCCGAAGGTGAAGATCAACACAGCCACCGCCACGAACGACAGCCACAACCCCGGGCGCAGGCTGGCCAGCGGATCCATCAGCAACACGCCGTCGAACGCCAACAGCAATGGCCACCATGCACCGAGGTGGCGGAAGCGCAAACGCCACAACAGCACCAGCGCAACCATCACGCAGGCTCGCCGTACCGGCACGTCGAACCCGGCCAGCAGTCCGTAACCCAGCGCCGCCGCGAACGCCAGACCACACGCCCAGGGCAGCCAGGGCCAACGCAACGGCCAGATCCCGACCCGCGCCAGCCCGACGACCAGCGCATACATCAACGCAGCCAACAGCCCGATGTGCTGACCGGAAATCACCAGCAGATGCACGGTGCCGGTGTCCTGCAATATCTGCCAGTCTTCGCGGCCGAGACCCGAACCATCACCGAGGACCAACGCAGCCAGGGCGCCGTTACGTCCCTGGGCATCCACCGCAAGCAGGCGCTGGCGAATACTGTCGCGCCAGGCCCACTGCGCCGGCGCCAGACGCTGGCCATCTTTCACCGTCCCGGTGGCACCGATGCGCTGCGCCAGCAGCCAGGCTTCGTAATCGAACGCATCCGGATTGAGCAGGCCGCCGGGACGCTTGAGCTTGACCGCCAGTCGCCAGCGTTCGCCACTTTTGATCTCAGGCCCGGCGTACCACGCCAGACGCATCAGCGACGGCAGTTTCTCGTGACGCGAGCGCGCATCGGCCAGTTCGAAGCGCACGACGCCCTCGGCATTCTGCGGCAAGCCGACGACCCGTCCTTCCACCCAGCGTGTTTCTCCATCCAGCCGGGAAGGCAGTCGATCATTCAACGCCAACTGCGCGTTGAAACTCGCCCATGTGAATCCAAGCAGTAAAAAAGCCAGTGGATAGCTGCGAAACGGCAGCAGCATCAGCGCCACCCACGGCAACAGCAGCAATAACCCGACCGGCGGCAAGGCCGGTAAAAAAACCGGAGCCAGCAGACCGACCGCCAGCGCCATCATCCCTGTGCGCATAAGCCCGTCCTTGAGAGTCCCACCCTCAGGCATAGCGGTTGCGGGGCAAGGGCGTCGTTATCAATTGTCACAAAGTCTGAATGGGCGGTTCGTAGAATCCAGACATACTTGCCGCCTTAACCGACCGAGAAGCCTTATGCCCCGGCGCTTATTCAAACGTTACATGCCCGACCCGACGAGCATCAGGGAACACAAATCCTTACGCTTTCTCGGTACGTTGCTGCATGACCCGAACCTCTGGCACCTCAACCGTCACTCGGTGGCCCGCGCCATGGCCGTTGGCCTGTTCGCCGCGTTCCTGCCGATTCCCGCGCAAATGCTGGTGGCCGCCGTCCTCGCGATCATGGTGCGCGGCAACATGCCGATTGCCGTCAGTCTGGTCTGGCTGACCAATCCGATCACCATGCCGGCGGTGTTCTTCTGCACGTATCAGGCCGGGGCCTGGCTGATGGATGTGCCCGCCCGCACGCTCCCAGACGAATTGACCTGGGAATGGATCAGCGGCGAGCTCTCGACCGTGTGGCAACCGTTCCTGCTGGGTTCTGTGGTGGTCGGGCTGGCACTGGGCGCCCTCGCCTACTGTCTGGTGATGCTGTACTGGCGCTGGTGGGTGGCCCGGCAATGGGCGCGGCGCAAGAAAAGTCGCATGCGCTGAATGCAAAACGGCCTCCACTGTGGGAGGCCGTTTTGCATTCAGCATTGAAGAAATCAGGTACGCATTCCGCGCCCGCTCACCAGCAGCCGTGCGCAACCGAAATACAGCGCCACGGTCGCCACCAGCATGAAAGTGATCGCGATACCGATGCGGATGTCCGACACACCGAGGATGCCGTAACGGAAGGCGTTGACCATGTGCAGCACCGGGTTGGCCAGCGACACGGTCTGCCAGAACGGCGGCAGCAAGGTGATCGAGTAGAACACGCCACCAAGGTAGGTCAGCGGGGTCAGCACGAAGGTCGGGATGATCGAGATGTCATCGAAGTTGCGCGCAAACACCGCGTTGATGAAGCCCAGCAGCGAGAAGATCGTCGCCGTCAGCACCACCACCAGCACCGTCACACCGAGATGGTGCACCTGCAAATGGGTGAAGAACAGCGACAGGATCGTCACGATCACACCCACCATCAGACCTCGCAAGACGCCACCGATCGTGTAACCGATCAGGATCGTGTGCGGCGACACCGGCGACACCATCAGTTCTTCGATGGAGCGCTGGAACTTGCTGCCGAAGAAACTCGAGACTACGTTGCCGTAGGAGTTGGTGATCACCGACATCATGATCAGACCCGGCACGATGTACTCCATGTAGGTGAAGCCACCCATGTCGCCGATCTGCCGGCCGATCAGGTTACCGAAGATCACGAAGTACAGGACCATGGTGATCGCCGGCGGCAGCAGGGTCTGCGGCCAGATCCGGGTGAAGCGTCTGACTTCGCGGTAAACGATGGTGTTGAGGGCAACGAGGTTGGGGTGCAGCTCGGAACTCATACCGCCACCTTCGACAGATTTTTCTCCACCAGGGACACGAACAGCTCCTCGAGGCGATTGGTTTTATTGCGCAGGCTCAGCACTTCGATATTCTGCAGGGCCAGTTGGCCGAACAGCGCGGTAATGCCCACGGACTTGTCGACCTGGACTTCCAGGGTGTGGCCGTCCAGCAGACGCGCCGGGTAGCCCGCCAGTTGCGGCGCGGCGCTCAGGTCGTTCTTCAGGTCCAGCAGGAAGGTCTCCACATGCAACTGGCCGAGCAGCTGACGCATGCTGGTGTTCTCGACAATGGTGCCGTGGTCGATGATGCCGATGTTGCGGCACAGCTGCTCAGCCTCTTCCAGGTAGTGCGTGGTGAGGATGATGGTGATGCCTTTCTGGTTCAGTTCTGTGAGGAACGTCCACATCGAGCGACGCAGTTCGATGTCGACGCCGGCGGTCGGTTCATCGAGGATCAACAGACGCGGTTCATGCACCAGCGCCCGCGCGATCATCAAGCGACGCTTCATGCCGCCGGACAGCGAACGCGACGGCACATCGCGCTTGTCCCAAAGACCGAGCTGGGTCAGGTATTGCTCGGCGCGTTCCTTGGCGACCTTCGCCGGAATGCCGTAGTAACCCGCCTGGGTCACGACGATGTCGAAAGTCTTTTCGAACTGGTTGAAGTTGAATTCCTGGGGCACCACACCGATGGAGCGCTTGAGCGCCGCCGGGTTCTTGTCCAGGTCGTGGCCGAAGATGTTCACGGTGCCGCTGGTCTTGTTGACCAGGGTCGAGAGAATGCCGATGGTCGTGGATTTGCCGGCGCCGTTGGGGCCGAGCAAGGCGAAGAAGTCACCTTCGGCGACGTCCAGATCGATACCACTCAAGGCCTGGAACCCGTTGCCGTAGGTTTTGGTTAGCTGCCGGATGGACAGAGCGGAACTCATATCGGATTTACGCACCCAGTAAGGAAAAAAGGACTGATAAAAAGCCGGCGGCGAGGAAGACAACCGCAGCGCTCGAGCGCAATGGTGCTTGCCGTCGCCGCACAAGTACAGTCAAGTGTGTCGATAGTAGGTATTAAGTCAACGCGGTCATGACGGCTTTCTGATACGCCGGACGCTGCTTCAACCGCGCGTACCAGGCTTCGAGATTGGGCTGTGGCGCGCGCTCGATCGGCATCTCGAACCAGGCATAAATGAAACTGCCGAGCGGGATATCGCCCATGCCGATTTCACTCCCGGACAGATACGGCTGGTGCTTCAGCGCCTGATCGGCCATCGCCAGCAAGCTGTCGCACTCCTTGATCGCCGCATGGATTGCCGGCCAGTCCTGCTTGTCTGCCGGGGTACGCAAAACGCCCCAGAACACCGTGCGAAACGGCCCTGCGAAACTGGAAGTCGTCCAGTCCATCCACTTGTCGGCGGTGGCGCGGGTCTGCGGATCCGCCGGGTACCACGAGGTATCGGCCGCATGTTTTGCCAGCAGGTAACGCACGATGGCATTCGATTCCCACAACACGAAACCGTCGTCCTGAATCACCGGCACCCGCCCGTTCGGGTTCATCGCCCGATACTCCGGCGTGTCGACCACACCAAACGCGCCACCGGCATCGATGGCCTCGTAGGCCAGCCCGAGCTCTTCGGCCGCCCACAACGGTTTTCTGACATTCGACGAATTCTTGCGACCCCAGATCTTCAGCATGTCCGCCTCTTTTCCAGTAAATGGGCAGGCAGCATACGCCGGATCAGAAGCGGCCGACATCACCGCGCATGTCACTGGACAGGGGCGTCTGCTGATCGTTGAACAGGTGCGGATAACATTTCTGCAGATGTTCGAAGAAAAAAGATTCCGGTACATCAGCGAACTGGCCGTGATCGACGAGGTACTCCATCAGCAGCGCGCCATCGCTGTTGTACGGGTGGAAAACGCTGTCGTTCATGCCGTCGAATTCCAGCGGTGCAACGTTGAACATTTCGCAGAGCTTCTGGTTGAACGCGGGGGTGGCTTTCACCCAGCGATCATTGAGAAACAGCTCAGTATAACCATGCATGGCGAACACTTCGCTTCTCAGCAGTTCAAGCAGACGCGGCGTCGACAGATGATTTTTCACATCCGCCAGACCGATGCGCGCGGGGATCCCGCAATGGCGCGCGCAACCGGCGAGCAACGTGGCCTTGGGCACGCAATAACTCTCACCCGCCGCCAGCGCGAAACTGCCACGCAAGGTCTGCGGGTCGCGGCTGAAGGTGTACATGTTGTAACGCACCGCCTCGCGCACCGCGTAATAAAGACTGATCGCCTGCGCGAGCGGATCGCGACTGGCACCACGGTGCTGCTCGGCGAACTCCACCACCGAGGGGTGGTCACTATCGATGAAGCGGCCGGGGCTCAGATACTCGTGCATGACGACATTCTCCTGATTGAGCCCCGAGTCTAGCGAGAGGTTCAGCACAGAGATAACGACGTTTCGGCCAAACATGCACGTAAAGACGCGGAAGCTGCGAACGATTTCCCACGCGTGTTGCCCACCGAACCTACAAAAGACATCCGGGGTTTCCCACGATTTCAATCACCTTGCTCTGACCGCCCCGTTTTGCAGATGCCGTCTAAGCTCTGGAGGGTCGGTTCGCCCTGGTTCACGGAGGATTAAATATGCTGTTGTTGTGGATACTGGTTCTGATCGTCGGCGTGGCGTATCTGGCCCACCGGCGCATCGCCCCGCTGCCGGCACTGGGTATCGTCGCCGCTTACCTGTTGGCGATGGGGATTTTCAGCCACGCACCGGGCTGGTTGCTGCTGATTTTCTGGGTCGTGCTGGCCCTGGTGGCCGTCCCGCTGCTGTTGCCTGACCTGCGCCGCAAACACTTTACCGCGCCGCTGTTCAGCTGGTTCCAGAAAACCCTGCCACCGATGTCGCAGACCGAACGCGACGCGATCGACGCCGGCACGGTGTGGTGGGACGGCGAACTGTTCAGCGGCCGCCCGGACTGGGACAAGCTGCTGTCCTATCCCAAGGTGCAACTGAGCGAAGAGGAACAGGCGTTCATCGACGGCCCGACCGAAGAACTCTGCGCGATGGTCACCGACTGGCAGATCGGCCAGTCGATGGACTTGCCGGCCGAAGCCTGGACCCACATCAAGGAACACGGTTTCTTCGCCCTGATCATTCCCAAGGAGTTCGGCGGCAAGGGTTTTTCCGCCTACGCCCACTCCCAGGTGGCGATGAAACTGGCGACCCGCAGCGGCGACCTCGCCTCCACCGTGATGGTGCCCAACTCCCTCGGCCCGGCCGAACTGCTGCTGCATTACGGCACCGACGAACAACGCAATCATTACCTGCCACGGCTGGCCCGGGGCGACGATATTCCGTGCTTTGCGCTGACCGGCCCGCTCGCCGGTTCAGACGCGGGCGCCATGCCCGACACCGGGATCATCTGCAAAGGCGTATGGGAAGGCCAGGAAACCCTCGGCCTGCGCCTGAACTGGGAAAAACGCTACATCACCCTCGGCCCGGTCGCGACCTTGCTCGGCCTGGCCTTCAAGGCCTATGACCCGGATCACCTGCTCGGCGACAAAGAAGACCTCGGCATCAGCCTCGCGCTGATCCCGACCGATACTCCCGGCGTGGAAATCGGTCGCCGCCACCTGCCGCTGGGCGCCGCGTTCATGAACGGCCCCAACTCCGGCAAGAACGTGTTCATCCCGCTGGACTACCTCATCGGCGGCCAGGACATGCTCGGCAAAGGCTGGATGATGCTGATGAACTGCCTGTCGGTCGGGCGTTCGATCTCGCTGCCGGCAGTGGGTACCGGCGCGGCCAAGTTCACCAGTCTGGTGACCGGGCAATACGCGCAGATTCGCGAGCAGTTCAACGTGCCACTGTCAGCGTTCGAAGGCATTCAGGAAGCCATGGCGCGGATCGGCGGCAACGCCTGGATGATGGACGCCGCACGAATGCTGACTGCCAATGCGGTGGATCTGGGCGAGAAACCTTCTGTGCTGTCGGCGATCCTCAAATATCACCTCACCGAACGCGGTCGCGAGTGCATCAGCCACGCCATGGACGTGCACGGCGGCAAGGCGATCATCATGGGCCCGAACAACTACCTGGGCCGCAGCTGGAACGGCGCGCCGATCTTCATCACCGTGGAAGGCGCGAACATTCTTTCGCGCAACCTGATGATCTTCGGCCAGGGCGCCATCCGCTGCCATCCGTTCGTGCTCAAGGAAATGGCCCTCGCCGGACGCGAGGACAAGGACCAGGCGCTCAAGGAATTCGATGGCCTGCTGCTCAAGCACATCGGATTTGCCGTGAGCAACGCCGCCAGCACGCTGATGCTGAACCTCGGCTTCGGTCATTTCGAACATGCACCGGGAGACAAGCTCAGCCAAGGTTACTTCCGCGCTCTCAACCGTCAGGCTGCCGCGTTTGCCATGCTCGCCGACCTGAGCATGATGCTGCTGGGTGGCGAGCTGAAACGGCGCGAGCGTTTGTCGGCGCGTCTAGGTGATGTGCTGAGCAACCTGTATCTGGCCTCGGCGGCGCTCAAGCGTTACCACGACCTCGATTCCCCGGCGTACATGGAACCGCTGTTCCGATGGGCCATGGAAGAAAGCCTCGGCCAGTCGGAAAAAGCGCTGGATGAACTGCTGACCAACTTCCCGAACCGAGTCTTTGGCTGCCTGCTGCGCGTGATCGTGTTCCCGTTCGGTCGCCGTCACAAAGGCCCGTCGGACAGACTCGGCGCCGAAGTGGCTGCGGTCATCGGCCGGGCCAAGGGCGATCCGGCGCTGGAAGAACTGCTTGCCGGCTGCTATCGCCCGCAATCGGCCGACGATGCGGTCGGTGCTCTGCAACACGCCTGCGATCAGTTGAACGCTGCGCAACCGCTGCACAAAAAGCTGCACACGTCGCTCAAGAGCGGTCAGGTCAAACCGGTTGCCGGCGAACACGCCATCGATGCCGCACTGGAGGCCGGGGTGTTGCAGGCCGTGGAAGCCCAGACCCTGCGTGATGCCGAAGCGGCGCGGCGCAAGGTGATCGATGTCGATGATTTCGACAAGGAGCAACTGAAACCGGCGGACGGCAAAATCCGCTGATCCCTTCAATCAGTGAAAAACGGGCGCAGGGGCTTTATACTCCCGCGCCCGTTTTGCTCTTGAGGACTTATCTCGTGTCCAACGTCGTTGCCGATCATCTGGTTTTGCTCGACCACCTGCGCAGTATCCTGGTCGCCGTAGGTGAGGCCGATCAGGTTCCCGAAGAAAGCCATGCCCTGTTCCTGGAGCGTTTCGACGAACTGCTGGCATCCCTGCCGATCGAGCCGATCGAAAGCCAATACCTGGGCCAGGACATCCTGACTCAAGTGATTACCCGTTACCCGCAAATTGCCCACCTGATCCCGCGGGATCTGCTGTGGTTCTTCGCCGGCGACTGCCTGCATTACCTTTCCGACGAAGAAATCGACATGTATCAGGCGCTGGAAGAACGCCGCTACGAAGCCGAACAGAACGACGAGCCGTTCGACTGGAACCAGGAAAAACAGCTGCTGGCGATGTCCGCCCAGGACAGCAAGCACTGATTTTCGCCCGATAAAAAAAGGCCCGCACGGTGATCCATGCGGGCCTTTTTTTATCAGGTCAAAGCAACCCTTCACTCTCGGGCAATTCGTACTCGGCCAACGGTTTTGCACCGCCAGACTTTCCCGGTTTGCTCAGGGTCGGCTCTTTCTCCAGGCACTCCACCAGATAGTCAATGAACACCCGCAGCTTCGGCGGCAGATAGCGCGTCGGCGAGTGCAGCAACCACAATCCGCCGTGGTACGAGGCCAGGAATGTCCATTCCGGCAGCACCTGCACGATCAGCCCCTGCTCAAGCGCATAACGCGCGGTGAAATACGGCAGGCTGCCGATACCGATGTGCTGCAACACCGCACCCAGACGCACGCCGGTGTGATTGGCGGCATACCGCCCGCGCACGCCGACAGTGACGGCTTTCGTGCCTTTCTTGAATTTCCAGCGCGCATCGCTCGGGGTTTCGCCCAGGTAAATGCAACTGTGGTTAAGCAAGTCATGGGGATGAGTCGGCGTCCCGTGTTCGGCCAGATACTGCGGCGTCGCGCAGAGCAAATGGTCGATGGTCAACAGTTGTCGTCCCACCAGTCCAGCCGGTGGACGGTCCGTGATGCGAATGGCCAGGTCGACATGGTCGTCGATAAGATCGACCTGGCGGTCCTCCAGCAACAGCTCCACGTCGACCTTCGGATAGCGCCGCAGAAACTCCGGCATGTGCGGATGAATCACGAAGCGCCCAACCGCTTTCGGCACGCTGACCCGCACCAGCCCCTCGGCTTCGTGGGTGAACTGGCCGCTGATCTCCATCACCGACTTCGCCGCGCTGACCATTTCCTGACAGCGTTTGAACACCTCTTCCCCGCCATCGCTCAAGCGCAGTTTGCGCGTGGTGCGTTGCAGCAGCCGCGTGGCCAGCGCCTTCTCCAGCCGGGAAATGCTGCGGCTGACTGCCGATGGCGATGAGCCCAATTGGCGAGCGGCTTCGGAGAAGCTTCCGGTCTCTACGACCTTGACGAAAATCGCCATTTCACCGAGCAGCGGCAGTGGAAGATTTATGCTCACAGCGCAACAGTCCTTTGATGTTTGAACGGATTATCACGTTATTGCACGATTCATATAATTAAAAAAGAAACTTTAATAAGGGCATGGAATATGACGCTTCGCCTCTTTTTCCATAGTGATGACCTCAAGGCCAATGTGGAAGTCCTCGACTGCACGCCCCAAGAGAACGAATTCGCCGTTGTGTTGCGCGCCACACTTTTTCATCCCCAGGGCGGTGGCCAACCCTGTGATACCGGCTGGATTGGCGACAGCCAGGTTCTGCGCGTCGTTCAGGAACCGGACCGGATCATTCATTTCGTCGATCAACCGGTGCCACTGGGCATGACCCAGATTCGCGTCGACGAAGAACGCCGCCGCTTCAACACCCGCATGCACTCTGCCGGGCATTTGATCGGCCACTTTGTCCAGGCCATGGGCTGGATGCCGATCAAGGCCCATCACTGGCCGGACGAGGGCCGGGTGCAATTCAAGCCCGGAGATTCGGCTCAGGAAGTCGATGCACAAGTCGTTCAATACGGCATCGGGCAATGGATCGAACACGATCTGCCACGCCTGACGTCCCTGCGCGAAGGCGCACGGGAAATCGGTTTCGGTGAACTGCCAGCCTATGGCTGCGGTGGCACCCATGTACGCAGCCTGAAGGATCTGGGCACAGTCACGATCGCGTCCCTTTCGCAGAAGAAAGGCACGTTGTCCGTCCACTACAGCGTGGATTGAGGATTTCGGGCGCTGCCAGATGCAGCGTCCGACGCCGGGGGAACCGCGTTCGCCGGTTCCGTTGACTATTCGATAGATGGACCTGAAACCATGATGCTTGACGTCGAGCGTCTCGATGAGACGTGCATAAAAAAACTGGCCAACGAAGAAGTCCTCGCCATCCGCGTCAAGGGCTTTCTGCCCCAGGCGCAGGCGATCCAGATTGGCGACAAGATCCTCGCGCCCGGCTTCGAGGGCTACATCAACGCGCCCAGCATCGGTCGCATCGGCATGGCGTTCTACGAGGCGGAAAACCAGCCGCTGCTGATCGAAGACTACTTCGAGCGCGCCACCCGCAACATCGCCGAACTGCGTAACCGCTGCGCGCCCTACTCGTCGCCGGTCGACACCCTGCGCTGCATGCTCGACGAATCCTGGCCGGCGGGCGCCCACCTGGAAAACCTCTACGGTCGCAAGATGTACGTCGGGTTGTCCCGGGTGGTGAAACCGGGCGTGTGCTTCCTGGCCCACCACGACATCTTCGCCAAGGACGCGCCGGAGAGTTTTCAGGCCCGTAGTCTGGAGGCGCAATTCGCCTGCAACGTCTACCTCAACATGCCGACCGAAGGCGGCGCGTTGCAGATGTGGGAAGACGACATCTCGCCGGACCGCTTCGACGAGATGCGCGGCGACAGCTACGGCATCGACCCGGCGCTGCTCGGCCCGCCGGCCCTCGAAGTACGCCCGGAACCGGGGGATTTCATCATGTTCAATTCGCGTCGCATGCACTCGGTCACGCCGGGCGTGGCCGATCCGCGCTTGAGCCTTTCGTTTTTTGTCGGCTATCGCGGCAATGCTTCACCCCTGACTTTCTGGAGCTGAAATGACATCGAATTACCTGGGCGAGTTTCTGGCGCTGGCCACCATCCACTTTCTGGCCGTGGTCGCTCCCGGACCGGACTTCGCCGTGACCATACGCCAGAGTGTGCGCTTCGGCCGCTTGGTCGGCATCTGCACGGCACTGGGCATCGGCGCGGGAATTTCCGTGCACGTGCTGTACACCCTGTTGGGCGTTGGAGCCTTGATGCACACCACGCCCTGGCTGCTGACTGTCGCCAAAGTGATCGGCGGCGCTTACATTCTTTACCTGGGCGTCAGCCTGATCCGCAGCAAACCCAAGACGGCACTGGAGGGCGAAAAGACCAGCGACGAACCACTGGTCGAGCAATCGCTGTTCAAGGCGTTTTCCACCGGTTTCCTGACCAACGCCACCAACCCCAAGGCCACGCTGTTTTTCCTGGCGATATTCACCACGATCATCAGCGCCAGCACGCCGCTGCAAATTCAGGCGCTGTACGGGTTGTGGATGTGCGGGGTGAATGCGTTGTGGTTCGTGATCGTCGCGCTGTTCTTTTCCAGCAGCAAAGTGCGCGTGCTGTTCATGCGCATGGGCCACTGGTTCGAGCGCAGCATGGGGGTGATTCTGATCCTGTTTGCCGGGCGCCTGGTGTTGTCGATGTAAGCAGGTTGATCGGAGAAGCCCGATCCAGACAGACCGGACGGGCTTTTTTCGATTCTGCGCCGCTTTTGCATTTCTGTGCGACGCATCCCACTTCGGGGGCTCCCCTATCACTTGCGGGTGGTGTTAGTTTGCGAAACCGTCTGACGCATCGATCAGACACTTCCTACTCACTGCCTGCAAAGGAATGCCCATAGCAATGGACTTTTCACTCAAGCAACTGGCCGCGTCGACGCTGATCCTGGCCAGCCTTTCGTCCGTGACACTGCCAGCCCACGCGAACCTTACCGAGCAGCAGAGCGCGACCATCCTCAAGACATTCAATGAGGCAAAGGTCAGTGACTTCAGAGCGTTTCTCGGTGATCTGGCCAAGAACGACCTGAGCAAGGCCGACGAACTGCGCCCAGCCATCAGCGCTTTCCTCGACAACAAGACGCTGACCGCCGAACAGCAGAACGAAATCCATCGCCTGCTCGGCCTCTACACACGCTTGAAGTACGGCAAAGCTGCGCTGGAAACCCTGCGTGAACTGGTGGAAATCCCGACCTTCCGCAAGGACGGTGTCGACCAGCACGACAATCCCGAATTCATCAAGATCGCCGGCAAGATCAAGGATCTGGCCGAGTCTTTCGGCCTGAACTACCGCAACATCGACAACCGCGTCTACGAAATCTCCCTCGACGGCAGCGGCAAGGACGTAGTCGGCATTCATGCTCACGCCGACGTGGTGCCGGTAACGCCGGAGAACTGGGTGCTGAAGGACGGCACCAAACTTGATCCGTTCAAGGTCACGCTGATCGGCGACCGCATGTACGGCCGCGGCACCGAGGACGATAAAAACGGCATCGTCGTGACGCTGTATGCCATGAAGGTGATCAAGGAAGAGAAGCTGCCACTGGCGCGCAATTTCAAACTGCTGGTAGACACCACCGAAGAAACCACCGGCGACGCGATTCCTTACTACTTCGAACGCAACCCAACGCCGGAGTACAACCTGGCACTGGACGGTGGCTACCCGGTAGTGATTGCCGAGAAAGGCTACGGCACGGTCATGGCCAAGTTCGCCAAGCGCAAAGCCGAGGGCAAAGGCGCAGAACTCATCTCGATGACCGGTGGCCTGGCGACCAACCAGATCCCTTCGGTTTCGGTCGTCACGCTGGTGACCGACAAACCCGCCGACCTGGCGGCCAGCCTGCAAAAGGCCGGCACCGAATACGCCAAGCGCAATGGCGGCGATTTTGAAGTGAACGCCAAGGTCGATGGCAAAGACGTCAAACTTACCGTCACCGGTGTTTCCGCGCACTCGTCCGAGCCAGAGTCCGGCGTCAACCCGGTCGCTCGCA
Organism: Pseudomonas sp. FG35; assembly: GCF_057809295.1. Taxonomy (NCBI): domain Bacteria; kingdom Pseudomonadati; phylum Pseudomonadota; class Gammaproteobacteria; order Pseudomonadales; family Pseudomonadaceae; genus Pseudomonas; species Pseudomonas sp. FG35. The sequence continues at coordinate 775 of NZ_JBMDJR010000010.1, read as the reverse complement.
TGCTCGATTTCATCCACAGCGTGGACGGCAAGATCGCCTTCAAGCACAACCACATCACCGACGCTGCGCACTACGCCGCCGACAACTGGGGCCTGGATTACAAGGGCGGCAAGCTGGGTGTCGGGTTCGCGGATAGCTTCATGGGGCCGCTGACCACGTCCCTGACCTACGTCGGCATGGACGACAAAACCTTCAAACTCGCGGTCAACCTGCGCGTGCCGAAGGGCAAGTCGCCGGAAGTGCTCAAAACAGAAATCGCCGACAAACTCGCGGCCTGGAGCAAGAAAAACCATGTCGCAGTGAACTTCGACTACTCGATTGCCGAACCGATGTATCGCAACCCGGAAGGCGAATGGGTCAAGGCGCTGCTGGCCGTGGCCACCGAAAACCTGGGCATGAAACACGAATTCGGTACCTCGGCCGGCGCCACCTCGGTGCATGAACTGCCCAACGGTGTGCAGTTCGGCCTGGCACGACCTGAGGTCAAGTACACCGGTCACACCGACGGCGAGTTCAAGACCGTTGACCAGTTCCTGCTGGACCTGCAGATCGTCACCGAAATGATGGGACGCATCGGGCAGCTGCCGAAGCTCTGATCGCGTGTCGGGCCCGCCAGATTGGCGGGCCCACAAAAAAAGGACCGCGAGGTCCTTTTCTAGTGCCTGACAAAAAATGCACAAACAAAAACGCCGCTCATTACTGAGCGGCGTTTTTGTGAATTTGGAGCGGGAAACGAGACTCGAACTCGCGACCCCGACCTTGGCAAGGTCGTGCT